>CBHWET010000106.1:0-13736 GCA_966112985.1 uncultured bacterium | reverse complement strand
CCTACTATCTTCGTTCTCTCGCTGCCACACAGATTGAAAAATCGACAACCGACGTAAACCGGCGAGGTTTGCAGCCGCGCTGGATGAAAAATAAAAGTGCGTCAGGAGACATTCAAGTTCGACGGGAAGCTGACGCCACCATCGTCGAAACTCAAACTGCGCCTCCAAAAGCGTGTCTATTGAACGATCCAACCTGCGAGGCGTGCCAATAAGAAGATTTCGGCTTCAGACGCTGGGAACGCCCATGTCCGCCGTCAAAAGTTTTTAACGGGAACGAAGGCCTCATCCCGAACAAAAATCATTAACGTCAGTCTATCGAAACAAAATTATGTCCTGTTGCAATTTTAGTGATGTACGGCCGCAAAGCCGTGATCTCGCCAAACGAATCAATGCCGATGATAAACGGCTTCTAAATTGTCGCGCGGTTGATGTGAATCAACTCATGCCGCTCAAATATAAATGGGCATGGGAGCATTATTTAAATGGCTGCGCGAATCATTGGATGCCGACCGAAGTGCCAATGCAAAAAGACATTGAGCTGTGGAAGTCGAATAAGCTCACCGCTGATGAACGACAAGTCATCATGCGAAATCTCGGTTTTTTCAGCACGGCTGAAAGCCTTGTTGGAAACAATATCGTGCTCGCCATCTTCAAGCACATTACGAATCCCGAAGCGCGGCAGTATCTTTTGCGCCAGGCTTTCGAAGAGGCGATTCATACGCATACCTTTCATTACATCTGTGAATCTCTGGCATTGGATGAACGCGAGGTGTTCAACATGTATCACGAGGTCAATTCAATCCGGGATAAGGACGCGTTCGAAATGAAACTTACGGAGGATATTCTTCAAGGTGATTTCAATACGAACACGATTGAAGGGATGCAGCGTTTCGTTAAAAACCTCGTTGGCTTCTACGTCATCATGGAAGGGATTTTCTTTTATAGTGGTTTCGTGATGATGCTTTCCTTTCACCGTCAGAATCGGATGACGGGTATCGGAGAACAATTTCAATACATCCTTCGGGACGAAACAATTCACCTGAATTTCGGCATCGACCTGATCAATGGGATCAAAGCTGAGAATCCGGAGCTTTGGACCGACGGCTTTCAGCAGCAGCTACAGGAGCTGATCGAGCAGGCGGTTGAACTTGAAATTGCCTATGCTGAAGACTGTCTGCCGCGAGGCATCCTCGGGCTCAACGCCAGTTTATTTCGCGACTATGTTCAGCACATCGCGGATCGCAGACTGGAGCGAATCGGGATCAAGTCGAAATATGGATCGAAGAATCCATTCCCATGGATGAGCGAGACAATTGACCTCGGAAAGGAGAAGAATTTTTTTGAAACCCGTGTCACGGAATATCAAACGGGCGGATCACTTGCATGGTAAGCTGCCGACGTAAAACGCTCACACATCATCTATTCTTTACTCCGATCAATCGAAGGTGGATTCACTGCCAATGTGAAACATGGAAACGCATTGCATCGGGACTGATCGTGCTGCAGGCGGTGAACGTTGTTCGCCTCATTGTTGAAAACGACTGCCAAACGTAGCGTTCTGACGTGCGGCAGGGAAAATGCGCCATCGAACGGTTTCCGTTACGGCGCGCTACGACTCAGCAAAGAATTTTGGTCACAGCGACTTTCGCAGTGGTTTTTCTTTTCATTACAACAGGTAGTGCGACGCCGCTGGAAAGTGATCGCTTCATCGAGTCTGGTGCGAATGAAGTGCAAATACTTGCCGGCGTTTTTGTGTCGCCCGTCATAGGGCCAAGGAGGGCATACAATTATGAACTAACTACCGTGCGATTCGGCCATTTCTTTTCACCACGCAAAGATGGTTTTGGGAATCATTTTGAGATTCTGGGAGAAGTGTTCGGCGCAGGCGTGTTCGAAGGCCCGGGGCACGGTTTTGGAGGAGGCGGAGGTTTGGTTCGATACAACATTCTACGGCCTGAGCGGCGATGCGAGCCGTATCTACAGGTCGGTTTCGGCATTCAATACTCCGATGCCTATCACGACTCGACTCAGAATCTGTTGGGCGGGCCGCTCGAATTTGATTCACAAGCTGGGGCTGGGCTTCGATGCTTTGTGAAGAAAGACGTTTCAATAACGGTGGAGCTTGACTATCACCACATTTCAAACGGCAACACCTACCGTCGGAATGTGGGCGTGAATGCACTGGGCATCATGGTAGGCGTCTCGTTTCGTTGGCCGAAGTAAGAGGGCTTAAGCAACGGTCAAAGCTTTTCCGAAGTCCGCCGATTTTCTTCTCCTTATTGGCCGAATTTGACGTAAACGAGAAATGTTTCATGTTGGATTCATTATGAAGTTCAGCGTAACGCCAACCAACATAGCGGCGGAGCAGGGAGAGGCCGGATTCGATTCTCGTGACGGACAGAGCCGTCAGGATACGCCAAACGATGGGGCTTTACTCGACGCCTATTCTAATGCGGTAACACGCGCGGTGGACCTGATCGCCCCTTCCGTCGTCCGTATCGAAGTATTTAAGACGCAAAAAACACGCACCGGTCCACGACAGGCGATGGGCGGCGGCTCAGGCTTCATTATCAGCCCGGATGGGCTTGTCCTGACCAATAGCCATGTCGTTAGTGGCGCGGAGACGATTGAGGTTGTTCTTTCCGACGGCCGCAGGCCAGACGTTATGCTGGTCGGTGAAGATCGAGATTCGGATCTCGCTGTGCTTCGCGTCTATGCGCCAAATCTTGCTGCGGCAAAGTTCGGCGATTCATCTCGACTGAAAGTCGGTCAGCTGGCCATCGCTATCGGCAGTCCCTATGGTTTCGAGGCGACCGTGACGGCCGGTGTCGTGAGTGCTCTCGGCCGTTCCTTACGTTCCCAAACGGGGCGGTTAATGGATGACATCGTTCAAACGGATGCGTCGCTTAATCCGGGCAATTCCGGAGGACCATTGGTCAACTCAAAAGGCGAAGTGATCGGAGTGAACACGGCGATCATTGCGTCAGAGCAAGGCATCTGCTTTGCAATCGGGAGCAATACCGCGCAACTCATCACCGGATGGCTGGTGAAGGAGGGTCGCGTGCGCCGTAGTTATGTCGGCATCGCTGGACAAACGACACCGATTCACGCGCGTGTTCGGCGTCATTACCGGTTGAATCAGGATCGTGGCGTATTGATCGTTGGGGTGGAACCCGGCAGCCCGGCGCGTCTCGCGGGATTACGAGAAGGTGACATCATCATTGCCTTCAAAGGCGAACCAATCAGTGGTTCCGACGACTTATTGCGCAAACTCGTTGCTGCCGAAATCGGCGTTGTTACGCAATTTACAGTATTAAGGCAGACGGAGAAATTCGAAGTCTATGTGACACCACAGGAGCTGATTCGCTGAGTGGGGAGAACAACAAAGCCACGCATCAGAGAACAAGTTTGTAGATCAAACCGGCGGTTCCTGCGCTGACGATGATGGGAATGATATTCCATTTCCATTTTGTCATTCCGAGAAATGCCACGCTCATGACGGTCAGCGCGAACCAGTCGATTGTCCGCGAGTTCGTGGGAACCAGGACGTGGATGCCGAACCAGACAGCGAGGTTAAGAATGACGCCGACGACGGCGGCAGTGACACTTGATAATGCCGCCGTTAGCTTCACATTTCCTCGCAACTGTTCGATGTGTGGCGCTCCCAGGAAAATCCAGAGGAAGCATGGGACGAAAGTTGTCCATGTGGTAATGAATGCGCCCAATGTTGCTCCGACCAACGGTGAAAGGCGACCGGGCTGATTCCATCCGCCCAGGAAGCCGACGAATTGTAACACCATGATCAATGGTCCCGGAGTCGTTTCGGCGAGACCGAGTCCATCCAACATCTGGCCGAGATTCAGCCAATGATATTGCTCAACGGCTTGTTGTCGAACATACGGCAGCACAGCATAGGCGCCTCCGAATGTAATCATCGATGCTTTGCTGAAAAACATTCCTTCGCGAACCACAGAATGACTCGGACTCAGCCATGCAGAGAGCAGTGCAACGGGGATCCACCACAGCCCGAGGCAAACGAAACATACTTTTAGCGCACGCAGGACCGAGGGGCGCGCATGTGCGGGAGCCACTGTTCGATCATCGATCAAGGCGACCGTTGTTTTTGTCCCGGTGCCGTGTCCGGTCTCGATGATGAATTTGTGTTTCCAAAATCTACCGCCTACGAGTCCAAACAGCCCGGCGGCAACAATAATCTTCGCGAACGAGACGTGAAAAAAGAAGATGGCAACGAATGCGGCGCCTGAAATCATCCACATGACCTCGTTCTTCAGCGCTTTTTTTCCGATGCGCAGCACGGCTGATGCGACAATCGCCAGAACCGCGGGTTTTAATCCATAGAAAATAGCCGCCACTGCCAGCACATTGCCGTACGTGACGTAGATAAAAGAGAGTGCCCAGAGGATAAATATCGAAGGGATAATGAAAAACGCTCCAGCGACAATGCCTCCCCACGTCCGGTGCAATAGCCAGCCTATATAGATCGCCAGTTGCGTCGCTTCGGGGCCCGGCAGCAGCATGCAATAGTTAAGCGCGTGCAAAAACCTGGAGTCGCTGATCCATTTCTTCTTCTCGACCAATTCCGCATGCATGATGGCGATTTGTCCCGTCGGCCCGCCGAAGCTGATGAAACCGAGCTTTACCCAAAAGCGAAAGGCCTCGGAAAAACTGGGATGATTCTGCGTTGGGCATTCGTTTTGCGATGACTCTGCTGGATTCATTGTAGACTCACGTGAGGGTTCGACAGCGGTGCCATATCTGGTCCCGAAGGGACTGTTACGAAATGCCCGAGCTTTGCCAACGGGAAAACGTTTCGACGCGAATGCCTGGGTTGCGGCCTCAGAACTTTCCTTCTTCAATTTGTCAGGCACGGCGTGGACCAATCAGCGATTGCCCGATTGAATCTGCAACGATCCCACTTTATCTAACCATGCTGGTATCGGTCAGGCATCAGGTTCAACGGAGGATTCGTGGCTTTCGACCTGCGCAAATTTACAAAACGAAATTGGATGACTTCCAGGCTGGCTCCGTTGGCAGTACTCATTGTGTGTTTGGTGACCACCTTTTTCGTCTATCGTTACGTCGCCACTACGACCCATTCCTCGGACCAAGTACGGTTTGACGCACTGGTTGAGGAAATAACCGACGCGGTCAACACGCGGTTTGACGTTTATCTTGGTCTTTTGCGGGGAACTGCCGGGCTGTTCTCATCCAGCGATTACGTGAGCGCATCGGATTTTCATAATTACACGACCCAGCTGAAACTTCCGGAGAACTATCCTGGCATCCAGGGCATCGGTTTTGCCAAACGTGTTTTATCGGGAAAGGAGGCCGATTTTGCCGCCGTGGCCAGCGCCGAATTAGGACGCGATGTCACGATCCGGCCTGCTGGAGATCGCGCCGAGTATTTTCCGATTCTTTACCTCGAACCGCTCGATGTTCGCAATGCCGCGGCAATTGGTTTTGACATGTTTAGCGAACCTGTTCGCAGCAACAGTATGGTCCGGGCGCGCGACGAGGCTACTGACGCGATTTCCGGCAAGGTCACTCTCGTCCAGGAAATCTTTGATATTAAACAGGCCGGTTTTTTGCGTTACATGCCTGTCTACGAAGGAGGCGAGACCCCTCGCTCCTTCGAGGAGAGGCGAAAAAAACTGATTGGTTTCGTTTACAGCCCGTTTCGAGGAGATGATTTATTCGTTGGAATCTTCAATTCTCGAAGTGAACCTCAAATTCATTTTGAGGTTTACAATGGACTGAATGCGGCCCCTGAAGACCTGATTTATCGGTCTCCGTATCGTCCGTCCGTTTCTCCTATGTTTTCTGAATCGCTTCGTGTGTCAGTCTCGGGACGTGAGTGGCTGCTGGTATTTGCAACCACCGACAGGTTTAACGCCGCTTCAAATGCCCATTGGATAAATCTGGTTCTCGTTACTGGCGTGGTTTTGAGCTTTCTAATTTTTTATGTCACTGCCGCGTTGACAAAAGCGAAAGACGCATTGGCGGAGGCCAATCGTGATCTCGAGGGAAAAGTGGCCGAACGTACCGCGAAGCTTCAGGAAATCATTACGGATCTGGAATCATTCTCTTACAGCATCTCACATGATCTTCGTGCTCCATTGCGCTCCATGCAGGGCTTTGGGCAATTGTTGCAGGAAGACTTCGGTCACAGACTTGATGATGTCGGGCGGGAATATGTCAGACGAATCATTTCAGCGGGCGCACGCCTCGATAATCTCATCCAGGATGTTTTGACCTACAGTCGTGTTGCGCGTTCGGAGTTGAAGATGGAAGTCGTGGATCTGGATAAGATGATTCCAGCAATCCTGCAGGATTCTTCAGACCTGAACCGACGTGACGCGAATATCCGCGTTGAGCATCCTTTGCAGAAGGTTATCGCGAATGGAGCTCTGATGACCCAGTGCATTTCCAACCTTCTGGACAACGCGATCAAGTTCGTGCCCAAGGACAGGAGGCCGATGATCCGTCTGTTTACTAGAGCTGTTGGAGATAAAGTGCGTTTCTGTGTGGAGGATAACGGCATGGGCGTCTTGCCGGATCAGCGCGAAAAGATCTTCAACATGTTCGAACGGGGTTATGCTGAAAGTGAGTACGGAGGTACTGGCATCGGCCTCGCAATTGTAAAACGCGCCGTCCATAAAATGGGTGGATCAGTTGGCCTCGAATCCGAGCCCGGCAAGGGAAGCTGTTTCTGGATTGAATTGCCGAAAGTATCGGAGACGTATTCCAAGGGATAGTCGACCAGCGGTGTTTGTCATTGCTTACCCACGAAATCAGCAGTAAATCTGGAATATACCGAACTGTATGAAGCCCAAACGTCGAATCCTTCGCACTTCAGTTTTTATTATCGCTCTAGTGATGATTTCTTCGACCACTGAGGTTTTATTCGCAAAGGGCAATCAAGGAAGTCATACGCAATCGAGCCACTCATCCGGAAGCAGGACAAAGTCGAGCCACTCATCCGGGAGTCGCACTAAGTCGAGTCAATCCCAGGGAAGCCGGTCCAAGTCGAGTTCGGGCAGTCACTCGGTTGGGAGTCATTCGCAAGGAAGTCACTCACAGGGGAGCCATACGAAATCAAGCTCCGGAAGTCACACTCAATCGAGCCAGGGCAGCCACACCCAATCGAGTCACAGTTCCGGGAGCCATGCACAACCACATAGTTCCCCGAAACCAAGTTCTCAGTCTGACACCAACACGGTTTCGACTGCCGACGCTCCAATCAGTACGAATACAATTTCTTCACCTCTGGCCGCACCTGCAACCGGTACGAATTCTGGAAAGTAAACCGGTTTATTTAGGGAAGTAGAGCGGTTCTCACTTTTGGGTTTAGGCGTGTGAGGCAAAACTGTCCCGATTTGAGACTGTAACAGGATCGTACCAGCTTCATTTCTGTCGAAAAACAACCCGCTGGATCACGGTATTGGGGTGTCATCTCCGCGAGGCCACAAGGGCATGCTGATTGAGACAACCCAAGGGGTTGTTAATTCTCAGAAATTGTTGGCCTAAGCGATGCTAATAAAGCATTCACAGCCGTGAAAACATTCGTCGTTTTTCAGATGTGCAGCCTGCTTTTCGTAAGTGCGGCTGCGTTTGCGGAGAGTCAATCGGCGGTGATCCCGCAAGTGAAGGCGACACGGCACTGCTATCCGATGCGCGAATTCGCGACGCCGCCGTATCACAACTCATCGTTGCTCCCGGAGGCACAACCGGCAACGTTGCCAGGCCCGATTTCTCTAACGTGCTCCATCGATAAGAACGTCGCGTGCACATTGCCGCCATTGATTAATATTCGGCCGGCGTTTTCTTTCGATAAGCCGTTGTCGCCACAGGCACAGCAGGCGCATGCGAAAATTTGTGTGAACAACCTGATGGAAGGCGCGCTTTACGATTTCAAGAAGAAGAACGATTTGCGGTTCGAGTTAGGAAGCCCGTCCTGCGAGTTCAATACTCAAAAGACATCGGTCATCCAATACGAAGAGCCGTTTTGTTTGACGTTCCTGCTGCGGTTCAAGTTGTAACCGCGTTGTTGTTGTTTGCATATCGAATGCAGGCCGTCTGGTCCGGCGTTGTGACGTGGTAAATGGCGCAACCCGGGACCAGCCGTCCTGCATCGTATTTTTTTTTCATCTCTCTTCCTGCGGTGGTTTCAGTTGCATTCCTGATTGTTTCCGAGCTTGGTCCAACCGATCGTAATTTATGCTCAGGTGGTCAATCATATTTCTGATCGTGGCTTTGATAGCCGGATTACTCGGTTTCACTGGAGTCGCTGGAGCAGCCGCCGAAATCGCCAAAATTCTATTCTTCCTGTTTGTTGCTATTTTCCTGCTGTTGCTGATCCTCGGACTTTTCATTGGCCGAAAAATCACGCGACCGTAGCCGAGACTGCGAACCGCTGTTTATGGTTTCCGCCGAAGCACTCGGCGTAGTTTTGTTTGCATTTCTGAGTTTGCGATCGGCGCGAAGGAAATTTTTGGAATGACGCAGCCCAGCGTTGTGCACAACTGTTGAAAGTTCTCCCGCACTCGAATTTCGGTGCAGCTTTGCTGCGAAAAATCCACGGCCAGCTGAATTTCAATATCGCCGTTAATATCCTGGATAGCTCGATATTCCGTGATTGCCGGGGAACTTGTGATGATCGCCCGTCGGATGAAATCGGGAAAAACTTCGATCGTCTTTTGTGTCCCTTCTACCCGGAACAAAAACATGTCATCGCATCTCCCCTCGATGCTTTCGATAGCAGTAAATACGGAACCGCAAGGGCAGGGGATGGCCCGTTCCGTCAGAATATCATTCAGGCGATAGCGGAGAATCGGTTGAGTGCGGCGGCGAAAGTCCGTGATAACAGGGCTGAACTTTCTCCGTTTCTCATCCAACCATTCCTTTTGGATAACCACGATATCTTCATTCAAGTGCAACGTGCCGTGGACACAGCTAACGCCGAGAAATCCTTCGGTTGCCTGATAGATCTGGAAAACCGGAACCTGAAACCATTCCTCAATGAATGCCTTGTCTTCAGGTTCCAATACTTCCGCGACAGAGAAGATACGGATTGGGCGCAGATTTATTTTCCCATCGCGCTGAGCCTCCGCCAGGCGACGCAACACTGAAGGCGGAGCTACCAACAACGTTGGGCTGAATTCCTGCAGACGATGAATCAGCGTCGACATCGGTTCCAAAAGATCAAAGAACGCGAAGGAAAACCGGCCAGTGGCAACCGAACCGTACAGATTGCTGTTCGCACGAAGAAAGAGCGCGGCGCGATGTCGATCGAGTAGCGACCCAGGAAGAATTTTTGCCAACATGTTTCCTGCCCAGGCGAATGTTTCTTTTGGCTGAACAATAAAAAGGCCGCGGTTCCCCGACGTGCCGGACGAAAGGCCAATCGTCACGTTGCCAATGGTGGGCACAAAATTACGACTTCGCTCGGCCTCCAGGGCCAATTCAAAGGCGCGATCTCGATCGAGGCCAACGGTGTTCAACTCATTGAAATGTTTCATCATTTCAACTTTTGAAATGGTCGGGAATTCGCGCCAATCCTCGACGGATCGACCTGCATACAGGCGTTGATAGAATGGAGAGCGTGGCAGGATTGCTTTGAGATGCCGCTTCACCTGCCGGTCCTGCCACTGTTCCAGTTCGGAGCGGTCGGTCCATCGCGTCAAATTGCGTTTCGCCTGCGCGTAATGCCAAAGGATGGAAAGTGCGCTCATCGATGGGCGCTCCAGATTTCGGAACAATGAGTTGGTATGATCGAGACCGTTGGATTTCCGATATGCAGTTGGTGGGAGTCGATTCAAGGTAGAACGAAACGAACCCCAGTCGATCAGCATTCGCACAATGGGATGCGGCATCAGATTGTGACGAAATGATTGGCTGAGCCAACAAGCATCGGCGGCCAGCAGATAATCACCACGTGTGGCGTCGGTGAGGAAAACGCCAAGTTGTCCAACCGCATGTCCCGGCAGATCGACCGACAAGATGCTACCGTCATCGAGAATATCTCTCGCTTTGGTGAACGGCGAAAAGCGCCTCGGCAGCGTCACCTCGGTGCATGATTCGACAAAGCGCACCCGTTCTTTGAAATCCTTGGGCAAGAGACCGGGAAGAAATGCATGGCGAACAGCATTCAAGCCTTTGTAGGTATCGCTCGTCGCATACGCTTCACGTGTGCAATGAAACGTCGCATTCGGGAAGTCTTTGAGACCGCCAATATGATCCGCGTGAAAATGCGAAATGATGACATGCTTGATGTCGTCGGGTTTTATGCTGCGACTCTTCAGCTGTGAGGCAACGTCGGCGCCTTCTTGCAAATGAACAGGCGTGACCATTCTATAAAGCATGGCGGGCCATCGCGCTGTTTCGTCGAAGAACCGTTTCGTATATCCGGTATCGAAAAGAATCGGGCCGACACGGGGATGTTCGATCAGCGCAAACATTGAAGCGAATCGGATACGCACGAATCGTCCTCCCTGGATGGCGATGCGCTCGAGTTGCTCGCAATAGCCATCGGTCATCAGGGTCAACTTAACAGGCTGCATGCGACTCCTTCCACCAAAGCGCAAAGTCATCCATGCCTTCTTCGATCGTTTTCGCTGGCGTATACCCGAGCAGTCTCCGGGCAGCGGTGATGTCCAACGTTTGGCTTTTTGACAGAACTCCCACGGAATAGCGCGTGAGTGGTGGTTCCCATGAGCTCAGCGTCAAAAGAGAGGACGCGTACTCCAATGTAGCGGCGCAAGCGTAGGCCACAGGATAACTTACGTTTCGGGTGCGATATGGAATTCCGACTCGGCGAAACAATTCGGCCAACAGGCGCGACCTTGGCCATGGTGTTCCATTTGAAATGTTGAACTTTTTTCCGATGGCTGGGGGTGGCGCTTTGACTGCGAGTATCAGTGCGTCCACAACGTTCTCGACACACGTAATGTCAATCAACGGATCTGCGTTTCTGATGAGAGGAAAGCCGCGAGAACCATTTGCCCGAATGATTCGCGGGAAGAGAGTTGTATCGCCGGCGCCAAAAATAGCACGCGGCCGCAGGGTGATCGTTTCAATTCTCGACGCAGCGGCATCGACAACGGCTTCGGCTTCAATTTTCGTTCGCACGTAGTGATTGGCGGGAAATGCTGGAAGTCGCTGCGACTCGGTAATGTTCAATTGATCTTCGAAGCCGAAATAAATACTTGGACTCGATACGTGTACGAATCGGGCCACGTTTTCCGTAATGGACGCGGCCACTAGATTCCGCGTCGCTAAAACATTGTCACGGTAGAAATCATTGTAACGTCCCCACGGTGAGGAACGGGCGGCGCAGTGGAAAACGATGGTCTGGTCGCGGCATGCCTCCGTCGTGGCGTCTGCGTTGGCGAGGTCGACGCATACAAATTGTGCTCCTTTGCTTTGTAGAATCCGTCCCGCTTTTTCATTTCGGCCGAGCGCGGTAACATCCCAGCCGTCCCGGAGTAAGCGGTTCACAAGATGGCCGCCGAGGAATCCTGTGGCGCCTGTCACCAAAGCCTTTTTCGCTGATGAGCTCATTTAATATTGAAGAGCGAGTGCGCCGACCGAGAACCCCGCAGAAGTTCCCATCAACAAAACTTTGTCGCCGCGTTGCAGCCGTTTGCCTTCGATGGCCAGGTGTAGACCCATTGGGATGGAAGCGGCGATGGTGTTGCCGATGTGTTCTGCGAACGTGAAAAACTTCTGCTCCGAAATATTCAAGCGGCGTCTCGTGAGCTTTAGTGCTGCAAGACTCGCCTGATGCGGGATGACGAGATCAAAGTCATCGAGTTCCATGTTGATTCCGCGCAGAAATCGATCCACGAATCCCGGAAGGATTTTTGAGGCGATCCGGAAAACGGCGTGGCCCTCCATGTGGAACAGATAATCTGCGCGATTATCGTTCGTGTGATTGCGCGCGTGTAATCTGCTGCCGCCGCCTCGGATTTCGGCGAGATGCGCTCCACTCGCATAAGTCTCCATCCTGCCTCCGATGATTGACGATGTGTCAGTGGTCTCTGCTCGGCCGATGACAACTGCGGCTGCACCGTCGCCCATAATCGAGCAACTTTCGGCATGATTCCAATTGAGACCCAGCGAAGCAATTTCCGAAGAGACGATGAGCACTCGTTGGTAACGTCCGAGCGCAATCGCGAGCGACAAGTTATCGAGGGCTGCAACAAAACTGAGGCACGTGCAATTCATATCGAAACACGGCGTGCCCTCCGCGCTTTTACCGATCTGTTCCTGAATCAGCGCGGCAGTGCACGGGATGACTTGTTCAGCAGTGCCGCTCGCGCAAACAATGCAATCGATGTCATGCACGGTTAATCCGGCGTTACGCAACGCCTGCTCGGCGGCTCTCGCTCCCATGAACGACGCGGTTTCGTCAGTGACAAAGTGTCGACGCAAAACACCTGAATGGGCTTGCGTCCAGCCGGGAGAAAGCCCGGCGCAACGATCGATCTCTTCAGCCGTGACGACTCGCTTCGGAAGATAAATTCCGGTTCCGAGTATTTTGGTTGGTAACGTTTGCATGGGGTGAGTTAAGTCCGGATTGGCCGAGAACCGTGAATTGATAATTTTCCGGCAACATTGAAATAATCAATGAATGCTGGAAGAGGAGCTGTTCAATGAACGGGCGGAAATCCACAGCGCAACGCCAGTCAGAATGACGCCCCCTACGATGTCGGTAAAATAATGTTGTCGCAGATAGAGCGTCGAAAACCATATGCCGGCACATGGCAGCATCATCCAAAGAAAACGGCGTAACGAATGACGCAAATCAAAGAACAGGATGAAGGCCGAAACTGCGACGTGCAGACATGGAAAACAATCCGTTCTGTTCGTGCCCGGCAGGACAATCGCGTTATACGCATCTGTGATTCGACCTCCCTGGATCGGCCGCGAAAACTGCTGCGCCATTTCTAAATATGGTCCAGCGGCCGAGACGATCGTGTAGCCAAGAAAACCGACGCCATAAACCACGAAGAGGCCGGCCATGAATGCCTGAAAGACTTTCAGTTGACGCCTGCTGTAATGCCAAAGCGCCGACCACATATAGATGAAAAAGCCGAGATACAGGAAACTGAATAGGTCGCTGAGCATGGGGCCTGTTAGCCGTTCCATCCATAAACTGGCATTGGTCCGGATGAACCAATTATCCATTCGCTGCAGCCAATGAGCGTCGGTGAGTTTGATAAAGCCGGCGCATTGGCCCAGCAGGAAATAGGACACCATCATCAAAGGTACGTACGTGAGGAGCCTCAATCTTGTTCGCGTTGATGAAGAGTGTCGTCGAGTCCAGTATGCCAAAGTCACTACTGCTACGCTGAGCGCCGCAAACGGGAGCGCCAATCTGGTTTGGCCAACGAGCGCAAGCCTCAAACCGGTGCTGACAAAAAGAGCCAGGAAGGCAAGTTCGTGTGGCAGGAAAAAGGGTGCTTCAGCCAGCGGTGGCGATTGTTGGGCGATTTTTGGTTGGGTGGACGGGGCGGGCATGTTGGTTGGTCCCTCGGGGCGAGCATATCAATCCCGGGTTTCTTTTCACCGAAAAAGTGCAGCGACCAGCGTGCGGGATCAACGGAGCGAGGGGGGACGCGGGTTTGGGGTTCGAATTATTCTAGTTAGCGCACTTACTAGGCGCAGTCAGGACATCGGTAACAGTCGTGGTTCAAGACATAGGTAACACTTTT
>CBHWET010000105.1:0-13805 GCA_966112985.1 uncultured bacterium | reverse complement strand
AATGCGATCTTTTTGCAGCCCTTCGGGACATTCACCTCTTTGAAAGTGGTTTGGTCGTATTCGAGATGAAGTGTCATCCCTTTGAGCCATCCCGCAGCTTCTTTCTCGGCCCATTCATTGAACATCGCGTGTTCCTGTTCGGTCCACCACCAGGAACAAAACCATGGCTCAATGTTTGGATGATATTTTTGTGCAATCGATTGAATCTCCTTCGCGAGCCGTGCGAAGGTAAGAATCCAAGGACTGCATTTCGAACAATTGCAACCGCCGTAGTCATACGCGAACCCTGTCCACGCACTGAACTGCAATCCACTGGCTGCGAGATCGCGAAACCAGGCGTCGACATTTTGTAAAATGATTTTCCTTCCCTCGGGCTGACTCGGACACAGTAGTTGACCGAAAATCTTTTTATTTTTTGTCGCGGCAAGTTCGGGACGGAGTTGGTCGAGGTAAACGTGATTGGCGGTCAGGATCAGATTTAATTCGAGGCCGAGTTCCTGTGCTGCCAGAAATGCTTTCTTCTTACGGTCGAGCTGTTCGGTCGCGAGGTCCCACGTGGCGTCTGAGACGTACGGATTGCGAACATCTGTCGTGGTGATCCAATCGGAGTAACGATTGAAGCCCCACCATTTTAATTCCGTGAGGTAAGACTTCATTTCACGCGGCCACATGGCTTCATACGAGTTGCCAAAATGAGCCGGACAATAGATTTCGCGAATGGAAAATGTATTCGCCGTCGTGGTTGCGGCTGGTGCCGGGGACTCCGCACGAATCTGTGAAATCAAAAATGACGAAGAATACGCTGCAGCTGCAGCAAGCGTTCCTTTCTTCAGTGCGTCACGACGGGAAAGTTGCATGTGGAGAGTTAATGCGATTTCTGTGTGTGGTTCAATGTTGGTGCTCGGTGAAGTTGTGTTTCGACTCGCGGCGCGTATGTGGGTGGCGGTAATTTGAAAGCAAGAAGCGGAGTTTTTTTAGTACACGAACCGGTATCTTGTTTGAAGTGAATGTAAAAGAAACCAAACGATCTCAGAGCGCTCGCTACCCCAGGCAGCGGTATCTCACTGACGAGGAACGTTGGGAAGCGGTCGTGAAGCGCGATCCCAATGCAGATGGCCGCTTTTTTTACTCCGTGCGAACGACAGGCATCTTTTGCCGTCCATCCTGTGCCTCGCGCCTCGCTTCGCGCGAAAACGTTACGTTCCACAATTCATGTGAAGATGCGCAGCGTGCCGGTTTTCGGCCATGTAAACGATGCCGCCCTGATCAGCCTTCGACTCAGATGGAGAAAATTGCGAAAATCGAAGCCGCCTGTCGTGCCATTGAAAACGCGGAGACCTCTTTGAGTCTGGCTGAGTTGGCGAATGCCGCCGGCATGAGCCGATTTCATTTTCATCGTATTTTCCAGCAGATCACGGGACTCACGCCAAAGGCATATGGCAAGGCGCGGCGGGCCGAACGGGCACGCGTGCAACTTCCGGTGACGGCAACGGTGACGGAGGCGATTTACAGGGCCGGATACAATTCAAATGGACGTTTTTACGCCGAATCTTCAGCAATGCTTGGAATGAAGCCGAAACGTTTTCGGCAAGGTGGAGCAGGGGAGGTTATTCGCTTCGCAGTGGGACAATGTTCACTGGGCGCAATTCTCGTCGCCGCTTCACAAAAAGGTATATGCGCGATTTTGCTTGGTGAGAATGCGCAAAGGCTCGTCGACGAACTGCAGGCTCGTTTTGCAAAAGCTAAATTGATTGGCGGAGACCGAAAGTTTGAGCGATTCGTAGCCACGGTTGTTGGATTTGTCGAAGCTCCGAATGTCGGCATCGATCTTCCTTTGGATCTGCGCGGCACGGCGTTTCAGATGCGAGTCTGGAAGGCGCTGCAGGACATTCCCGCAGGCTCAACGGTTACGTACAGTGAAGTGGCAACACGAATTGGTGCTCCTAAAGCGATCCGTGCCGTCGCATCGGCGTGTGCATCCAACACCATTGCCGTTGCTATTCCCTGTCACCGCGTCGTACGCATAGGAGGTAACCTGTCGGGATATCGCTGGGGGATTGAACGCAAGCGATTGTTGTTGAGCAAAGAGAAAGCCTTGAAGTGACGATCAGGCCTTTTTCACGAAGCAGGCTTTAAGCCCAACGGAGATGCCGTCGATCTTGCAGTCAATTTCGTGATCCCCATCTACAAGTCGGATTGGTTTCGATTTCGTTCCGCGTTTAAGACCCTGCGACGAACCTTTTAACGGCAAGTCTTTGATAAGAGTTACACAATCACCATTGGCGAGAACGGTGCCATTGGCATCCTTGACGACGCGAGGAGCCGGCGCAGCTTCTGGTTCTGTTTCGCGCGGCCATTCATGTCCGCAGGTAACACATTCGTACCGATCGGCATGATTCAAAATGTCACCCATTTCGCACATCGGACACACAGGTTTACTCATAAACACGACACAATACGCTCACTCATCGCAAAAACTCAATTGCTAGCTCCTCAAGGTTTCCAAAAGCGGGAATGACCTCGCCCCGGCCATCTCATTCCAAGGCTTGCTCTCTATCCACATTTCTTAGGCCTAAAAGCCCGTGATGTTATAGCCTGGGCTGAAGCGAGTCCGACGAGCGGCGGCCCGGGTTAACGATCACTCAACGAGATTTGAAGGCCTGTAAGGCCGGAACAAGATAAAATCACCATGTTGGCCACAGATTACGCCATGGCTGGCGTAACGAAAGGAGTGGCTTGTTTGAAGCAAAATGGTGCCGGCCTTACAGCCCTAGACAAAATTCTTTGATCCGCCATCCCGGGCCGCCGCTCGTCAGACTCGCTTCAGCCCGGGCTTTCACATGACAGGCTTTCAGCCTTGGATAAAATGCGGGTAAAGAGAAGCCTTCTTGAGAACAGAATCGTAGTCCGTCTGTCCGGAATTTTGGCGCGACGTTCTTTGGCGGACACGCTTTCAAATTTTTAAAATATAATGTCCTGAAGAGCCTTGGCCGATCGTTGTAGTGATGAAACAGTAACACAAAAGTAACCATTATTATTTATGAACACACAAAACGATCGAAACGTTGAGGTTTATCTCTTCTTTAACGGCAGGTGCGAAGAAGCAGTTGAATTTTACGGCAAAGCTTTGGGCGCAAAAGTCGACATGATGATGCGGTTCAAGCAAAGCCCGGAACCGCCGCCGCCGGGGACGGTTCCGCCGGGATTCGAAAACAAAATCATGCATTGCAGCTTTCGTGTCGGCCGGACGACGGTCATGGCTTCGGACGGTTGTTCTGCTGGCACCCCGAAATTTGAGGGCTTTTCGTTATCAGTCGCCGTGCCGAGTGAAGCAGACGCTGATCGCGTCTTCGCGGCACTGGCTGATGGAGGCAAGGTCAACATGCCATTGACGAAGACCTTTTGGTCACCGCGTTTTGGTATGGTGCAAGACCGCTTTGGAATAAGCTGGATGGTGAACGTTGTACCGCCGGAACAGAAATAAGCGCGGTGTTTTGTCGATTAATGGAGTAGACCGCTGAACCTTTCGTTCAGCGGTTTACCGCCTTCGCCGTGGTTGTCGAACAATCAGCGGAAAGATTTCGAAACGCGGACTTCAGGGCGATACTTAATCCGAACCAACAAGTCACCACGGCCGCCCCTTGGCTTCGGCAAGCCTTCGCCGCTGATACGTATTATTTCTCCACGGGGCGAACGTGCGGGGATTTTGATTCGCAACCGACTGCCAGTCGCACCTGTTACATATTCCTCGCCGCCTTGCTCCGCGCGTTTCGTGGATATTTTCAAATCGCATCGCAGGTCGGAGCCCCGTAACTTGAATTGAAAGCTCGGCAGTGGACGGATGCGGATGGTGATAAATCCTCCACCGGGACGTGCCAACCGAAAGCGAGCGCCCGGCGCGGTTTCCGCGGGCACCCTTAAATCGTAAGTTTCGGGCCCGGACAGATTTCCCGGATCGTTAACCTTCACTTCGCGCGTCGTTCCGCGAATCAACTCTTCTATCCGGAGATGAAGGTCATGGGATATATTTTGATCAGCCTTGGACGACTTTGACCGGGTCGCTCTTTCCTCGCTGGCGAGAATGCGGTCATATTCCTGTCGCCGCAGGGGGTCGCTCAGGGCTTCGTAGGCAAGATTCAGTGCCTGGGTTTGAACCACCGCATCCCGGGAACCGCCATTGAGATCCGGATGAAATTGCTTGGCGAGCAACCGATAAGCGTCGCGAATTTGTTCCGCAGTGCATTTTCGGTCGAGACCAAGCGTCGCGTAATGGTTGGGTTGAGCACCTTGCACCCGTCCGACGGTATCGAAGACGAGTTACGAAGTCAGCTGTTTAGACAAAGAGGAGGTAAGACCACACCAGGTCGACCTGAGTATCGAAAGGATCCTCTAAAGGGGGGCTTTGGGACGTTTCGCTACGAAAAACGATTTTTAGCGCCGAAAACGATTCGTTTCTGGCGTTAAATTATTTTTTATCCTCAGAAACGACTCGTTTTTGACGTTCCGAAATTTTTTATCGGTAAAAACGGATGGTTTTCGTCGTTAAAAAATTTTTTATCCACGAAACCGACTCGTTTCTCCCGATAAATTATTTTTTATCGCCGTTTCCGAGTCGTTTTTGCCGTTAAATTATTTTTTAGCGCCAGAAACGACCCATTTCTGTCGTTAAAAAATTTTTTAACGCCAGAAACGGATCGT
Source organism: uncultured bacterium (assembly GCA_966112985.1). GTDB lineage: Bacteria > Verrucomicrobiota > Verrucomicrobiia > Limisphaerales > JACDHS01 > CBHWET01. Next base: position 9,107 of record CBHWET010000105.1, on the reverse strand, counting down.
TTTTCACGATCTTTTGCACGTTTTGGGGGATTTTACCTCGGTCTGGAGCGTTTGGCCGGGGGACCAAGGTTCCAAATCGTGATTTTGCGGAAAAATGACCGCTGACCCGGCTTTGGAAGCACTAATCGGGTTTTTCGATCAAATATCAAAATGTCACGATGCCACCAATATACATATGTAGCGTGGAAGTCAGATCGCCTCTATGAAAGGCCACCTTCTTGCAAAACCATTAAAACAGGGAAAATTTGCTTACTGTAACATCAGGATTTTGCAACTTGACGGTCTGGTTCAAATCGGTATGTTATCCCGACAAGTTGTTGCTGGGTCACCAGCGCGCCAAGTCGGAGAAAGCATTTTTCTACCGACTTTTTTGTTCCCTTAGTGGGAAAAACGAACGGAAGGACCTATGAATGCAGACTTTTTAGCCGTCCTGGAATACTGGGAACGCGAAAAAGGCATCAGTCGTGATGCCTTGGTCGGTGCCGTACAAGAAGCGCTCCTCAGCGCCGCCAAGAAAGCAATTGGACCTGCCCGCTCACTGCGCGTAGAGATTGATCCCAAGAACGGAGATATCCGGGCTTTTGCAAAATTGGTTGTTTCCGAGAAGGTTGTTAACAAGCAGGAACAAATTTCGCTTTTCGACGCTCGCCGTATCAAAGGCGATGCCCAGTTGGGAGAAGAAGTAGAGGTTGAAGTTACCCCTGCCGGGTTCGGCCGCATTGCTTCCCAGTATGCAAAACAATCCTTGATGATGCATATCCGCCGTGCGGAGAAGCAGTTGATTTTCAATGAATTTCGCGATCGCGTCGGCGATATCGTTAGCGGAACCGTACGTCGTTTTGAACGCTCAGACGTCATTGTGGATTTGGGACGTTATGAAGCGTTGATGCCGAACCGTGAACGCGTTCCAACTGAAGAATATCAGATTGGTGAACGTATTCGTTGTTACGTTAAAGCTGTTGAGAACGGGCCACATGGGCCTGAGATTATTTTGTCGCGCGCTGATCCACAGTTTGTGATCAAGCTGTTCAAGCTTGAAGTCACAGAGCTGACGGATGGAACAATCGAGGTTAAAGGAATTGCCCGCGAACCGGGTTTCCGTACGAAGATTGCTGTCTACACACGCGATTCGAAGATCGATCCGGTTGGGGCGTGCGTTGGGTTGCGCGGTCAACGGGTGAAAAATATTGTTCGCGAACTGAATAATGAGAAGGTAGATATTATTCCCTGGTCGGCGGACGTTAAGACTTTTGTTGGTAACGCCTTGTCTCCCGCCAAGTTGAAAAGTTTTGACGTGGACGAAGTGAATCATCGGGTGAAGATTTGGGTCAGCGAAGATCAGCTATCTCTTGCAATCGGCAAACGCGGACAGAACGCGCGTTTGACCTCCAAGTTGACCGGTTGGCAAATCGATATCGATGCTGAGCACGTTGTTGCCGTTGGTTTCGATGAGAAGGTAGCGCAGGCTGTTGAGGCGCTGGCGACAGTTCCAGGAATTTCGCAAGAACAAGCTAACATACTCGTTCATGCTGGCTTCTTGAGTCTTGATGATTTGTTACAGGTAGATGTGAGTGATTTGGAGCAGATTCCGGAGATCAAAGATCAGGCTGCCGCGATTTTGGAAGCTGCGAAAGCCGAAGCCGCACGCCGCGGTTCAGTGGGACAAACTTCAGCCGCTTAGTTATGCGACTGGAAAAACGCAACGTCAGCATGTGAATCGCATGAAGACTTTGTGCATTTGGTTGGAACAGAAAAATTATGCCCGTTCGTATTTACGACATTGCAAAGAAACTCGGGATGGAAAGCAAGGAAGTCCTCGCCAAGGCGAAGGAACTGGGCATTGCTGCCAAGGTGCCATCGAGTTCGTTGGATAAGATCACCGCTGAATACCTCGAAGAACAACTCGCGCCAGTAAAGAAGGTTGAAGAACCGGCGCCACTTCCGCCAGAACCACTCAAAGTCGTCACCGAAGCCGCACCGCCACCGCCCGCACCAGAACCAATTGCTGCGCCAGTCGTAGAGGCGCCAAAGCCAGTAGAGATTCCCGCACCAGCTCCGGTCGAAGCCAAAACCGTTGTCGCACCGGAAGCAAAAATTGAAGCGAAACCACTCGAAGTAAAGACTGAGGTGCGCGTTGAAGTTCCACCAGCTCCGGCTCCTGTCGTGGCTGAAGTGCAAGCAGCTCCGCCCGCGCCAGCTCAGCCAGTTGCTCCCGCTGCCGAACCTGTTGCAGAAGTGCCTCCTGCGCCCGCTGCTCCGGCTGGACCGAAACTTGGAGACAAAGTCGGATTCATTCAGTTGCCGCAGAAGCCCCAACCCAAAGTGGGCGACAAAGTTGGCAGTGTAAAATTACCGCAGCGTCCTGTTCAGCCTGCACGTCCGGATTTTCAACGGCGTGGAGGTGACATCCGAAACGTGCGACCTGGCGGCGGTGCGCCGGGCGGACCATCCTTTCCGGGACAAAAATTTGGACAAAAGTCTGCCGAACCCGCGAAGCCTGCGCAGCCGAAGATTGTTTTACCGGAATCGGCTGAAGTCATCATCATCAAGCCGCCCATCATTGTTCGCGATCTCGCGGATAAGTTGAAGATCAAGCCGTTCAAATTGATCGCCGATTTGATGGAAGCGGGCGTTTTCGCGAACGTAAATCAATCGATCGACGAAGTTGTCGCCCAGAAGGTTTGCGCGAAATACGGCAAGAAATTTGAAGTTGAAAAGCGCGAGCGCGGTGGCGGCATCGTTCATGCCCCGGTTAAGAAGGTTGAAACGGACATTGAGGACAAACCGGAACAGCTGAAGCCGAGAGCCCCCGTTGTTACGATCATGGGGCACGTCGACCATGGTAAGACGAGTTTGCTGGACGTCATCCGCAAGGCGAATGTCGCTGCAGGCGAAGCTGGCGGTATCACCCAGCACATCGGTGCTTACACAATTTCTTTCCCTCATCCGGAACGAAAGAATGAACTGCAACAGATCACATTCCTCGACACACCGGGTCACGCTGCTTTCAGTGCGATGCGCGCACGTGGCGCGAATGTGACCGACCTTGTCGTTTTGGTTGTCGCAGCGAATGACGGTGTGATGCCTCAAACTCTTGAAGCATTGAGTCACGCCCAGGCAGCAAAGGTTCCGATTCTGGTTGCGGTAAATAAGATCGATCATCCAAACGCCAATCCATTGAAGGTTCGTCAGCAATTGCAGGACAAAGGCCTGGTTCCTGACGATTGGGGTGGTGACACCATTTTCGTGGACGTTTCGGCGCTCACGAAACAAGGCGTCGATAAGCTCCTTGAAATGATTTTGCTCCAGGCAGACTTGCTGGAGTTGAAGGCAAACCCTGACCGTCGCGCCAAGGGCAACGTTATTGAATCTGGTCTCGAGCCGGGCGGACCTGTGGCAACCGTTCTCGTTCGCAAGGGAACATTGCGTGTCGGCGATTCAATTATTTGCGGACAACATTGGGGTAAGGCACGCGCACTGATTAATGAAGAAGGACAACGGTTGAAAGAAGCTGGTCCTTCGGTGGCCGTGCGTGTTCTTGGTCTCAATGGAGTGCCAGAAGCCGGTATCGAATTCAGCGTCGTCGAAGACGAACGGACTGGCCGGGAAATTGGTGAAGAACGCGCACTTGAAGCTCGTAAAGCGGCGGGTGAAGCACGTCAGAAAGTCACTCTTGAAAACTTGTTTGCGACGCTCGATGCGACGCAGGCGAAGATTCTGAAGGTTGTCGTTAAAGCGGATACCCAAGGTTCTGTCGAAGCAATTGTCGATGCGCTGAAAAAAATCGAATCGCAGAAGGTCTCTTTGGAAGTGATTCACAGCGCTGTCGGCACGATCACCGAATCGGACGTCATGCTCTCATCCGCGTCGAACGCGATCATTCTTGGCTTCCACACGCGCGTCGACAGCACCGCCGCCGACCTCGCGAAACGTGAAGGTATTCAGATCAAGCTTTACTCAATCATCTATGAGTTGATTGACCACGTTAAGGAAGCGATGGCTGGCTTGCTGGATCCAATCGCGAAGGAAGTTGTTACTGGTTCAGCCGAAGTCCGAAAGATTTTTACGCTGTCAAAAGGTGGCAACGTTGCCGGTTGCATGGTCGTGAACGGCCGTATCAATCGTGGCAAAGTGCGTGTCGTTCGCCGCAAGAATGTCATTTACGAAGGCGTCACTCAATCACTGCGCCGCTTCCAGGATGAAGTGAATGAAGTTCGCGCTGGTATGGAATGCGGTATTCGTATCGACGGATTCAACGAGTTCCAGGTGGGTGACAGCATCGAGTGCTACGCCGTTGAGAAGATCGCGCCAACCCTGTAACAACGGAGGTGGTTTATGTCATTGAGACAAGAACGCGTCCGCGAGCTTTTAAAGCGCGAAATCGGTGAAATCATTCGCCGCGAGATTCCGGTCACTGAAGCGGGGGTAATCAGTGTCAATGACGTCGGCGTCGCCTCTGATCTGCATTCTGCGACAGTTTTCGTTGGTGTCTTTGGCAATGCCGATCAGAAAAAGCGAGCGCTGAATTTGCTGCAGGAAAATCGGAAACGCATCCAGGGATTGGTTGGAAAATCTGTGATTTTGAAATACACCCCGCAGTTGAAATTTGTGGTCGACGAATCCGTCGAACGCGGTAACCGCGTGCTGCAAATCCTCGACGAGCTCGACAGTTCGTCTCCTCCCGAAGAATGAAATCTTATCCTGAAATTCTTGGGCGTATCGTTGAAGCGATTCGCTCTCATGAAACCTTCTGCATCGTCGGGCATGTTCGCCCTGATGGTGATTGCGTTGGGTCACAGCTTGGCCTCGCGGTAGCATTGCAAAACGCCGGGAAAAAAGTCTGCTGCTGGAACGAAGATCCGATGCCGGACAAGTTGAAGTTTCTTGATCCAGATAAGCTCTTTCAGAAACCGCGTCGAGGTGAGGAATTTGACTGCGTCATCGCGACCGACTGCGCGAGCTTCGAACGTCTTGGCAAAGCCGGTCAGTACGCGGACAAAAAAAACCTCATCATTAATATCGATCATCACCTGAGTAATACGCGCTACGGCGACATCAATTGGATCTCGGCACGCGAAGCTTCGACTGGCGAGCTGATCTTCAAATTGTTAAAGGCAGGGAATTGGCCCATTACTCCGCAGATTGCTGATTGTCTTTACACGGCTGTTTCGACGGATACGGGCTCGTTTCAGTATGCGAGCACGAAGCCTTTGACCTATCACACGGCTGCGGAATTGGTGAAACGCGGTGCAAACGTTGCCAAGGTTTGTGACGAAGTTTATCAGTCACATCCGCTCTCTCGTGTGCGGTTGTTGAAGCATCTCTACAATAAGTTTCGACTCATACACGGCGATCGTATTGCCTATTTGTGGTTGAAGAAAAAAGACTTTGCCCGGGCTGGCGCGGAAACGGAGGAGTCCGAAGGTCTTATCGACCATATCCGTGACATCCAACCGGTCGAGATCGCCTGTATTTTTGAGGAACTCGAACCCGAGTTAACCCGCATCAGCTTGCGATCGAAAAACGGTCACGTGAACGTCAACGAAATCGCAGCGCAATTCGGTGGTGGCGGCCATAAAGCGGCTGCAGGCGCTCGTATTCCGGGTAAACCGCTTTCCATTCAACGCCGCGTCATCGCGTCCATCAAAAAAGCCCTCGACGCCGCTCCGAAACAATAATGCAGACGTTCGATAATCTCGATGGTGCTCTGCTCATCGATAAACCTTCCGGTCCCACGTCGCACGACGTCGTTGACATCATTCGACGCAACTTTCGGATTCAAAAAGTTGGTCATTGCGGAACGCTCGATCCCGCGGCGACTGGCCTTTTGATTATCGTTCTCGGCAAGGCAACGAAACTGTCCGAGAAACTGATGAGTGACGACAAGGTGTACGAGGGCACCATCAAACTGGGCGAAACGACTGACAGTTACGATGCCGATGGCGAACTAGTTTCCTCACTTCCCGTGCCATTACTGACGGTCGATGAGTTGAACAAGGTCGCGGACACATTTGTCGGCGATCAGATGCAGACTCCGCCGATGGTTTCCGCCGTTAAAGTTGGCGGTGTGCCGCTCTATAAGATGGCGCGAAAAGGTATCGAGGTGGAACGCAAAGCGCGGCTGATTCATATTTATAGATTTGCGATTGATAAATACGAAGAGCCGGTTGCGCAGTTTCGCGTCGCCTGCACAAAGGGAACATACGTCCGAACAATTGCGCACGAACTTGGTCAAAAGATTGGTTGCGGCGCCCATTTGAAAACGTTGCGCAGGAGCGTGTCCGGGCGATTCGACGTGAAAGACGCCATTCCATTGGAGGATCTGTTGAAGTTCTCAACCGCGCAGTTGACTGAACGCGTGATACCCTTTTTAAAACTGGCTGCTATCTCATGAGAAGAGCCGCGTTAGCTCTGCTGTACTTTGCGGTAATCGGCCTGATCGTCTTTTTGGCTGATCACCGGGAGTTTCAATTTATCTTTGCGTGGATTCGCGCAATTCCTGGGGGCGATAAGGTGGGCCACTTCCTTTTGATGGGCGGTTTGTCATTCGTCGTAAACTATGCGCTGCGGTGCAGAAAATTCACGGTCGGCCATCGATCATTCCTGCTGGGCAGCATCATCGTCGCTGTCATGGTAACGATTGAGGAGTTTACACAGCTTTTTATTCGTTATCGCACGTTTGACCTGATTGATCTTGCCTCTGATTTTTTAGGTATCTGGTTGTTTGGAAAGTTAGCATTGCGCGTCTGTTCACGACGTTTGCCTGCTTAAAATGAAGGTTATTTCACATCCAACGGAGCTCAATGCGATTACTCGCAAGGTCTGCGTTGCGATAGGCGTTTTTGATGGTGTTCACCTGGGGCACCAACAGGTTATCCGGCAAACGATCTCTGACGCACAGCAGCACGAGGCAACGCCGGTCATTGTCACTTTTGATTGTCACCCAAATTCCGTTGTAGCTCCTGACCGAACGCCACCGTTGATTTATCCCATTTGGAAAAAACTGCAGGTGCTAAAATCGATCGGCGTCGGAACCACATTATTGATTCATTTCGACAGAGCATTTAGCCAGATTACGGCCGAAGATTTTGTTCATAGTCTGGTCCGTGACTTTGGCCAGCTCTGCAGCGTTTCCGTCGGTAGCACTTTTACGTTTGGACATAATCGTGGAGGCAATGTGGCGCTGCTGAAGAAAATGGGTGGTCAGCTTGGATTTTCGGTGCATGGACTTGCGGCGGTTGCTTTGGACGGGGAACGGGTCAGCAGCACCCGCATTCGTGAAGCCATCGTCAAAGGCGAATTGGATGCCACGAGCCAAATGCTCGGACGCGCGTATTCATTGTGTGGCGTCGTTGTGGAAGGGGATAAGATTGGTCGAACTCTTGGATTTCCAACGGCCAACGTGGACGTATCAGGCCTGGCCTTGCCGCCCCGTGGTGTTTACGCGGCGCACGTGGAAGTTTCAGGCAAACAGTATCGAGGCGCACTGAACATCGGCATCCGTCCGACCTTACACAATCCTGTGCCTCAGTTGCGCGTCGAAGTTCATCTGCTGGACTTCAGTGGTGATATTTACGGACAGCAGGTTCATGTAACGTTCATTGAAAAACTACGTGATGAGCGGAAATTTCCCTCGATTGAAGCGCTCAAACAACAGATCCAATTGGACATCGCAGCCGCACGCCGGGTTTTCTGAACAGGCTGCCTCCGTCATCAAGGTTAATTCCCTTACAGGGCATAAGTTAACGCGGAAAAATCTCGAACGATTTTCTATCGTGTTTGTCAATTTCGCGTATTGTTTCACGACTTTATGAGTAACGGAATCGCAGCCATTAACGAAGAAGTTCAACGTGCCAGTGCTTTCGTCCGCCCGCTGATGACCGAAGTCGGCAAAGTTGTTGTCGGTCAAACTTATTTGGTCGAAAGGCTGATCATCGGATTGCTGGCCAACGGCCACGTTCTCCTCGAAGGTGTGCCGGGGCTCGCAAAGACGCTGTCCGTCAAAACGCTTGCGCAATGTCTCAGTGTTAAATTTTCACGGCTCCAATTCACGCCGGATCTTCTGCCTGCTGATCTAATCGGTACACAAATTTATAATCCGCAGAGCGGAGGATTCACGACGCGTCGCGGGCCGGTTTTCGCAAACCTCGTTTTGGCCGACGAAATCAATCGCGCACCGGCGAAGGTGCAGAGCGCGTTGCTCGAAGCGATGCAGGAAAAGCAGGTTACGATCGGTGACCAGACTTTCAAACTCGACGAACCATTCCTCGTCCTTGCCACGCAGAATCCCATTGAGCAGGAGGGGACGTATCCATTGCCCGAAGCGCAAGTCGATCGTTTCATGTTGAAGTTGAAGATCGTTTATCCGTCCCGACAGGAAGAACGTCAGGTCCTTGATTTGATGGCACGCACAGGCCCGCCGCCGGTCGCGGAAGCTGTCGTCACACCCAAACAAATTCTCGATGCACGGAAAGTCGTTAACGAAATCTACATCGATGACAAGGTGAAGGATTACATCGTTGATGTGGTTTGTGCGACGCGTGAGCCGGATACGTACAAGATTCAGGGATTGCAGGGGATGATCCAACTCGGCGCATCGCCGCGCGCTACGATTGCTCTCACTCTCGCCGCGAAGGCTTATGCATTTCTCAAGGGCCGTGGTTATGTCACTCCGCAGGACGTAAAGAGCATTGGCATGGATGTTCTGCGTCATCGTGTCGCGATTACTTACGAGGCCGAGGCTGAAGAGAAGACGAGTGAGACGATTGTTCAGAAAATTTTCAACGAGCTGCCTGTACCGTGATGCTTTAGGTTTTTTGTTCAGGTTCGTGACTTTGAACATCAAACGTTACACGTAAATTGATCGGATGATTCCCCGCGAGATTCTTAAAAAGATCCGGCAGATCGAGCTCCGCACAAACCGACTGGTTACGGAAACGCTCGGTGGCCAGTATCATAGCGTCTTCAAAGGGCAGGGGATGAACTTCGAGGAAGTTCGCGAATATCAGCCTGGTGATGAAGTGCGCGCCATTGACTGGAATGTTACGGCGCGAATGAATCATCCATTCGTGAAGAAGTTTGTCGAAGAACGCGAGCTGACATTGATG
>CBHWET010000104.1:0-13896 GCA_966112985.1 uncultured bacterium | reverse complement strand
GAAGTATGGTTTGTTTCGTCTGCACCCGAACGGGAATTACGACACAAACTTTGTTGCAGAGTTCGATTCAATTCCTTCACGGCTCTCTTTACAGGCTGATGGAAAAATATTGCTTCAGCGGTGGAACTATCAGTCCAACTATTCATCAATCGTTCGCCTGAACACGAATGGAACCATCGACGATACCTTTGTGTATGGTGGCGGTTCCACGTCGACGATACCGAACATCACCATTCCACTGGCGACCGGCGAGATTCTTGTAGGCTTGCACCCCAGAACTCCACCTCAGCAAAGGTTCGGCGTTCCTACGCCAACCTTTATTCGTCTCACTACGAATGGTTCTGTGGATTCCACTTTTCAATCGCCGTTCCTCGGAGAGGTTTGGGATTTCACAATGCTCCCCGACGGCGGTGTGGCATTCGTTGTCCATGGGAGTGGTTATAGTTTGCACCGGATAAATTTGGATGGCGTGGTTGATTCAAACTTCAAGTTTACATTCCCCAATTCATGGTACGGTCGGATTACAGCGCAATCTGACGGTCGTGTAATCGCTGCTGCATCCGATCCTAGTGTACCAACGATGCGCATCAATACCGATGGGACGATCGATAGCACATTCGCGGCGACGAACCTAAGCGGCGTTTATTCCGTTGGAGTAACGGCGGACGATAAAATTGTCGTGGGCGGTTATATCCCTGATCCTGAGTGGCAATACATTCCGTTACTACGTCTGAACGCGGACGGCACGCGTGACCGTTTCTATCGTGCGCACATTCGTGAGGCCGCTGTCCCCGGATACATCAGCACACAACCGCCCGGAAAAACTTTAGTCGCGGGCGCGATCAACCGGGTTGAAGGATTGTCGCGACATCTACTGGCACGGCTGAACTCGTCTGGCAGGCTCGATCGCAGCTACAGCCCGAACTTACCCTTCTTTGATTATTGGGAGGTGCACTTCAATTCGCGTGGCGACGTTTTGTTTACCAGCTATCCGTCATCGTGCGTCGTCGACGTGAATGGATCGGCACGATGGATTAACGGGGAGTTCGCAACCGCGATTGAGAACGATGGGAGCGTCCTCACGGTGTCAGATGTGATCCGTCGCGTGAATGTTAATGGCACGTTAGACAAGGAAATACCGTTGAACTCGCCGAACTCGCTCGTGTCGGTGACGCCGCTTTCGTCGGGTAAACTTCTGGCGATACAAAGCGTCGGTTACACCATCGCAAGGGTTCTGCGCTTGAATCACAATGGAACAGTTGATTCGACATTTTCCTGCCAACAACAGGTTGGATATGTGTTCTACGAACAACCAGACGGCAAAGTTTATGTCGGTGTGGACGGACAGAATTATACTTCGTTGGCACGCCTCAATACGGATGGAAGTCTCGACAGCACGTTTACCTGGCCTTTTCACGACCCTGCGACGTTGAGTGCGGTCACCGTGGACGCCCGGTCGCGAGTGTTGGTGGCAGAAGCTGTTCCGGGAAATTCTTACGGCTCGGTCGTTCGGCTGTTTGCCAATGGTGCAATCGATACCAGCTTCAAGGTGCAAACGGACGGTTATGTCAGTTCCATCGCCCTTCTCCCTGACGGGCGGCTGGTTCTCGGCGGGACTTTCACGCGCGTGAATGGCATACCAAAAAGCAACTTTGCCTGTGTGTATCCGGACCAGATCGCCGGTCCATTAACGTCTGTGCCGAGTCCGTGATTTCTGGGGAGAGGAGCCTCCGGAGAAAGGCTGGCGTCGATCTTACTTCACCTGTTTCACCTGACGCCGAACAGCAGCGGTGATGAGATCTTCCACATCATCGCCCCAACGTAGAGCGGGAATTCCGTAGGCGATCATAGCCCCGCCACCTTCATATCGGCCTTCCTTCAGAACGCGCAAGGACGGGATGTATGTCATGACGTCATTGGAATACCCTGCGACCCACGTCTCCTCGCCATATTTCTTTTTGAACTTGAGCGAGTAATCGACGACGACTTCACCGCCTAACGTAATGAGGAGTTGTTTATCTCCGAAGCGCCATGCTTGAACCGGATATGGATAGGTGCGCGGCCATGGTTTGCCGGCTTTTTTTTCGGCGAGCAGCCGCGCGGCGTAGCGTTGGTGCGAGGGAGCTTTTTCCTGCAGCATTTTTTCGAGGTCGGCGTCTGAGGGCGCCGGCCCGAAATCGAGCGTGAGCATCTCCATGGAAGTTTTCAGTTGCGGCGCGAGTGTGTGCGGCGGACTGAGCAGGACTTCTTCGACGGCGGAAGCGAGCATTTCGCCATAGCGTTCGGCGAGGTTCAAGGTGCGGCGTGGCAACGGATTCTGATCGCCGCCGCATCCCATAAAGAACATCGCGGTTACGCCGGGATGAGATTTCTCCAGGGCGATTTGCGCATAGCCAGCGTAGTCGCCGCACCACTTGGTGAAATCCATGGTGGTGTTGTGACACGCGTAACCGAAGAGAACGGCTTTCAGTTTGCCGTCCGGTCGATAGACGGCGAGCGTCGGCACGGCGTGGTCGACAGGGCCTTTGAGTTTACCTTGTTGGATGAGTTCGGGGACCGAGCGTTCGTTGTTGTTGCGGCGGTTGACAGCGAAGCCGGTTGTCCCCTGCCCTGAGGCGAGGCGAGCCGGGCTGAGGTCAGCGAGAGCGCGAGCTGTTGTGTCGACGATCTTCGTTTCGAGCGCCGCCGTATATTTTGCGATCATCGCATTCTGTTGGTCGTCCAGCGGATAGACATCATTAAGGGCGGTGCTCAGGACCGGAGTGCAATGACTATGCGATGCAGTGAGAAGAATCTGTTCGGGTTGCAGATTAAACTTTTCCTTCATTGCCGCGGTGACGTGGTCGTAGATGCCGCGAGGGATGCCCAGCAAATCGCTGGAGAGAATGATTGCGCGATGGCCTTTCGCGTCTTCGAGGGCGAGGACTTTTATCCAGAGGTCGGTAACTTTTCCGTCCGACGGTTTCGTGCGACTTGCATAGCCAGATAACCAGAGCGGCTCGGTTGGCGTAATGTTGGCACGGGCGACGCCTGCTTTCCAAAGGGATTCGGTAGTCGCGGTGTGGCAGTCGACAACGAGCGCGACGAAGAAGAACAAACAAAGCAGGCGGCGGTTCATGGGCATCGAAGATTTCGGCGGACGGCAGGTTCTGCAAGGAGAAAACGGCAGAGCATACGATTATACCCCGGCCTTTCCCGTCAGCTTCATTCGCCGGATATGGAAAACAGGGTTCTATCCCCATTGAGGAGAGCAACTTCGAAACTATATTCCCACCCCTGCCTGACGACCAGGCGAAGGGAGTATTTGGACATCACACGAAAGGAACATGATTATGAAACATGAAGTAGAAGAGATCGGCGCGGCAAAACGCCCACGCGCTGGAGAACAATTCGGCGGTTCAGATGCGGACAAACAGGAGATGCAAAAAAGAATGGAAGCCGCCGGAACACCGGGACCGGCTCACAAAGCGCTCGATGCGCTGGCTGGAAATTGGAAGGCGGAGGTGAAGTGTTGGATGGAGCCGGGCGGCCAGGCGAACATCAGCCAAGGCACAGCGAAAGCCAGTTGGACATTGAACGGCCGTTTCCTGGAAGAGGAGTTTCACGGCGAAATGATGGGGAAACCATTTACCGGCCGGAGCCTGATGGGTTACGACAACATCAAACAGACATTCAATACCGTCTGGGTAAGTGATATGCAGACGTCAATCTTCACGAGCGAAGGCAAAGCGGACAGCGGCAACAAAGTGATTACATTGGAAGGCAAGTCAACCTGCGCCGCCACTGGCCAAAAGGACGTTCCGGTAAAGACGGTGTTTCGCATAATCAGCCCCGACAAACATGTCTTCGAAATGTTCGATAAGCGCACGGGCATGGAGGAAAAGACGATGGAGATTACTTATACGCGGAAGTAATTCGCGAAGGTTCAAGGCCACTCAAAAGCCACGTACCAGACAATCAAACGCGCAGACTGCAAAGCCGTCGTCGTAACGCGACGGTTTTGCGGTCGTAATCCTTACCAGATCTTCAACGCTTCAAGCTGTCGGGTCGCTGTTCCCGCCCAATCGCGATTTGCCGCAGGACTGGCAGGACTTGGATGCAGAATGGTTCCGATATGGATTGGGAGTTTCTCAAGAACCATGCTTGCCCGTTCTTTGGCGAAGCCACCGACACCAATCACCCACTCGGGCTGCAAAATTTCAGCGACCCGCAACAGGTGCGCGTCACACAACTTGTAGAGCTTCGTCGTTTCAGCAGCGGGAAGCTTGTCAGGCGTACGGTTACAACCACTCTCCTCACAGAACGCCAGCGGACAATAATTAACGACGAAATGATCTTTGAAGAAATTCTCTGCCGATCCAAACCGGCTCGCGAACAATTTCCAAAGTCGTTGCCCGCTCACTTCAGAGCGTTGGCAGTCAAATCCGGTTATCGGCCGTTTCGCATGCTCCTTTATGGGCTTCTGAACTTTATCGCAAATGCCCATCCAATCGCGGACCGCGGCAATTTCTCCGAACGGAATGCCGGTTTGCGCCATGCCGAAAGGTCCTGGATTCATCCCAAGGAAAATAACGCGCTTCTTCGTCGCACCAAACCTTCGCAGGTAAGTTTCGTGCGGAGCCCATGCATAATCCAAAGGATTGTAAACATGGGTAACGGGTGCGCTGAACTTCAGCTTATCAATCGCCTTTGCCAGATCGCGCGCGGCGGCAACCAGTTGGTCACTTTGTTCGGACATCACAAGCTTGGGCATTACCAGGTCGCAAATGCATCAACGAATTTTGTAACGTCCCGGACAATTCCATTGAGGAATTTCTCTCCTTTTTCAGCCGTTGCGAGGTCTGGATGACCAACGGTGCCGGTTTCAGTTGCTTCGTGGAATTCGTTTACGAAATAAACCGCGCGCGAATATTGCATGTCCGCTTTGCGGTACTCATCGGTGTGCTTCGGTCCATCCCGACGCGCAAGGTTCATTTTCACTCGATCGGGATGCAGGTGCAGCATGATCGACGTTTCCATTTCGCACGCATGTCCAAGGCCGCCGAGTTCGGATTCTCGCGTTTCCTTGATAGTTTTTGCAGCCAACGACCAATAAGACGCAAAAACAAATTGGATTTTTGGGAAAGCTGTCTTCAGGTCACGCAAAGCAGCACGAACCGGAATGTCGTTTCCTCCGTGTCCATTGAGAAGGAACACCTTTGTCGCCCCCATTTTAACCACGCTGCTGCACAGTTCATTCACCATTTGAATGTAAGGAGCCTGCTGAACACTTAGCGTCCCCGGAAAAAACAGGTGATGCGTCGAATGTCCCGGCCAGAGTGTAGGCAAACAAAGCACAGTTTTGCTTCGTTGCTGTTCCACACGCCGGGCAACGGCCGTGACGATGTCTGTATCGGTGGTCAACGGGAGATGATGTCCGTGCTGTTCAAAGGATCCGAGGGGAAACAAGACAACAAGGCGGGTGAAATCTAATTGCCTGACCTCGGGCCAGGACAAGTTTTCCAAGAGCATAAAGTGGCGACAGATTTACGGTTTCAGTCAGGCGAAGCAAAGAAGATTCTGTGCTGTTTTGGATAGGCGCGAGGCCTGATTGACATAATTGCCAATCTTCGGAAGTTTGCATTACAGGTATGGAAAAGCGTTTCATTGAGCAAAAAGCCGATGCGCACCGTCCTGAAAAGCAGCCGCCAGAACAGGATCAGCCGCTACTCACTGACATCGCTGATTTTCTAAAGGATACAAAAACCGTTCTCCCCCTCGTAATGCTGGGGCTATTCCTCCTGGCGTTCATCGGATTTCTGCATTTCGCAAAGCCGTTTGTGATGCCAATTCTTCTTGCCGTGATGCTCAGCTTCCTGCTGCAGCCGGTTGTAAACTTCCTCTTCCGTTTGAAAATTCCAAAATGGGCCGGAGGGTTGATCATCATCGTCTTGCTGATTGCTACAGTTGCGACGGTGGTCTCACATCTGATTGAACCAACAAAGGACTGGATGGAAAAGGCCCCTCAAAATTTTCATAAAGTACAACAAAAAATTGAAGGTTACATCCGGCCGGCCCGCCAATTAGGAAAACAAGTTCAGGAAATCACGACAACGAGCCCTGAACAGCCGCGCGCAAAGGTGGAAGTCAGCCAGGCTGGCCTAGCCGGAACGGTCATGAGCTACGCCAGCAGTTTCGTCGCAACGATCGTGGAGATACTTGTCCTTCTGTACTTTCTTCTCGCGACAGGAGAAATGTTCACGCAAAAGCTGGTTAAAGTGCTCCCTACTCTGCGAGATAAAAAACGCGCTGTTTCAATTTTCCACGAAGTCCAAAACAATATCTCTGTCTACTTGTTGACTATCACGGTAATCAATATCGTCTTCGGCACGTTAGTGGGCGTCAGCGTTATGCTGTTAAACATGCCGAACCCATTACTTTGGGGGACGTTAGCCGCAGCGTTAAACTTCATCCCTTACTTTGGTCCTCTTACTGGCGTAACAATCCTTGCAGTCGCCGGTCTCGTTACTTTCGAATCTCTCGGCCGCGGCTTTTTGCCACCCATGATTTACTTGTGCCTGCACGCAATCGAATCAAATCTTTTCACACCGCTCATCCTTGGAAAGCGTCTGACGTTGAACCCCGTTGTGATTTTTGGATCAATTATTTTTTGGATGTGGCTTTGGGGAATAACCGGAGCCCTGATCGCGGTGCCGCTTTTAATGATAATTAAAATCGTCTGTGATCACTTCAAACCGCTTGCGCCGGTCGCAGAATTCCTCGGAGAAGCGGAATCCGCAGCAGTCGCAGACAGATAATCCGCCATTGCCATACGACAACGATTCCGTGTAATGAACCTCAATGGTTCACAGCATTGAATCGCTTGGCATCATCGCCGGCAACCGTTCTCTCCCCCTGTTGTTTGCACAACAGGCCCGAAGCATGGGAGTCCGACGTCTTGTTGCCGTCGCCTTCGAAAATGAGACCAGCCCTGAACTTGCCTCTCTCGTAGACGAAATTGTTTGGTTACGGGTAGGTCAATTGTCGAAAATGATTTCGGCGTTTGCCGAGCGCGGGGTAAAGCAATGTGTAATGGTCGGTCAGATCGCACCTAAGAACCTTTTTGATCTTCGCCCGGATATTCGCGCAATGGCATTGCTTCTGCGCTTAAAAGAAAAGAACGCGCACACGATCTTCGGAGCAATCGCCGACGAACTCTCAAAAGACGGCATCGAATTAATCGAAGCGACACCGTGGCTTAAGCCATTGATGCCAGCTGCGGAGTTTTGCCTCGGACCTAAATTAAGCGCCGAACAGAAAGCCGACGTGGCGTATGGATTTCGTATAGCCAAAGAAGTTTCGCGACTTGAAATTGGTCAATCGGTCGTCGTCAGAAATGGAACTGTTTTAGCGGTTGAAGGATTTGAAGGCACGGACGAATGTTTGAAACGCGGTGGCCAGCTTGCGGGAAAGAATGGCGGTGCAATAGCGGTGAAGGTCGCCAAGGAAAAACACGATTTACGGTTCGATATTCCGTGTTTCGGAGCCAGAACCCTTGAAATCTGCCGCGATGCACAGATTGGTGTCTTCGCAATTGAGGCGGGCAAGACGTTACTTTTGGAACGCGAAGCGGTCGAGGAAATCGCGCGCAAGAATAAAATCAGTGTCGTCGCCGTTTAGCTGTCGAGACAGTCCCGAATAGTTTTGACGAGGGTTTGTGGATGATAAGGCTTCGGAAGGAAATTAAAGCCAGCCAGCTTCTGTTCGTTGTCGAACAAATCCATGCTATAGCCGCTTGTGTAAATCACTTTAAGATCAGGGCGTTCGGCTTTTAATTGCTTGGCCAACGCTAAGCCCGAGACGCCCTCCGGCATCACCATATCGGTCAACAGCAGATCAATTGCCCCCTTCTTTTTTGGCCAGATTTCCAAAGCTTCTTTGCCATGAACAGCTTCGACGACGTCGTACCCATGGAACTCCAGAATTTCTTTCACCAACTCGCGCAACGCCGGTTCATCCTCGACGACGAATATGGTTTCTTTTGCGCCAGCAACGACCGCTGGTGTAACAACGGGTTCGACGGCAGCAACAGGTTTTCCATCGATAGGCAAAAAGACCTTGAAGGTTGAACCCTGCCCTAATCGGCTCTCTACTTCGATCCAACCATGATGTTGCTTAACAATTCCGTAAACCATAGCGAGTCCCAAACCCGTGCCCTTCCCAACTTCTTTGGTAGTGAAGAACGGCTCGAAAATCTTACTTAAATGCTCCGGAGGTATACCGCAGCCTGTGTCGGCAATTGTCAAGCAGGCAAACTGCCCCAGCTGCGCCTCGGGTTGATGGTCGATATACGCCTGATCGATGTTTACAAGCTCAGTGCTTACCAGAATGCGGCCGCCGTTAGGCAGAGCATCGCGTGCGTTGACCGTGAGATTCACAAGAACCTGTTCGATCAATCCTTCGTCCGCAAAGATCGTAGGAAGAGAAGGCGAGTAGATGAAATGAATCGCGATGCTCTCACTGAGGAGCCGGTGAAGCATTTTTGTTGTATTGCCAACAACTGCATTCAGATCAATCTGCTTCCGGGCCATCACATGTTTGCGACTGAACGTGAGTAATTGACGTGTCAAATTCGCGGCACGCTCAGCACCACTCGCAATCTGCGCCAGGGCTTCCTTAGTGCGACCCGTAAAAGTTTCCAATGAAGGAAGCAATGAGGCATGCCCCTGAATCACCGTTAAAATGTTATTAAAATCGTGTGCAACACCTGCCGCCAACTGTCCGATCCCTTCCATCTTTTGTGAGTGACGCAACTGTTCCTCAAGGCTCAGCCGTTCGGTAATATCATGAATAGTAACAAGGATTGTTGTTTCACCGGCGAAATCCATCTGCTCAACGGAGATCAAACATGTCCGCAGCGCGCCCGATTTCGTCCGAAGTTTACATTCCATGTCACGGGCCGAGCGGTGTTTGGTCACTCGTTCGACCATTTCGGCCCGCGCTTCCTCCGATAGCCAAATTCCAAGTTCAAGCGACGTACGCCCAATCATTTCCGCTCTCGTATAGCCAAATAATTTGCAGGTCGCGTCGTTGACTGCCAGATAGCGGCCGGTGCTCAAAAGCGAAAGTGTCATTGGCACCGGGCTTGACAAAAACGCCTTCGAGAAACGTTCTTCAGATTCTCGCAATGCTTGACCGGCCTGGATGCGCTCCAACGTTCCAGCACAGAAGTCGGCCAGTGTTTGCAGGGTTTTTAGGGTCTGATTGTCGTAGGCATAGGGCGTATAACTCTGGATTGAAATCACACCGATTGAGGTTTCTCCCTGACGAATCGGCACGTACATCAAAGACATCGAAGGCCGATTACTCCCAAACAACGGGATGTTATCTGCACGATGACCGGGATCGCGCAGTACCAGCTGAGCGCCTTTTTCCATAACTTCGCGATCTTTGGCACTTAGCCCATCGCCTCGCGAATTATCTGACGCGACGGTTCGAACACCATTGATCAGGTCGAACATCAGAACAGGAACGACTTTGCCTTCGTGCGTGAAGAGATGTACATAAGAGGCATCCCAGCCAATCAATTTGTCGGCGGTTGAAAGGATCAGCTCAGCCGCCCCTACAGCGTTCTGGACCTGGCTCAAATTCTGGCCAAGGTTGGAAAAGGTGTTACTGCGGATTTCGGCCTGCGTGCGCTCGGCAATCTCTTTTTTCAGCAAGTCGTTGGCGCATGAAAGTTCGACGGTGCGCTCCTGCACCCGGCGCTCCAGCCCTGCATGCGCCATTCGCAAAGCTTCCTCCGCCTTCTTACGCGATGTGATATCCCTGGTGACGCCAAATGTTCCGATGATTCTGCCGTCTTCATCGCGTAACGGCATTTTCGTCGTGAGCACCCACCATTCGTTTCCGTTAAGCCAGAACTCATGCTCTTCCTTGCCCACCAATGGCTCACCCGTTGCAATGATCTTTTGTTCGTCCTCGAACGATTCCTTAGCTGCTTCGGGACTCAAATAATCAAAATCCGTTTTGTTCGCCATTTCTTCGGGTTCGCAGCTCCCAAAAATACTGGCAAACGCACGATTGACACGAGTAAACCGCCCTTTGAGATCTTTGAAATAGATGAGATCAGGAACATTGTCCATGATCGCTGCAAGCAACACCTGTCCCCGTGCGAGTTCTTCCTCAGTTTTCTTGTGTTGTTCGATTCCGAGTTGAAGCTGCTGATTCGCCGTGGAAAGTTCGGCCGTCCGCTCCTTCACACGTTGTTCCATCTCTGCAAGAGTCTGCCGTAGCTGCTCCTGTGCGACGATGCGCGCCACCGCACCGCCGCAGTGATCAGCAAGCATCTGCAATCCCGCCAACTTCGTGGAATCGTAAAAATTCGGCGTATAACTCTGAATGGTTAATAGACCGACGGGCGTGCTGCCGTTTCGAATCGGAACGAACATCAATGAAGCAGATCGTCGTTTCGTATCGCCGAATGGAGCCATTTCATCCATCCGTTCATCGGGACGCTTACGTAGAACGAGCTGTGAGCCTTTCTCAAACACTGCCCTCATGATTGGCGTGATTGGCGACACCCCGGGGTCCGCCAGCTCCGTTCGCTTTCCGTCGATGGTATCTATGTCCAGGACGGATTCAACGGTGCCCGATTCCAGGTTATAAAGACTTAGCGCCGCGGCGTCCCAGGCGAACAATTGATCGGCAACATCAAAAATGACCTGCGCGGCCTGTTTGTTCGTTGTCGCAGAACTGAGACGATGCCCCAGACTTGAGTAGGCTGCCTCGCGCCGGAGTTGCACTTCTATGAGGGAGGCCTTTTCGCGAAACTTTCGATGCAAAAAGATAAAAATCGCTGCAAGACAAAGCGCAACCAATCCCAAGCGTAAAAAGAAATCGCTTAGGGTGACCGTGAATAAGACCTGATCAAACTGCGCCAACATTCTAAATTTTGCGGCGGTTTACCGAACGAAATCATAGCAGCTCCAGCGCCAGGGCGAAACGTTTTTCATCCGTTCCAGCATTGAAATGTTTTCAGCGTACGGACACATTACGCTCCCTCGCAGCCAAAATTCGGCGCGAGCAAACGTTAAAACATGCTGACTTCACACGAAATTTTTGGATTTATGTCGCCCCAATTGGCGGGGCAGATTCTGGATTACGCTTTTGAAACAGATAAGGACATGTACCGCATGACTTTACATTCGGTTGCCGAAGCGAAGAAGGTTCGTCCCGTTTTCATGGAACGAAAGTCGAAAGTCGAACGGAATAAGGAGATCCTATCAATGCTCGGCAAACCTCGTCTCGACCTCGCCGCAGCCAATCTTCTGCGAAGCTGGCTCCTGAAGAAGCACAAGCAGATGCTCATCGATTTCCTCGATGCTGTCGGCGTTAAGCATAAAGACGGTGTTGTCGACAATCTGCCGGCTAGTGTCGAAGAAGCGAAGCTCAAGGAAGCCGTCGAAAAGCTTCTTGCCAAATATCCGCATGAAGAAGTGTCGGTCTACCTGAACGCGTTTCAGTCCATGAACGAGGTGTCCTGGAGCAATCTAAAAACGATGCTCGAATCCGACTCCCGCCTGCAGCTTGGGGGCTAGACCGGCCGTCAGCCGTTTAAGACGACCGCAATACATTGTTGTGATTCGTCGCGCCCCCAACTCAGGGAGCGTACTCGATTCGAACAATTTCCGTATCGAAATTGTTCCCCCATGCCGTACCCCATTCGATCATATAGAGGCAACCGTCCGGGCCAAGTTCCATGTCCATTGGACGACGAAACGTCATCTTCGGACAAAACCGCTCCATCTTTTCTATTTTGTCTTGAGCATCGAGATGTGCGGCGATGATCCAATTGCGTGACCATTCGTAAATGAAAAGCGTATGATCAAATTCTTTCGGCAACTTACGTGACGACAAAAGGTTTGGATCAAAATAATACACCGGTCCCGCCATCGCCGTCCTGCCGCCACCACCGTTCACAAGAGGAAACCGCGTCGAAGTTCCTGATGGATAGGCGACGAATGCAGGTTGCGCGGGTGGCAGATCGTGCAGTCCTGTGTTGTTTGGAGAAAAGTTGAGAGGTTTAGCGGCATTAAACTGTTTCCCCTGTTTCTTCTTTTCAAAATCCCATTTGAAATACGGCTTGTTGTCGCCAACGAAGTAAGGCCAGCCGAAGAAACCTGCTTTGCGCGCCTGATTGATTTCGTCGTGACCTGCGGGCCCGCGCGTTTCGTTTGCCGCGCCGGCATCGGGACCAACATCGCCCCAATAAAGATACCCAGTCTTTTGATCGACAGAGATTCGAAACGGATTCCGACAGCCCATCACATAGACCTCCGGTCTTGTCAGGCTCGACGAACCCTTTTTTACTTTCGCGTTTGTCGAAAGGAATTCTGCACCTTTTGCGTTAACTCCTCGCGGGCTGCTGTTCTTCGCTTTAGCAAATAAGTTCCCGTCGGGAATTGTGTACGAACCATTTGCTTCCGGATGAATCCGCAAAACTTTTCCACGCAAATCATTTGAATTGGCGGAAGACTTTTGAGCATCCCACGGCGAACGGCCTTTCCGTTCGTCACTGGCAGAGAAACCATCGGAATCAAAGGGATTGGTGTTGTCGCCCGTCGACACGTACAGATTGCCGTGACTGTCAAAAGCCAGCGAACCACCCGCGTGACAACACTGCTCACGTTGTGTCGCGACCTCAATGACAACCCTCTCCGAATTAAGATCGAGTTTTTCGCCGGTCAGTGTAAAACGCGAAAGGCGATTGGTTCCTGCTTTTTCCCCGCGAGCATCTTTTCCGGTATCGGGCAGCGCGTAATAGAGATAGACCCATCCGTTTTGCTCGAATTTTGGATCTAACGTAATCCCAAGCAAACCATCCTCAAGACCGTCGAACACCTTTAATTTTCCGACCACAATGCTCTTTTTGGTATCCGGCTTCCACATCTTCACTGTGCCGGAACGTTCGGCATAGAAAACTCGTCCGTCTGGCGCCACCGCCAACTCCATCGGGTCCTTCAAAGTATCTTCCAGCTTCCCTTTCACTTTTTGATCTGATTCAAGAATCACCTTTTTGAAGTGACCATCAGTCTGTTCCCCCGCAGGCGCGATAACCGGCTTTTCGTCTGCTTTCTTTTCGGCCGGTTTCTTTTCGGCCGGTTTCGCATCGGACTGCGTTTTCGGAGCTTCCTTTTTGTCTTTCGCAGCTTCCGCAGAAATGGCGTTCAAACAGGGGCACGTCAACAGCGCAGCCAGGAGAAGGAGATATTTCATGTGATATGAGACCGATACTTACAGAATTAATTCACGTTGCCAATGATCGGGCCGATTAAATCAGCAATTGAAGTTTGAAGCCCTGATGCGTGCCTGCTAATACGCACGCCGCCACAGCAACCAACAAAAGAGTAGCAGCACGACCGTGCTAACGATCACCCATTGAATCACACAGCCCATCCCCAATGGCTGATCGGTGTTACATGCCGGACACCAGGTCGCTTTGCGTCGTAACGGATTTCCGCATTTAACACATTTTCGAGCCATACCCTTCGATCTACAATCTCTTCAACCTATTTGGATGTGTATCCACGTGTAAAGTTCCCGTTTCAAATTTTTGATTCGATATCCCCGATTGACGCGCATTGACCCGATCACAAGTCTGCATGAATCCGTGAGGATTACGCGTCTAAGGTGCAAAAAGGCCGCCTGTTTTCGCAGGCGGCCTTCGCAACTTGTTTTGATTTCGCGTTTACGGCAAGAAGTTACCGGGATCCTGTTCGATGGTCATCGAACCACTCTGGTTCGTGCCGATGAAGTAACCATATCCAACGTTATATGGCTGGATAACGGCGCCGTTCCAGAGGATCGGCTTCGCAGCGGTCGTCGCCGTCTGGCTGATCGCATTCGTAAACGTGC
>CBHWET010000103.1:0-13912 GCA_966112985.1 uncultured bacterium | reverse complement strand
GTCTGTCTGATGACGAACGCGTGCGTGCAGAACGTTTTCGATTTGATCGTGACCGAGCGACGTACGTCGCCGCGAGAGGCGGACTCCGGGAACTCTTATCGCAATATCTGTCGGATACGTCACCGGAAGACATTCGGTTTGAGTGCGGACGAAACGGCAAACCTCACCTCCTCGAGCAACTCAATTCGCTGAAGTTTAATCTGTCGCATTCCGGGGATTTCGTTCTTTATGCAATCGCAAAGGACCGGGATATCGGTGTCGACATCGAACGAATGTCTCCTTTGAAAGATTTTCGCGAGATCGCCGCTCGCGTGTTTCTCGCGCCGGAAATTGCCCGCGTTAACGAGACGACCGGAGACGAGCAGGTGAAAGAATTCTATCGTTTCTGGGTTCGAGGCGAAGCCTTGTTGAAGTGTTCCGGCGTAGGACTTGTCGAACCCGCGGTTCGCGCGTGTCTGACGAGACAGTTTGACGGTCGCATCGACGATCTCCCCTCACCTGCCGGTTACGCAGCCGCGATAGCGGTAACCGGCGGGGATTATCAACTGCGTTCCGCCCGATGGAACGGGCTTACCCGTGTCGTCTGCTAAAGACAAATCGACTGCAACCTTTTCTTAAGATGTACAAGGTCTTTTTCCGCGGCACGTACAGGGGTGAGCCCGATACAAGCAAGAACGAGGCTTGCTTACACTGCTATCGGAAAGAGGCATCAGTGAAATTAGGACATATAGTTTGCTGGGGGGCGCTGGCGATTGCTGTCGCAGTCGTCGCGGGTTGCTCGGAAAAAACGAGCCGCACTGCGGCTGAAGGATCCGTTAATTCCAGCGCAACGCTGGCCTCTTCCAACGACACACTGCGCGTCAACCAACCGCGTGCTTACCAACAAAGCGAAGCGGTCCGCGCGGCGGGAACGAACGTTCAACTCGTGGAAGCCTCGGGCGCAAACCTTCTTTCGTCGAATAGCGCCCTCGCGGAACGTTTGAAGACGACTTTAGAATCCGATCCTGCGTCGACAACAGCGATGCAGGGCGTTCGCATCACTGAAAGTAACGGAAAAATCACCCTCACTGGAACAGTCCGCACTCAGGTCGAAAAAGATTTTATAACCAACAAGGCGCGCGAAATTGCCGGTGAGAGCAAAGTCGAAAACAGACTGCAGGTCAGCAGCAGTTTCGAAATCGCGCCAGTACCCGATTTGCCGAAAAATAAAAAACCTTAACTGATTATGGCAAAAGCTGTCTTTTGCATCGCCACCAGCGAGTTTCAAGCGGAGTCGATCGTCAATGACCTGCGAATCTCAGGCTTCACTGACAACGATATTTCGGTGCTTTTCCCGGACAAGACAGGCACGAGAGATTTTGCCCACGAACAACACACTAAGGCACCCGAAGGGGCGGCCACCGGCGCCGGCGCGGGCAGTGTCCTCGGCGGAACGCTGGGATGGCTCGCTGGCATTGGCGCACTGGCGATACCAGGTGCAGGCCCGTTCATTGCCGCTGGCCCGATCATGGCTGCACTCGGAGGGGCGGCTGTGGGCGCAGCTCTCGGAGGAATCACCGGTGCCCTGATTGGCATGGGCATTCCCGAATACGAAGCGAAACGTTACGAAGGAAAAATCACTGCAGGAAATATCCTGATCTCAGTGCATTGCGAGACACATGAGCAAGCGGTGCGCGCAAAAGAAATCTTTCAAAAAGCCGGAGCAGAAGATATCTCAAGCAGCAGCGAGGCTGGCGTTTCGAAACAGCAAGGTTACGGCAAAGGTGAAAAGCCGGCACGCGCCCAACAGTGGGATAAGGAGATCTAACACGTCCGAAAGCTTACAAATTATATGAACAAAGCACTTGGAATCGCACTACTGGTTATCGGAGCCATCCTGTTGGTTGTCGGCTACAACGAGTCCCAGTCGCTCAGCTCAAGTGTCTCCCGCGTTTTCAACAATTCTCCAAGCGATCGGTCATTATGGTTTCTCATCGGAGGCGGCGTTTGCGCGGCCATGGGGATCTTTTTTACCTTGACCAAATCGCGATAGGTTCACGCAGAATCTGGGGCTTTCGAGGGAAAATTCTTGCGAAACGTCACCAGATGATGATTCTTGTCCTCTCGTGAAAGCGCCTGCTCCCAAAAAGAAAGAAGTCTTGGTTAAAATGCCAAAAAAATTCCGAGTCCTTTTGGTAGACGATCATCCGATTCTGCGGCAAGGACTCGCACGGTTGATTAACGAGCAAAAAGATTTGATGGTCTGCGGCGAATTCGAAGACGCCGCCAAGGCGCTCGACTCAATCGAAAATATAAAGCCGGACGCCGCCATCGTTGACATTTCTCTTAAAGGCGCCAGCGGTATCGAGTTGCTCAAAAACATCAAAGTCCGTTTTCCTCAGCTTTTGGTCCTCGTCCTGTCCATGCATGATGAGTCTCTTTACGCTGAACGCGCCCTCCGCGCCGGCGCCTCCGGGTACATCATGAAACAGGAAGCGACGGAACAAGTCCTTGTTGCCCTGCGGAAAGTCCTCGGCGGAGAAATCTATTTGAGCGAACCAATGAGCAGCAAGCTCATGCATCAATTGGTCGGCGGAAAACCGACGGCTGGTTCATTGCTCGAGCGCCTCAGCGACCGTGAACTTGAAATTTTTGGCCTCATTGGCCAGGGCCGTGGCACACGTCAAATCGCTGAGCAGCTTCATCTCAGCGTCAAAACGGTTGAATCGCATCGCGCTCACATTAAAGAAAAGTTGAATTTGAAGAACGCCACAGAACTCGTCCATCGCGCCATTCAAATGCGCGGCGAGTAATCCGTAGTTCGATTCAATCGCCGTCCTTCATTGTTTTTGGCGCATTGCGCCGCTTCGTTGCCATCATCGGCATCTCCGAATTGAACCTCTCGCCCCCCTAAGCCATCCCCTAGACGCTCAGGGAGAATGGTAAATTTTGCGTGCGACTTAACTGCATGGCACAAACGGCGGGTCTCCGTATTGTCCTGACTTCCGGCGGAACCTAGGTTTCCTTATGAAAACAAAGACTCTTCGTTTACCTGTGCTCTTTGCTTCGGCGGGAGCCCTGATCTGTACGGTTTCGGTGGCACGCGCCGCCGACGCGTCGCTGGAAGTTCGACAGCAATCGTCATCCAGTGAAAAGGAAGTAATCAACGAGCCGTCAGGTGCGGAACGATCCTACACGATTCAATCCAGCGGACCGGCTTACCAATCGTCATCATCCTATACGACGCGCGGCTACGAAAGCGGCGCTTCACTGGATCCAGATGCCGAAAATGACCGCCTGTTGCACATGTATCAACGTGGCAAACAAGCCGCTGAATCGCTGGACCGCCAGGTAAAACCAAATCCGACAGTGGTGCTGCCGGGAGAAACGACGTTCGAAGCTTATAACACGACGCAGACCTTTCAGCATCCGAGCGAACTGCATCAACAACGTTACAGCTCAAGCTTCAATGAACCAGCTGCAGCTGAACGCGAAAGCACGACCAGCAGTTCTACGTCGCAACGCTACTCAACCAGCGAGAATGCCAGCACAACCTCAACGTCCTCGACCGCAACTCTCAGCTCGGGCACTACCATCAAAGGCAGCGACCTGATCGGGATGAATATCAAAAATGATTCGGGTGAACGCATCGGTGAAGTGAAAGACTTCGTCGTCGACCTGAAATCCGGTCGCGTTGCTTATGCTGTCGTTTCGGCTGGAGGAATAGCTGGAATCGGCGACAAATGGCTGGCCGTTCCGACCTCGGTGCTCATGCGCAGCGGAAACGAAAAGACGCTGACGTGGAACATCGAAAAGGAAAAACTCCAGACCGCTCCCACCATTGATAAACACAATTGGAATGCGGCGATGCAGCAGGATTACATTGGCAATGTTTACAACTTCTACGGTGTCGAACCTTATCATTCAGACTCTGAAGTAAGCGAACCTGCTGGAACTCAGAAAAAGGAACTTCAGTTCCATCATGATTCCGACAAACAGAACCAGAACCAGGACCAGAAACAAAATGACCAAAGCCGCTCCGATTTAAACGGCCAGGCTTCGGCATCGACACAATCGAGCCAGCAAAGTGACCTGCAAAAGAGCGAACCTGAAAAATCTGCTTCCTCTTCCGCGGATATCTCCAAGGAAGCTGCCGGTGCCCAACCGAGCAGCAGCAGCAGCTCAAGCGCTGATGTGCAATCCAGCACCTCCAGTCAGCCAAGCTCCTCTTCCAGTAGCAGCGCTGAATTGAAATCCAGCACGGACGTGAATGCTCCCGCTGGCGCTCAAAGCTCCAGTTCGACCTCGTCTTCGCAGGACCTTCAATCCAGTCCGTCCAGCTCTACCAGTGCCACCCAGAGTCAGCCTCAAGCCAGTTCTTCGAACAGCGCTCAAGTGAACGAATCAGCTGGTGCTGCAAGCACAAGCTCGACGGCAACAACGTCCGACACCAGCTCAGGTTCATTAAAAGACCGCGTTCAAATGGCGCTTAAAAATGATGCCTCGCTCTCCGGATCGGCTCAGGACATCAAGCTCAGCATGGAGAACGACAAGCTCGTCATTAAAGGCACTGTAAAGAGTGAAGACGAAAAGAATCGCATCCTTGAAAAAGTTCGCGCGACCGCTGGCAGCACCCAGGTGGATGACCAGATCAAGGTTGGCTCAAGCAGCGATTCCGATACCGACTCTTCGAAAAGCAACGATACAAACAGTTCGTCCGACGACAATAAATAACGTCAACGAACAAGGAGGTACTTATGGCTAAAGCCGTCTTTTGCATCGCCACGAGTGAATTCCAGGCTGAATCCATCGTGAACGAATTGAAGGTCGCGGGTTTTTCAGACAACGACATTTCGGTGCTGTTTCCTGACAAAACCGGCACGAAAGACTTCGCCCATGAACAACACACGAAAGCGCCTGAAGGAGCTGTCACCGGAGCTGGAACGCTCGGTGTCCTTGGTGGCGCCCTTGGTTGGCTCGCGGGCATCGGTGCTTTAGCTATTCCCGGCGCGGGGCCGTTCATTGCCGCTGGTCCTATTATGGCGGCACTGAGCGGTGCCGCTGTCGGCGCCGCCGTAGGTGGCATCACCGGAGCCCTCGTTGGAATGGGCATTCCCGAGTACGAAGCAAAACGGTACGAAGGGAAAATCAAAGAAGGCAACATCCTGATTTCGGTACATACCGAGAACCACGACGAAGCCAAACGCGCACGAGATATCTTCGAAAAGGCCAACGCTCACGATATTTCAACAACATCGGAAGCGTCGATCAAAGCGGAGAAAGCTCTGCGATCGGAATCACGAGAAGAAACATGGGAGAAGTTCTAAGCGCCCCAGGCGCTTTACTTCGCCCTGTTCACCTTGGACTAAAAGACAACAAAGGAGGCTTTTATGCTGACAACAATTGCAAAAGTCTGGGGATTCATTTTTCTCATCGTGGGAATTTTGGGTTTCGTTCCCGCAGCCGCGCCTGATGGACATCTGCTGGGAATCTTTCACGTGAACGGTCCACACAACTTCGTCCATTTGCTCACCGGCGTTGTAGCCCTGATTTGTGGTTACCAAAGCGTTTACGCATCAAGAATGTACTTTCTTGTTTTCGGTATCGTTTACGGCCTTGTCGCGGCGCTTGGATTCCTCGCTGGACCAAATCCAGTCTTGGGATTCATCGCCAACAACATCGCCGACGCCTGGTTGCATGTGGGCATTGCGGTCGTATCAATCGCGCTTGGGCTGATGCCCGAAACAGTTCGCGATACCTCGACACGACACGCCGTTCCGTAGTTTCTCACCACACAAAACATAGGGCCGCCTCGTTACCAACAGGCGGCTCTTTTCTTTTCCGCCTCTTGTCCATCTTGTAGCGGCGGTTTCCAACCGTCGCAAATTTCTCTGCGGTTCGAGTGCCACGCAATCGACCGGATGTAGCAGCGAACGTCAGTTCGCTCATTCTATTTGTGAAGAAGCGATGAACGACCGGCGAAAAAAGATCAGAGCGGGCTTACGTCCCGCTGCTACAAATAAAAAAGCGGAGCCGCCTTTCGACGACTCCGCCCCTGCTCCCCTGCCCCTTTTCTCCCTTTCCCACTTTCCCGCTTTCGGCCAGTCCGCCCTATTGCCCATCGCCCCTAGCCTCTCGCCTGTATTCGTTCATTCGCCTACGAATGCATGACAACTGTGACCGCCTCCGTTCTCGACGACTCACCTCCCGTATTCACCGCCGTGATCTGAATCTCAACCGTCGCACCCGCCGGCAAACCTTCGATCGTGAAATCGAGGTCCGCAGGCGAACCAACAGCCACATAATCCTGATCAACGCCCGTGACCTTCTTGTAGACGCGATAGTAAACTGCGCGCTGCGCCGCTACCCATTTCAACGCCACCGCCGTAGGTCCGATCAACGTCGCCTTCAGTTCCGTCGGCATCTCCGGCGTTTCATCCGCACCGGGCATGACGAAGCCGAACTTTAACCAACGCCGGTCCAACGGTTCGAGGTGATTGCCGAGTTCGCGATAAACCGAACTGATCCGCTTACGCACGATCTCGTACTTTTCATCACGCACGTCCATCAACTCCTTCACCGTTGCTTCCTGCGACACCAACGCCTGCTGCGCTGCGATGAGCGAGTCGAGCAAGGCTTTGATCTGCACTGCAGTCGCACCGAGCGCCGGCATTTCCTGCGCTGGATTATTGATGAAGTATAAGTTCATCGCCTGCAGGATCGCCTTCATGTCCTCGATGTCTTCGGGCAGCAGCAGCTTGTCTTTGAAGCCGACGATCGTCCACAGTTCAGAGAACTCGTAGCCGAACACCAGTTTCAACAGATCGCGCACCACGCGAATTTTCTGCTTACTGAGGTTCATTGCATCGACCAGTGTGTTACGGCGGGTCGACTTTACTTGTTTAGCCTGTTCATGATTGCCGTTGGCCATGATCAGGTTTGTCAGCTCTTCAGCGATATCATCTTTCGCGTTGTAGTGAAACGGTATGGCGACACCGAGCTCGTTGATGCCACCGATGATTAGATCCGCCGCGTTCATCGCGGCTGGGATCGTTTGTATTTTGTTTTGTTGCATTATTTATCTTTCTATCCGATCGACGCGGTTCAATTCCCTGGGTGGCCAGACTTCCTCGACTTATATATTGCGAAGAATCGATCTTTTTTACGCACAACCGAGAACACCTCGATTCAGCACGGGCCATTGTCCGGTAACGAATCCGAATCAATCGAACGAGGAAGATCATAGAATGGGGGGTATGAAGTTTCACTTCACACCCCCTCCAACTATTTTCAGGAGAATTTGGCTGATTATCAGCTACTTACAGAAGAGGGCGAAAAAAAGTTTCAAAAAGCGGGGATGTAAAGACCGGATTGTAGGCTGTTCCGCTCCCATGAAAGCAATAATGAATATAAACCCAAAATGCTGCCTACAAACGTCAGACTCGACACCAAACATCCATCTGATACGGTCAAAATCTCAAGCGAACTGGATTTTGCCGCCGTGCAACAAAATCATCGGCACAATGTCCGTATTGGCGTGGCTTCAGAAAAGCAATGCATAATTTTCGTATAAACGTACGCTTAAGACCGGTGCGATTTGCGTTTATGGTCCGGCCGGAGGATAAGGCAAATCTCAGCAAAATTTTCCAAATTAACACCTGCCTTTGGGGAGGGCTGTATAATCCAATTATTCCGTTTTTTAAACGCGTACCCGCTTGGTGGGATAGACACGGTTACAATTTTGATAACGCAAGACAGATTGTTAACGGCTATCTTGATTATTTTGAACCCGATTTTGTCGTTGAAGCAGAGAAAAACATCTGCGCGGATTTCGGTATCGACCCAAGAAGAATTCTCCCGCTGGCAAGCATCTTGGGACGTTCGAACGAGCATCATGAGCGTGGACAAGGGCAAACTGTTATCGATCTATATCAAAAGCTCTACCGTGAAGAATTCCAATTTGTCCGGCGCCACAAACCCAACGTTTTTGAAGCAAAAGCCGCCGACCCGACCTTCCACTGTTTTGCTGCGTGTTTGTTCGGAAAATTCCCATCGGAACCAAACCTAAAATATTTTGGTTCCGCATTTCGAAACGCTTTTGCGCCCGACGAAATCACGTTGGATGCAATGACACTTTCAAAACTACTCAAAGACGGCGGTTGGTCAGCTCTGCGTATTGGGTGTCACGGCCTTGATGTAGATTACAACGACCATAGCGATCCGACTTTATTTGTTCTAAACGCCTTGGAGCCCAAAGATTTGTTGGATTTTTGGAATTATAGGGCGGTGCATCGCAGCGGAGTTCCCATTCCTAAGCAATGGCTGCCCGAACTTTCGTCATATTGCAAAAATTTTATCTTAAGAAATTACCGTCCCTTACCAGGTAATCCCCACGGAGTGATGATTCGACCTCTCAGCATGTTCTCACGATCGATCTCCGAAAACGAGATCCAAGACTTATTTGATAAATATCTCCGAGTCGACAAGCCTGACGCGAATACGATTCAAACTTGGTATCCTCCTATTTGGCGAAAAACTCCGAATATAATGGTCCGCCGAACACGCCCTAAAATCACTGCCAGTCAAAAGGAATTCGATGTTCAGGTCGATGTCGAGAAGCCGCGGGCGAGCTTTGAATCTCTAGTTCCAGATTTTGCGGATCGATTCGGTGGGGAGAATCGTTGGGCGAATGTTATTCGACTAAATGATTTCAGCTATAAAGATCGCATTGCCACTGTTTTACCGAGCAACTTCAGGATACAAGCGGTTCCAAAACTTGGATTTACGGATGAGCTTTTTCTCTCAACAGAGGAAGGATTTATAAGCTTTCCGCGTTACCGCGATATTCCGCATTACTGGAATTTGTTCGAAGGTAAGAATGCTATAGCACTTTGGCTTAACGGGCAAAACATCTCCTGCGAGCTGTCGGAATCTGGCCGCGCAACGGAGCAAATCATTCAAACTCTGGGTGGTTTCTGGGGTGTCCAAAAAATTGCCCACAAAGGTGTAGTTACCCTTCTAGAAGAGATGTCACGTAGACCTATAACGCGTTCCGCACACCAGCGTGAGTTCGAAAATAAGATTAACAACGTAATCAAGGGGGAGATTTGGCGGAATAGAGTATTAGAGACTTTGGTTGAACGCAAGGCAGTCGAATTAGGGTATGAACTTAAATGCACGAAATGCGGTAGTTGGGGTTGGTATGCGTTGAATCAGCT
Organism: uncultured bacterium; assembly: GCA_966112985.1. Classification (GTDB taxonomy): domain Bacteria; phylum Verrucomicrobiota; class Verrucomicrobiia; order Limisphaerales; family JACDHS01; genus CBHWET01. The sequence continues at coordinate 4,715 of CBHWET010000103.1, read as the reverse complement.
GAATGCAGTAATAAATTGTGATCTTTGCTTGCGTCAGTTCGACTTCCCCCTCACCTCGCCGACCGATGGTAAGCACGCAAAATGGGCGTATCGGGTAATAGGGCCGTTTGCTTTACCTGGCTATGCAAGGGGCGGATATGCCTCGGCGCTGGCGATTCGCTTTTTTGCGGACGTCATTGGCGCGAGTGATAGCTCCGAAGCGACCTGGTCTCCCGGACAAGAATTAACTTTGGCAACCGGCCATAAAATAGAGACCGACTTTCTTTTATGGTACCGACGAAAGCACCTATTTACCACAAATCATCCGACGCAAGTTGTGTTTGGGGAGGCAAAAAGTTTTGGAAAAGAGGCATTTAAGGAAGAAGATGTAAATCGCATGAAGTTGTTGGCTGAACAATTCCCAGGTGCAGTGGTCGTATTTGCCACTTTGAAAGAAGTCGAAGAATTGTCCAGCGGCGAGGTTAAACGCATAAGAAAATTAGCTTTGTGGGGCCGTGAGTATGATAAACAAAAACGCCAAAGCCGTGCACCAGTCATTTTGTTAACGGGCTCCGAATTGTTTGCGCCGCGTTCTGTTGACGAAGTGTGGCGAAATAAAGGAGGGCGACATAAAGATCTGATATCACCGGGGTATGTACACACGGACAATTTGAAAACCCTGGCTGACTTCACACAACAACTTTATCTCGGAATGAATTCTTACGAGAAATGGCGCAATGAGAAATATAGCACACGCCGACGGAAGTCTGGCTGAACTCAAACGGCCAAGTCGCTTGGGACAATATCTGACAATGTGCATAGGTAGCTGGTCTGACTCGCAACCACTGGGCTGGGTGACTTTCATCCTTTTAGGATGAAATACGCGATGCCAACGAATATGTTCACATTCCTGCGCCGAGTGTCCTGATTATATTCTGATACGACCGCTACGCTGTCTGCTGTTTTACGAATACTGGCTGCTAGTTCGATCTGACCGGTTTCACCGCCGCTTCCCCTTTGTCCAGATCGGCTTCGTGTCGATCAATCAGAGTGGGCCGACTCGAGTGGAACGGCTTCGCCGCGGAATTCGCCGAGGAAACTTAATAAGTCTACGAAACTGCTGAGTTGGAGGTGCAGCACGAGGCCGCCGTCGGTGGTGTCGGCGCGGCGGAATTTGTTCAGTCCGTCATCTTGAAAAGATGACAAGCACTCAGCCCAGCGGTTGCGAGTCCGACGAGCTACCCTGGGTCGGGCGACCAATAGTCTCCAACGCTGAAAGCGTTGCATCAATCCCACACGTATCGTTCGTCGAATTCGATTTCGTAGCGTTTTAACAAGGTTCGAAATTCATCCTGAAAGGAAACGGTGCGGTGATGTTCTTCCTGTCCGCGGATGTACGCGCGGACCGGTTCGATTTGCGAAAAGCCGATGGAAAAAATTCCATAACCGCTTTGCCATGCGAAATCTTGTGTGTCAGCAGATTTGGTTTTGATCCAGAGCGATGAGCCGCGTTTGAGTTCTTTGATCATCTCCGCCGGTTGGATCGTCCGCGATAAAGCACATAATACGTGGACGTGGTCCTCGACACCGCCGACGATAATTGGTTGGCAATCGAGTTCGCACAGGATACGCCTAAATAGGAATGGAGTTCGTGACGCAAATTGCGGTCGCGCAGAAATGGGCGGCGTTCTTTTGTCGAAAAAACCGAATGAATTAAAATTTTCGCGAGGGATTGGGACATACGTTTTTGCGATTACGAAATGATATCGTCAATTGATGCAACGCTTTCAGCGTTGAAACGTTCTCCAACGATACCCAGGGTAGCTCGTCGGACTCGCAACCGCTGGGCTGAGTGATTTCATCCTTTCAGGATGTAAACAAACCGGAAATCCACTCGTACCGAAGCTTACGTTCAGTGTACGACGGTGAATAACATTGCATGATCACATGCTCAAAGGCTCTCCATGCGTGTGCAAGAAATCAATTCTGTCCCATGTAATGAAGGCGACCATCACGAATGTCGATGCAACCAAACTGGCTCGAGTTATAGGTGATCGAAATATAATTCGGTACGCCGGCGCGCACCATCGCCCTCCTGATCCACGCATGCGCTTTATCGGTTCGGGGACCATCGATATAAACAATTTTCGGCGTGTTCGTGCGGTAAAATTCCCATTTTGCATCGGCGAATGGGTCTTTTGACCACAGTATTTTGCCTTTTGAGTTAAACGCGGTGATATGTCGACCATCACTCTCAACAAAAAACATCAAACCTGATTTGGCTTCCTTGTAGATATACGGCAACGGAATAGGGGGCGGCGGATGATTGATCTTCTTAACCCACGTCGCATGGGACACATCGTTGGAATACGTCACCGTCTGCTGCTTTAAGTCGACAACGGCGCTGGTCTTACTGCCTGGCGGTTCAAGATTTGGAGTGTTGCACGCGGTTATACAAATTGCACATAGGCTAACAACGACGATGAGAGATGGTTTCACGGGAATATCGATTGGTTCAGCCCACTTTATTCAAACCTGCGCAGCCCCACCGACGAAGACTGGCTTAAATGCTCCCGACCGCACCGCCTTCACGTTCGCTTTCCCTTTATCCAAATCCGCGTCGTATTGATCGATCAGACTGACGGGCTCGAGCGGGACGGCTTCACCGCGGAATTCGCCGAGGAAACTTAGTAAGTCGACAAAACTGCTGAGTTGCAGGTGCAGAACGAGGCCGCCGTCAGTGGTGTCGGCGCGGCCGACTTCGCAGACGACGTCGTTTTCACGGATGATGTGCGCCTTCTCGGGTGTAAAATAAATTTTTACGTCCTGCTTCGGTGCGCCTTTTTTGCCAGTGAAAACATCGAAGGCGCCATCGGTGTAGTCTTCCAGTTCGAACTCGGGATCGCGCTTGAAGGTGTTGCCGCTCTCTTCGATTTTCTCCATGCGACAGAGGGAGAACCGGCGAATTTCGTCGTTTATGGAATCCCAGGCGAGGGCAATCCAATCGTTACGAATTCTGCGGACGTTATGGATGTGCAGTGTGCGGTCTTTGACGCCGGTGCCGGGTGTGTTGTAGCGGACGTTGAGGGCGATTCGTTCTGCGGCACAACGCCAGAGATATTCAATCCGTTCGGGATCGAAACGCGGGCGCAAGATGTGACCGAACGAAAGGCACATGTCCATATCCTCGTAGGTAAAATCGCTGCTTTCGTGTAAGGCGCCGGAAATGCGTTTGTACAATTTCGTCAGCATCTCCTTCTGTTTCTGACTGCAAAAGCCGCGGGCGCTTTTCATGGAGAGCATGACGGCGTAGCAGAGTCGACGCGTCATGAGCAGGTGCGGTACGAATTCGACCTTTTCGGTATAGGCGTAGCCTTTGGACGTATCATCGACCAACGGAAGGAACAGTCCTTCGCGCATATGTTTGATGTAGGGAAAAATCGCCCGGGAACTGATGCCGCAGATTTCGGCCAATTGTTCGCTGGTGACAAATTTTCCTTCCTGCCCGGCGATGTCGTTGAGCGCTTTGTGAATCTGCATCACGCGCCGGTTCTGCCGCAATTGATTGGCCCAGGCTTTTTCTTCGGCGGCGGATTTCTTTTTGTTTTCGGGAGACGGTTTTCCAGAATCTGGTTGTTTCATGTTGTTGTTGTGACCCGGCGAGTTCGATGTTGTTCCCGGCTTTTATAGTTCAACGTTCGAAACTTCAAAGGCCAAAGTCGCACACGCAGGTTTTTGACTTTCGAAGGCTTGGTCGAATCGATCCCGGCGGAAAGACATAATTCGGGCAATAGAAATGGCGGCCACCTGCCGGATGGCCTGATTTCCGTGCCGGGAAAATTGGACCAGAAAGCTTCTACGCCAGTTTCCATGGCATGGAAAACAGGGCAGAAGGCTTCTACCTCATTTCCGATGGCCTGGAAACCGGAGCAGAAGGCTGCTACCCCACTTTCGACGCCATGGAAATTGGAGCAGAAAGCTGCTACCCGACTTTCGATGGCATAGAAATCGGTCCAGAAGGTTTCTACCCGTCTTTCGATGACATGGAAATCAGTCCAGAAGCCTTCTACCCCAATTTCCATGACATGGAAATTGACGTATCCACGCGGTTACCATTTCCAACCGTTTGATAATCAGCAACAAACAATAAAAGGCGAAAATCCAAGCGTCCAAGCTCCAATGTTCAAACTTCAAGTGATCGCCTGACAGGTCTGACGTCAGAATGATCGACCAAAGGTCTTGGAGGTTGGTAATTGATGTTTCTCTGGAGCTTGGATGTTGGTTTTTGGTGCTTAACTCGGCGACCTCATCCTGACCTTCTCCTTCCCAGGAGAAGGGACAGCGGGCGAACGTCGAATCGAAATCGGATATTCTGTTCGAGGTCACCGTTTCTTTACTGGTTCAAAGTTCAAGGAGTTCAAAGTTCAAAGCCATCTAACGCGGAACGGGGAATTCGGAACGCGGAAAGCAGTTTGAAGTCGGGCCGTGGCGCCGTCGCTTATCGCGTCTTACCTTTTCCACCAACCCGCACGTTCAAGCGTGACCTCCAACAAAAAGCAGCGCCGCCCTTTCGATAGCTCGCCTTTTCTCCCCTGCCCCTTTTCCCCTCAGCTCCTATTCTCCAGCTGCTTCGCGGTTTCGGGCGTTCCGTCGGCAGATCGTGGCAACGGCTCGCATCGACGCCGCGGCGCGCTCGGAGAGGCATAGACTCACCGGATAGGTAACAGATCGTGCTC
>CBHWET010000102.1:0-13984 GCA_966112985.1 uncultured bacterium | reverse complement strand
TCGCACTCTCCCGTGCCGGGACTTGTTCATCGCTATCCTGATCGCGTGTTGTTTCTGGTGACAGATCGATGTGCGTCGTATTGCCGATACTGCACACGTTCGCGGCTCGTCAGTAATGCCACGGGTTATGATTTTCATCCGGAGTTCGACCGGCAGATTCAATACATTCGCGAGCACCCGGAAGTGCGCGACGTCCTGTTGAGCGGCGGCGACCCGTTGCTGTTGAGCGATGACAAGCTCGAGTTTCTTTTGAAACAGCTGCGCGCGATCCCGCATCTGGAGTTTCTGCGAATTGGCACGCGTATTCCCGTTTTCCTGCCACAGCGTATCACGCCTGAGCTGTGTGCGATGCTGAAGAAGTATCACCCGTTGTTCATCAGCATCCATTCGAATCATCCGCGCGAACTCACAACGGAGGTTCGGGATGCGTTAGGACGTCTGGCCGATGCCGGTATCCCGCTCGGCAATCAATCGGTGTTGTTGCGCAACGTAAACGACAATGTCCCCACGATGCTTGCACAAGTGCAAAAGTTGCTGATGTGCCGCGTCAAACCGTACTACATCTACCAATGCGATCTTATCAACGGTTCAGCACACTTGCGTTCTACAGTCCGCAAAGGACTAGAGATCATGCAGGCGTTACGCGGTCATACAACAGGTTATGGGGTGCCTCAATATGTCATTGATGCACCGGGTGGCGGGGGGAAGGTTCCAATCAATCCTGAATATATTCTGAGCCATAGTCGTGACCGGCTTGTGATCCGGAATTTCGAAGGGAAAATTTTTGAGTACGTGGAAGCGGGCGCACGTGGTACGCGGCAGTATAAGGCTTCCGAGAACTTCGCATCACCAACGGTTTGAGTTATGCGCTGGGCGTTGATTCTCATTCACGGTTATCCGTTCGATCACTCGTTATGGGACGCCGTTGCAGGGGAACTCAAAAATGACGCAAAGATTGTCGCGCCGGATCTTCCGGGCTTCGGTGGAACGCCAACACTACGATCCCAGCCATCTTTGGACCGCTATGCTGATTTTATCGCGGAGTTAATGGACAGAGAACGCCTTTTAGCGGCGGTCGTCGCCGGGATGTCCATGGGCGGTTACGTCGCGCTCAGCTTTGCAGAAAATTATCCAGAACGACTGGCGGGTTTGGCGTTGATTGCCAGTCAGGCAGCGGCGGACTCTGATGAAGCGCGAACTGGTCGTGCGGCGATGATCGAAAAAGTGCGTAAAGAAGGCCCCCAGGTGGCCGCTGAAGCGATTGCGGCAAAACTGTTTTCTCCGCAGAATTCGCAGAATCATACGTATCTCAAAATTCCCCGTGAATGCGCTGCTAAGGCTGGGGTCGAAGGCATATGCTGGGCCCTGCAAGCTATGGCCAACCGTCCCGACCGCACGTTCGTCCTGAAAAATCTCGAATGTCCATGGGCGGTGATGCATGGAGCTGAAGACAAGATCGTTCCAATTGATCGAGCGGAACAGATGTCTCGCGAAAGTTCCCTGTGTGAGTTTACCAGGGTCGCCAATGCTGGCCACGGCATTCCGATTGAACAGCCGAAGATTCTCGCAAATGGGCTTTTATCACTGCTGCAACGTTGTGAGTCGTATCAGCCGCGCAAACATACGAGCCGCCCGCCGGTGACATTCGCGCCCACGGATAAAGGCCTTTGATGAGTTCGCTTAGTAAATATGTGGATGAGTTGGGCCTTGAAAGGTACTCGCGGCACATCTTTCTCTGTTGCGATCAATCGAAGCCCGAATGCTGTTCGAAAAAAGAGGGACTGGAATCGTGGGATTATCTGAAGCGGCGACTCAAGGATTTGAATCTTGTCGGAAGCGATCCCACGATCTATCGCACAAAGGCAAATTGCCTCCGTGTTTGTGAGAATGGCCCTATTGCCGTCGTTTATCCGGATGGTGTCTGGTACCACTCGTGTTCGCCTGAAGTTCTCGAACAGATCATTCAGCAGCACCTGATCGGCGGTAAAGTGGTTGAAGAATACGCTTTCGCACGTAACGAGAACTTTTCTATTCCTGATTAGAATGGTGACGGCGAACCGAGAGTGCCGGCGTTATTCGTGTTTGTCGTCAAAGGTATGGCCGGCGTGAATCCTCCCACCGCATTCGGCGTGTTTATTTGAGGCGTCGGAATAATCAGCACCGGATTTGTCGAAAGGCCAGTCACTGAATTTGGTGTAAATCCTCCGATAGGCGTTTGATTGAAGCCTCCGCCAGCATTGGGTGTAAAGCCGCCGACTGCATTTGGCGTGAATCCCGTGACCGGAGACGGAGTGAACCCGCCAACGGCTGACGGACCCGTCGCGGGAATTGTCGGGGTAAGTCCGCCTACAGCTCCGGGTGACAGGCCAGTGACGGGGGTTGGCGTGGCAGCCGTTGGAATCCGGCCTGTGGTCTGCGAGAATAGCGGCGTTAGCGTGGCACACAGAACCGAAATGATTAAGCACTTCATAAAACCTCCCATAAACAAGGTGGTCTGGCGCGTAGCGAAGTCAACGTGAGGAAAAACCGTAATTTGGCTGCCCTATAGAAAGTTCTTTTCAACACCGGAATAGCTCTGCGAGAGTGGCGCTTTTATGAAGTTAATCCCCGGCCGAGTCGCTCATCTCGTTTTAATGCTAGGTTGGATTTGCACTCAGGCTCATGTCTTCGCCGCAAGCTACTCGGAAAGCGTTCGCCAAAAGAACTTCGCTATCACCCCGCCTTCGCTTCCACGCGAGTTTCGTGGAGCCTGGGTGACGACGGTTTACAATGTCGATTGGCCGTCAAAAAGGGATCTCAGCACCTCACAGCAAAAGTCGGAACTGATTGCCATCCTCGACAAGGCAAAACAACTTCGTATGAACGCAATCGTGCTCCAGGTGCGTACCGAATGCGATGCGTTCTATGCATCGCCTTTCGAACCTTGGTCGCCGTTTCTCACTGGGAAAATGGGTGAAGCTCCCAAACCATTTTATGACCCTCTCACCTTTGCCGTCGCCGAGGCGCACAAGCGCGGCATCGAACTCCACGCGTGGATTAATCCCTTCAGGGCACGAGTATCTGACAAAGAAGTTCTCTCAGCGAATCACGTGGCTCGCAAATATCCGCAATTCGTTCGACAACATGGAAAATATCTGTGGCTCGATCCTGGCGATAAAGCGGCACAGGATTATAACCTGCGCGTTGCGCAAGATATTGTGAAGCGGTACGACATCGATGGGTTGCAGATTGATGATTACTTTTATCCCCCAACGCAACCGGACGCGAACGGAAAAGTGCTAGACTTCGATGATAACATTACATGGAAGAAGTACGTGGGTTCGGGCGGTAAGCTGGCGCGAGACGACTGGCGGCGTGAAAACGTAAATACATTTATCCGGCGTCTTTATGACACGATAAAAGGGGAGAAATCATGGGTTAAGTTTGGCATTAGTCCTCCTGGAATCTGGCGTCCTCATTATCCGGCCCAAATCGTCGGGCGCGATGTTTACCAGTCAATTTATGCCGATTCACGGAAATGGCTGATGAATGGCTGGTGTGATTACTTTGCCCCACAGCTTTACTGGCCCATTGATAAGCGTGAACAAAGTTATCCTGTGCTACTTAAGTGGTGGAGTGAACAAAACACATATGGCCGGCATGTGTGGCCGGGCCTGGCGACAGGTGATGTTGCGGGATCCTGGAAAGCCTCGGAAATATTGAATCAAATTCAAATTGCGCGCGGTCAACGCGGTGTTACCGGCCATTTACATTACCATATGGGCACGCTGATGAAGAACCCGAAACGACTTTCCACAGAACTGGAAAAAATATATGCGGAGCCAGCGCTCGTGCCCGCATCGCCGTGGCTGTATAGCACCACACCAGAAAAGCCTTCCATCGCGATCAAACGCACGGGGTCACGCCTTCAGGTGTCGTGGCAGGGCAATTCGAGAAATTATATTCGCCAATGGGTCCTACAAAAACGCTCCGGTGGACGGTGGACGAGTGAGATTCTGCCGGCAGAAGAGGTAACGCGAACATTCAGGAATGGTGAGGCTGACGTTATTGCCGTCGTTGCGGTCAATCGGTTTGGGCTGGCAAGCACTCCTGCGATTGCGCAACCGCCGCTATAATTCTTAACTCCTGCTTGCGGGGCGCAAACAATCCCGTATATGGTTTGCGCCCAATATGTTCTCCAGAGTCTTTGCCGTTCTCGCGTCTATTATCCTGACCCAATCCGTTTTCGTTCACGCGGAAGAATCGGAAAAAAATAGCGTCCCGCCGGCACTGGCCAGGGAGTTTCGCGGCGTATGGGTTGCGACAGTTGCGAACATTGATTGGCCATCGAAACCGGGGCTCAGCACCGATGAACAAAAATCTGAACTCATTGCAATTCTCGACCGGGCAAAGAGACTAAACTTCAACGCAATTATCCTGCAGGTTCGTCCAGCATGCGATGCGCTCTACCCTTCCGCCATTGAACCTTGGTCGGAGTATCTCAGCGGGAAGCAAGGTCAGGCCCCCGAACCGTTTTACGATCCGCTAAAGCTTGCAACGGACGAGGCGCATAAGCGAGGGTTGGAACTTCACGTGTGGCTCAATCCATATCGCGCCAAGCACCCGAGCAGTAAATCAGAAACCTCGGCCGATCATGTTAGCAAAAAACATCCGGAAATGGTTGTGGAATACGGCAACCATCTTTGGATGGATCCTGGTCTGAAAGCCGTTCAGGATTACTCCCTCAGCGTGGTCAACGATATTGTTAAACGTTATGATATCGATGGTCTCCATTTCGACGATTATTTCTATCCTTACCCTGAGAAGAACGGCAGTGGCGAGACCATCGATTTCCCCGACGATAAAAGCTGGCAGGCATATCAAGACAGCGGCGGGAAGCTCGATCGATCGGATTGGCGCCGCGAAAACGTCAACAAATTTATCGAACGGGTTTATAAGTCGGTAAAATTGGCCAAGCCCTGGGTCAAATTTGGCATCAGTCCGTTTGGTATTTGGCAACCACACTATCCCGAAAGCATTGAGGCCGGTATAAACGTTTACGAAGCTTTGTACTGTGATTCGCGGAAGTGGTTGACGAACGGCTGGTGTGATTATTTCGCGCCACAGCTCTATTGGAAGATTGAGCAAACGCAGCAAAGCTATCCTGTACTCTTGAACTGGTGGGCTGAGCAAAATACCCAGAAGCGGCATCTTTGGATTGGCAATTTTACTAGCAAAGTCGGAGATGCGTGGCAACCGTCGGAACTCATTAGCCAAATCAAGCTGACACGCGAGCAAAGCGGTGCGAGTGGCAACATCCATTTTAGTATGAAACCTCTGTTGCAGAACCGCGCTAATCTGGGGGACGAATTGACGAAAGCCGTTTATCAGGAGCCGGTCCTTGTGCCAGCGTCGCCATGGTTGAGCACTCGCACCGTTCCTCGACCAACGGTTAAAGGCAAAAGCGATAAAGGTGAGTTGGCGGTCACATGGAGAACTACAGACCTGGAAGATATTCGGCAATGGGTTCTGCAAACGAAAGTGAATGGCAAATGGTCGACACATGTACTTTCTTCCAGTGAATTATCGTACGTATTTTCGACGAACGAGTTTTCGCAGAACTTGCCTGACACCGTTGCGGTGACCGCAGTCAATCGCTACGGAAATGCCAGTGCACCCGCCGTATTTGAACAAAGGCCGTAACCGCAACCTAGTTAATATTGCCAATTGCGCTTTTTTGCGCGGTCAGGCACCCCAAACACATGAGATTATCCCATTTTCGAAGCGGCTTGATTGCTATGTGCAGTCTGGCGCTGTTCACCATCGACGCGCTGGCTGAAACAGCAGCTCCGCCAGCACCTCAACGTGAGATGCGTGGTGCGTGGGTTGCATCCGTTTTCAATATCAACTGGCCGTCGCGGAAAGGGCTTCCCGTGACACAGCAGAAAGCAGAGTTGATCCGGATTCTCGATCGCCTGAACGAACTCAAGTTCAATGCAGTTTTCTTTCAAATTCGCCCGGCATCGGATGCATTGTATCAGTCGCAATTCGAACCTTGGTCAGAGTATCTCACGGGCGAGATGGGCCGCGCTCCAGAGCCGTTTTACGATCCATTAACGTTCGCTGTTGAAGAAGCCCACAAGCGCGGGTTGGAACTTCACGCATGGTTGAATCCATATCGCGCGTATATTTTTTCACCCGGCAAGAAAGCGGTTTTTTCTCCCGATCACATCAGCAAACGGCACCCGGAATGGGTTCGACGCTATGGGAAGCATCTCTGGCTTGATCCGGGGGAAAAAGGCGTTCAAGACCATGTCGTCGGGGTGATCAAAGACATCGTCACTCGATACGATGTGGACGGCATTCATTTTGACGATTACTTCTATCCGTATCGCGAACAGGTCGACGAAAAAACGAAAAGCACAGAGTTTCCTGATGAACGGAGCTGGCAAGCCTATCTGAAGACCGGGGGAAAACTTCCTCGCGATGATTGGCGGCGTGAAAACGTCAATACATTGGTCGAACGGTTAAACCACGATATCCATGGCATTAAGCCGTGGGTGCGCTTCGGTATCAGCCCGTTCGGTATTTGGAAGTCAGGTGTGCCGGCGCAAATAAAAGGACTAAATGCATACCAGGAGTTATACGCGGATTCGCGAAAATGGATTTACGAAGGGTGGATGGATTATATCGCTCCACAATTGTATTGGGCCATTGATGCCCCTGCGCAAAGTTATCCAATACTTTTGAAATGGTGGACGGAACAAAACCCGAAGAGTCGCCATATCTGGCCCGGCAATAGCACGAGTCACGTTAGCGGCAAATGGCCGGCGGGTGAAATTATCAACCAAATCAAACTTACACGCGCGCAAGCCGGCGCAACTGGCAATATTCTTTGGAATCTCAATCGCGTGCTGAATAACGATGCAGGTTTGGCCGAAGCACTTGTTTCCGAGGCATACGTCAATGACGCGCTTGCACCAGCGTATCCGTGGCTCAGCACCAATGTCCCTCCCAAACCCGATTTGAACGTGACGGCAGGCAAAGACAAAAAGGTGAAATGGCATGCCGGGGAACCGATCGCCAGGAATTCGCCGATGGAGAATAAGCCATGGCTCTGGGTGGTTCAAACCCACACCAAGGACGGGTGGGTAACGGAGATTACCGCAAGCGAAACGGATCGTATGGATTTAGAAGATGACGCCGATGTTGTTGCCGTGACGTCGGTCAATCGCTATGGAACAGCCAGCAGTCCGGCGATTGCGACGATTAATGGAGCGTCGCCAAAGTAAATCTTGCGCCCTTGTCTCAAAGATGTAATCACACTTCGCGCCTCCCCAACACGATATATGCAAACACTTCTCCTTGGTATCGATAGTGGCACACAATCCACGAAGGTTGTCGTCGTTGATGCAAAAAACGGCAAGGTTGTTGGTGCTGGTTCACAAACATACGGGTTGATTCCGAACCTCCCTCCGGGTGCAAAAGAACAGCATCCTATGACCTGGCGCACTGCGACCAAAAAGGCAATCGCAGCGGCGCTAAATGAAGCGAGAGCGAGTGCCGGAGAGGTCAAAGCGATCGGAGTGAGTGGCCAGCAACACGGTTTTGTGCCGCTCGACGCAGACGGACGGGTCATCAGGCCTGCGAAACTGTGGTGTGACACATCAACCAGTGCTGAGTGTGATGAAATCACGCGCAAACTTGGTGGACTTGATTCGACTATCGCCGAATTGGGTAATGCTGTTCTTCCTGGTTTTACGGCGCCCAAAATTCTATGGCTGAAAAAGCATGAGCCCAGGAATTTTGCAAAACTGGCAACGATTCTTCTTCCCCACGATTACCTGAATTTCTGGCTCACGGGCAACAAGACGATGGAATTTGGTGACGCGAGTGGCACGGCCTTACTCAATGTCAAAACTCGCGAGTGGTCGCAGGCGACGATGAAGGCGATTGATAAGGATCTCGCCGCAAAACTTCCCAGTCTACAGTCCAGCGATCGGCCTGCTGGTCACCTCCAGACGAGTGCAGCCGAGGAACTCGGATTAAATATCGACGTCCTCGTCAGTGCTGGCGGAGGTGACAACATGATGGGCGCGATCGGGACGGGTAACACGAAGCAGGGAGTCATAACGGCGAGTTTCGGAACCAGCGGTACTATCTACGCTTGTTCGGAGAAGCCTGTAATCGACCCGTGCGGAGAGATTGCCGCTTTCTGTGACTCAACAAATCGCTGGTTGCCGTTGCTCTGCACGATGAATGTCACGGTGGCGACTGAAATGGTGCGAAACGATTTCCGAATGACCCATGATCAGTTTGCTGCTGCTGCGGCAAAGGCGCCAACGGGTTCCGACGGCTTGCTCCTGTTGCCTTATTTGGAAGGTGAACGCACGCCGAATATTCCAGACGGCACTGGTGTTTGGTTTGGAGTTAACCAACGCACTTTCACCGCGCAGCATTTCACGCGCGCCGCTATGGAAGGAGTGACGCTCGGTATGAACTATGGCCTTCGACGCCTGGCTGAACTCGGCGTGAGGCCGAAACAAATCCGCGCAACCGGCGGCGGTGCGAAATCAAAATTGTGGCGACAGATCATGGCCGATGTATTCAACGCAGAAGTCGTGACTTTGAAGGTCTCCGAAGGCGCTGCGTACGGTGCTGCGCTTCAGGCTCTCTGGTCGTGGCGTTTACAACGTGGTGAAAAGATCTCGATTAACGATATCACGCAACAGTTTGTTCAAGTGAACAATTCTGAAACTGCGACACCGAACGAAAAAAACGTTCAAATCTACCGCGAATTGCAGGCCATCCAGGACGAAACGTCGAAATCTTTACGTAATCCGTTTACGCGTCATCGAAAGTTTGTTCTTCGTTAATATGGCTGGCGATTCCGACCGAATTCAAAAGCTCGAGAGCTTCGTTACTGAACTGGAACGACAAGTTGAGCAGTTGAACGGAGTTGTTGTTGAACAGGCGCGTGACCTTGAGCGCTTGCGCAAACAGGTCGCTCGTTTAACTGAATCGGTCGAGAATGCAGAACTCGAGCGGATCAAATCAACCAATGCCAAACCTCCGCACTATCAGTAGAGGAATTGACCCGTCGTCCGCGAGTGTTACCCTGTTCGCGTGAGTTTTGTTGCTGAATTCAATTCACTGCCGCTCGGATCGCTTTTTAAGCGATCCCTTTCCACGACTACGTTTCAGGCGCGAGCCGCTGTCCATAACGAAGCTCGAACGCTGGCTGATTTTGCAGAACTGATCTCTCCGGCCGCAGGCGATCATCTCGAGGCACTATGCCGCCGTTCTCAACAACTCACGCAACAACGCTTCGGCAAAGTCATCCGATTTTTCGCACCGCTTTATCTCTCGAACGAATGCATCAACAATTGCACTTATTGCGGATTTTCACGTGATAACGCCATCCTTCGTGTGACGTTGTCCATTGACGACGTGTTGCGGGAAACGCGTGCCTTAAAGGAACAAGGTTTTCGCAACGTTCTATTGGTGGCTGGCGAACATCCCAAATTTGTTTCCAATAATTATCTGGCGGATTGCACACGGGCTTTGCACGCCGAAGTCCCTAGCGTGTCGTTAGAAGTTGGTCCGATGGAAACCGATGAGTATCGGCCGATTGTCGAAGCCGGTGCCGATGGACTTGTTGTCTATCAAGAGACGTACGATCGCCAAATCTATGGCGCAATGCATACGGCGGGGCCAAAGCGAAATTTTGATTGGCGACTCGAAACGCCGGAACGTGCATATGCTGCTGGTTTCCGTCGACTTGGCATCGGCGCGCTATATGGTTTGAGCGATTGGCGGGTTGAAGCGCTCTGTGTTGCCGCGCATGCCGATTACCTGCTCCGCAATTGCTGGAAAGCGCAGGTCACCATTTCGCTTCCACGTTTGCGTCCTTGTGCTGGCGAATTCCAACCGTTGACTCACATGAGCGACCGCGAGTTGGTGCAACTTGTGTGTGCATTTCGGCTGATGTTCCCAGATGTTGGCCTTGTCCTCTCGACTCGTGAAACGCCCGCCCTGCGGGACGGCCTGTTCCCTCTCGGTGTTACCTTGATCAGTGCGGGAAGTCATACTGAACCGGGCGGCTATACCGGCGCAGGAAAAGAAAAAATCCATCAAACAGTGCGTGGACGGATTGTAGAATTAGGCGCCAGTGAGTGGGCGGCGAATGATGGGAAAGGCGCGACCGGGCAGTTTGATATCGCCGATGATCGCTCTCCCGAACAGATCGCTAGTTTTATTCGCAGCCTTGGCTATGAACCCGTCTGGAAAGACTGGGATGCCGCGTTGAGCAACTGAAGCCTTCCGCAACTATTCTGCGTTCGGGTAAGAACCCAGGACCTTCACGAAATTGCAAGCCTTCTCAAGATCGGCGATTGCCTTCGATACTTTCTTGTCCTGCGCATGACCGTCGCAATCAACGAAAAAGAAATATTCCCACGCTTTTCGTTTGCTGGGACGTGATTCAATTTTCGTCATGTTCAGCTTGTACTTGCGGAACGGCGACAGCGCATTATGCAGCGCACCCACTTCGTGCTTGATGCTGAGCATCAGGCTCGTGCGATCCTTACCCGTCGGGGGACTGCATTGCCGGCCAAGGACAAGAAAGCGAGTGGCGTTAACCGCATTATCCTGGACACTGTGTTCAAGGACCGGCATGCCGTATTTCTCCGCTGCAAGCACACCCCCGATCGCCGCGGAGTTTTTCTCTCGCGACGCAAATTCGACCGAACGCGAATTAGATGAGGTTTCTATGATCTCAACGTGTGGAAAATTCTTATGCAGGTACGAACGGCATTGCGCGAGCGTCTGCGGGTGCACGTAGAATTTCTCGATCGCATTGCGTTTAAAGCGGCTGATGAGGCACTGCTGAATCTTCAGGATGATTTGTGCGACAACCTTGAGGTCGCTGTCGACGAACATATCCAAAGTATGTGTCACCACACCTTCAGTTGAATTCTCAACCGGGACCACACCATAGTCAGCACGCTGGCGACTGACCTCAGTAAAAACGTCCGCAATAGAATTTTGCGCAGAATATTTGAGACTGGAGCCAAACCTCCGGATGGCCGCTTCATGCGTAAACGTTGCTTCAGGCCCAAGGAAAGCGATTGTCATCGACTTCTCCAGCGAAAGTGCGCTGGACATGATTTCGCGATAGATCGCGCGCAACGATTCGTGGGTGATTGGCCCGTTGTTCTGTTTACAGACCCGATCCAGAACAGCTTGTTCGCGGTGTGGTGCGTAGATTTCTTCCCCGGCCTTTAGTTTGATTTCCCCTATCTCAAGCACGTGCCTGGTGCGTTCGTTGAGTAGTTTGACGATTTGCGCGTCAAGTTGATCGATGGCCTTGCGGTGCTCGGGAATGCTCATTGCGTCGCTTAAGAATCGGATTTCGACGGCTCACTTCCGGAGTCTTGTTTCGGTTCCTCTGCCGGCGCTGTGGCAGTCTCCGTTAATTTATCGACGTCCGCGACGGCCATTTGATCTGGCGGCGCGGTGGCAAGGCCCGGATCAGCCGTGAGAAGAGATTCAGGTTTGGTAACCGGAATGCGACGCAGTTCTTCCGCAGACGGCAAATCTTCAAGCGCACGCAATCCAAAATATTCCAGAAACGCGGGAGTGGTGCTGTAAAGAGAAGGACGCCCGACA
This sequence comes from uncultured bacterium, assembly GCA_966112985.1. Lineage (GTDB taxonomy): Bacteria > Verrucomicrobiota > Verrucomicrobiia > Limisphaerales > JACDHS01 > CBHWET01. The sequence goes on along the minus strand of CBHWET010000102.1, from coordinate 2,335 downwards.
ACTTCAGCGCGGCCACACTGTTCCACGAGCCCGCGTTCCAATAACGTCTGCATCACGCCGTCAACGGCGACGCCACGGATCTGCTCGATTTCCGCACGTGTAATGGGCTGGCGATAGGCAATGATGGCAAGCGTTTCAAGCGAAGGAGCAGAAAGACGTGGAGGACGATTCTTCTGACCGACCATCGTGATCAACCAGGGAGCATATTCCGGATTACTGACGAATTGCCACGAACCAGCAATGCACGCGAGACGAAAGCTTCGTTGGGCAGCCTCGTGTTCCTTGTGCAACTCCTCGAGCGCCGTCATCAACTCCTCTTCCTTTGTTTTCTTCAAGGAACGAGCAAGTTCGTCAGCGCCTTCTTGCATTGCTGTTTGCGACAGAATGTCACGCAGCTCTTTCGGACTCATCGGCTTCTGCGCCGAAAACAAAATCGCTTCAAGAATTGATTTCAGTTCCATGCCTAATTCAATTGGGGATTAGCATCGTCACCAGTAGCGGGCTGTTCTCCAGGCGCGGTCGTCGCCTCATCGGCTACCGGTTCGCCGCCTTCCGCGACAACGGGCTGTGGCGGGGCTTTCGTGATATCGATATCTGAAAAATCTTCGGCCTGCACGCAAACCAACTGCTTCAGGCGGATCAATTCCAAAAGGGCCAGAAAAGTGCAGATGACTTCCGGGCGGCTCATTTCTGCATTAAACAGTTCGGAAAACCTAATGACCGGCCTTTCCGAGGTGAGCTTCATCATCACTTCGATCTTTTCACTGACGCTCCACTTATCTTCGAAAATTTCGCGAAGATCTTCGCGTTGATTAACGCGTTTCAGGATCGCATTGACCGCATTGAGAAGGTCGAAAATCGAAACGTCAGCTTTTCGCGGCTGCTCTTCCAAATTGAACTCGAGTTTCCCTGGACGGCGGGCAAAGACGTTCTCCTGCTCGATTTCACGTTGTTGCAACTGAGCTGCGGCGTCTTTGAACTTTTTATATTCGACCAGCTGACGAATCAGCTCCCAACGTGGATCCTCTTCGTCTTCCTCCTCCGTTGCCTGCACCTGCTGTTCCTTGGGCAACAGTTCACGGCTTTTGATGTACATCAATGTCGCCGCCATCACGAGAAACTCTCCCGCGATTTCGAGATCAAACTCGCGCATCATTTCGACGTATTCAATGAACTGAGTCGCGAGTTTGGTGAGATTGACTTCGTAAATGTCGACTTCTTCCTTTTTGATCAGGTAAAGAAGCAGGTCGAGTGGACCCTCAAATACTTCGAATTTAACTTTGTATTCGGACATTGCAGAGCGAATTTTCGGTGCGCATCCTAACGGCGGAAAGGTTCGGTTTGCAACGCAATACTCCGCTCGGGGGCGGTGAAACTACTTCGGCAGAGTGAAGAAAAATGTCGCGCCCTCGCCCGGCTTGCCTTCTGCCCAAATTGTCCCGCCATGACGCAGTACCAACCGTCGCGCTACGGCCAGACCGACTCCTATGCCATTAAATTCTGATTCTCCATGCAGCCGCTGGAACAATTGAAACAATTTGTCCGCATATTTTTGGTCGAACCCAACGCCATTATCGCTTATCGAAAATGTCACGCTGCCCGCCTTTTCGTGTCCTTCAATTCGAATAACCGTTTCAGGCTGCAGTCGTGAGAATTTTACAGCGTTTGCGAGCAGATTTTTCCAGATTTCGCGGAGCAGAAAAAAATCGCCCCGAACGGCAGGTAACGAATCAATTTTGAAGTCAATCTTGCGGTCACCAATGATGTGTCGGAGATCGGTGATCGCGTTTTGAATCAACTCGGCAACGTTGATATCGGATTTGGTCATTTCGTGCCGGCCCAGGCGAGAGTACAGCAGCAGACCCTCAATCATCTTGGATGCCTTCAAGCTGCTGCTTCGGATAATCTCTAAATACCGTTTGCCCTCTGCATCAAGTTTGGCCTGGTAATCTTCCAGGACAACGTCCGCAAACCCTTCAATGGCGCGTAGCGGTGCACGCAGATCATGGGAAACCGCATACGAAAGGGACTCAAGTTCTTTGTTAGCCGCATCGAGGTCGCTCCTCAGTTTGGCCAGTTCGTCTTCGCTGCCCGGTGCGCTTTGGTCACCTGTAGACATAATTGGATCAACGCCGACTTAAATACGAGCAGAGCGAAGGTAAACCTTATGTGGCTGCCGTTTCAATCTTTATCACAGTCGCCTTCAACCACTTATCATTACGACAGATACTGAGCACGCGATACGCGCCTCTGCTGGTTGCTCAAACAGGAGGGGTGGTTGACCGTTCAGAGGAAGCAAACAACTGATGAAAATTAGACGGGAACAACAGGCCAC
>CBHWET010000101.1:0-14005 GCA_966112985.1 uncultured bacterium | reverse complement strand
TAAAATCCCTAATCGGAAAAGAGTGCTGCAGAGATGCAACCGGCATTTCCGTCTAGTGACGTGGCTCGTTCTTCCGTCCGCTCGGATGGCCAACTCCGCCTCCGAATTGGATTTCACAATTTGCATTTCGGAAGGTAAAACAACTCTTTTTTTGTCCGGATTTGTATTCCGGCGACCTTCCGGACGTTTAAATTTTCCGTTTTTGGATTTCGGAGACTAAAAGACGCGTTAAATTTTGCGGAGTTGTATTTTCCGCGACCAAAAAAAGCCTTTTTTTGCTGGGTTTTGCAAAAACGGACAAAAAAAGAGGTTTTTTGGCCGTCGAAATACAAACCTAAGTAAAAAAAGAGCTTTTTTACTCTCCGAAATACAAATCTGCGTTTTTAGAGAGCGAAAATGGTCGCCAAAATACAAATCCGGACATTTTGAGGCCTTTTTTGGTCGAAAAAATACGAATCCGTGCAGCTAAACGTTCGAACGCCAGCGAGTTAAAAAAACCAGAGAGAAAAAGGGGGCAATTGGAATCGGAGTGCCCGAAGCAGGATTGCCAAACCAAAGTGCGTACGGGTCCTGCGTTTCGGGCGACCTTTATTTTGCCTCTATCATGAGCGGTTTCTGTCCGAAATCAGTTAGAAGAGCTAATTTATTGGCCTTAACCGACAATCAAAACGTGTGTCTGGGATTTGGGGTTAAAGGTGGGGCATCATGATTGAGGCGCCACAAACGAGGTTATCCGCCAGCCATTGCTCCCACAATCAACAGCGGTTCCGTTCCATCGATAACAGCTTTTGGCAACACCTGATCCGCTGGTTCGTTGGACAAATCTTCCTTGCATGCAAAAAAACGGATAAAGGCGCGACGTTGAAGAGTGGAATGATCGCGGATAGTCCCCATCAGCACTGGAAAACGGTTTTCGATTTCATCCACCACTGCTCGAATTGTCGGCGAACCCGATACCTCCACCTCCAACTCGCCGTTGAGGCGAGCGAGATTTCGTAGGTGATATGGTAGAACAACACGGATTTTCATTTTGTGATCTGTTGCTTCAGCGACTCAGAACATTTCGAGTAGATGCGAAACGGCCCATCCGCCCCCCTCTCCTTTCCAAAAGAGCGAGACATTTCGCTTGTCTATTTAGATTTTCGACTAACGGTGTTTGCCGGATTGATGCTCACCGCAAGGTTTGCACTTCCACTGACAACACCGCCGGCAGGTCGCGAACGATCGGTTCCCACGTATCGCCACCATCAGCTGATCCATAAACCTGCCCTCCCGTCGTGCCAAAATAAATGCCGCATGGGTCCAACAGATCCACTGCCATCGCATCGCGCAAAACATTTACATAGCAATCCTTTTGCGGGAGGCCTTTCGTCAACGGTTCCCATTCGTTGCCACCGGTCCTACTGCGATACACCCGCAACTTACCATCGATCGGGAAATGTTCGGAGTCGCTCTTGATCGGTACGACGTAGATTGTTTCCGGTTCATGCGCGTGCACGTCGATCGGAAAACCAAAGTCTGTTGGCAGGTTTCCACTGACTTCTGTCCAAAGATCTCCGGCATTATCACTGCGCATGATATCCCAATGCTTCTGCATATAGAGAACGTCAGGACGCGATGGATGCAATGCGATGCGATGGACACAATGCCCGACCTCAGCGTCGGGATCAGGTAACTCGTACTGCGACTTAAGTCCGCGATTGATCGGCTTCCACGTTTTACCGCCGTCTTCGGTACGGAACGCGCCTGCCGCTGAGATAGCGACGTAAATGCGGTTCGCATTTTTCGGATCAATAATGATCGTGTGAACCGCCATGCCACCTGCGCCCGGCTGCCAAAGATTTCCCTTCGCATTCCGTAAGCCTGCAAGCTCCTGCCATGTCTTGCCGCCATTAGTCGTTTTGAAAATTGCTGCGTCCTCCACGCCGGCATAAACCGTGTCGGGATCGTTGAGCGATGGCTCCAAATGCCAGACACGTTTGAATTCCCACGGATGCTGTGTGCCGTCGTACCACTTGTGAGTTCCGACCTGCCCTTCGTAGACAAATTTATTGCTTTCGCCCTTTGGAAAACCTTCCGGACCTTTTAATTCTTCCGGTGTGCTCCCCGGCGGATTCCATGTTTTGCCACCGTCATCAGAGCGCTGGATGATCTGGCCGAACCAGCCGCTGCTTTGGGATGCGTAAATGCGATTCGGATCAATAGAGGAACCTTTGACGTGATAAATCTCCCAACCGGCAAAATGCGGTCCACTCACTTCCCAATTCTTACGTTTGCCGTCCGCGTTGAGAATGAATGCCCCTTTTTTGGTGCCTACCAGCAGTCGAACTTTGCTCATGTTATTTCCTTTTCGCTTTGGGTTTACCGGATTCCGACGTTTTGTTTTTCGTGTTAGCCGCAGCCGCTTTCAAACCTTCGATATCGAGCTTAACCATCTGCAGCATCGCTTCCATCACCCGTTGCGATTTAGCTGCATCCTTTGTGCTCATCAAGTCAGCGAGGATCGTTGGAACGATTTGCCATGACACACCATACTTGTCCTTCAGCCAGCCGCACTGCACTTCCTTGCCACCGGCCGAGAGCCTCTTCCAATAGTAATCTACTTCCGCCTGCGTTCTGCAGTTGACCACGAATGAAACGGCTTCGGTGAATTTAAAAATCGGTCCGCCATTGAGTGCAACAAACTTTTGCCCCTCAATTTCAAATTCAACGGTCATCACTGAACCAGCAGGACGACCGGCAACCTTTTCACCTGCCTTATCGTATCGTGCAATTCTACCTATTTTTGATTTTTTAAAGATGGAGGTATAAAACTTCACGGCTTCTTCAGCCTGATCATCGAACCACAGGAAAGGTGTTATCTTTTGCATAGTTCTCCTTATTTCGTCTTTGCAAGGTAACCTGCGAGTTGATCGAAGGTGCCGTTCCAACCTTGCTTCATACCTTGACGCGCGCCAGCGAAAGTTTTGCGTTCCTCGGCGGTTGCATTAATCGGTTCACAGCGAATGGTCAGAAGAGTCTTGCCTTCGTGCTCCGCCAGGGTCGTCGTTGAAAGCATTTCCAACGGCCAGGTTGCCGCCATCGGATGACGCGTCAATTCGCCGGCCGCATTGGAAAAGGAATTCACGAGAACAATCCGTTGCGGTTCAACCATCTCCCTATAAACAAATTTGCCCCACATCTCGTGTCCGTTCGCAGCGCGCAGGCTGTAATGAAAAGTTCCGCCCGGACGAAAATCGAGTTTGGCCACCGACATCGTAAAGCCTTTGGGACCGAACCATTCCATCAGTCGATCCCGTTCGGTCCACGCTTTCCACACGAGGCGGCGGGGAGCGTCAAACGTTCGAGAGAAGACGGCGGTATCTTCAGCCGCTGCCATTTTGGCCAACTCAGCTTCCAGTTTGTCGAAGTTCTGTTCGTTCGCAGGCAAAGCATACGTCCTGATGCGGGCACATTCTTCGGCCGTCTCAAAACGCATACGCCAGTTAACTCGTGTTTTGCCACTTTCTTCGATGAAAGTGACGGTGAGTTGAAACCGCGGACTGGAAAGATGACGCATGACGATGCGTTCAGACGTCACGTCTTCGAAAACGTGCTCATTTTTGTAATCCTGGCCGTCCGGTCCGTGCATGACAAAGCGCCACTTGCCACCGGCTTGTGGATCGCATTCGATGAAACTGTTTAGGAAGCCTTTAGGTCCCCACCAGTTGATGAGATGGTCAGGATCGGTGAACGCTTTGAAAACCAGTTCACGCGGCGCGCTGACGACGCGCGACGACATAAACTCGCAATCTGTGAGTGGCATATCAACGGCGTTGCTCTTAAAGTTCATAAAATATTGCCCAGATTAAAGGTGTCGTATTTCTGCGGGAGCCGACTCCGTTACTTCGCCTTCATGCTCGCCTCCCAAATGGCGAACGTGTTCTTCTCCGTGTCCTCGCAAATCGCGAAGTAACCCATCTGCGGGACAGCAGTCTTCGGCATACACACCTTACCTCCCAGCTTCTCAACCTTTGCCATGAACCGCGTCACGGATGGTACGAGGATATAATTTGTAATGGTGTGCGCTGGATGTTTACGCCGCAGCATCCCGCCGTCCGGGGACGCATCGGGACCACCGGTCTCAATGTGCCAGTAGTCTTTCATTCCCGGGAATTCATTGATATTCCAACCGAAAAGGGACTTATAAAACTTGCGGGCGCGTTCGGGATTATCCGCTGGGATTTCAAACCATACAATGTTTGCACCAGGTTTCGTTTTTATCGCCTTTTTATTCTTTGTTTTCGTGCTCATAACGCCTGCCTTTCTGTCAATTAATGTATCGCTTTCAGAAACACGACGAACGAGCGAAGCCAGTCAGGACATCAGACTCGAATTATTTTTGTCCCAGCCCATTTTATGTTCGCCGCGCTTTATTCCTTTAGCATTTTGCGTCGGAGGAGATCCATTGCCTGTTGGGAAACCATAAATTTGAAGGTCTCGCGATCGTAATGATTCACATGATGTTCGACGAGAGTTATCTCAGGGGTCGCAAGCGCTATATAAACGGTCCCTACCGGCTTCTCATCAGTGCCACCGGTTGGTCCGGCGATACCTGTCACTGCCAAAGCATAATCGGTTTGATTTCGTTCACGAGCGCCTTCGGCCATCTCCTTTGCCGTGGCTTTGCTCACTGCACCGGACGTTTCGAGCGTTCCCGGGTTAACACCTAGCAATCGTTGTTTGGATTCATTGCTGTAGGTGATAAGGCCCGCCATGAAAACAGCCGAAGCCCCAGAAACATTGGTGATTCGATTGGCAATATGGCCTCCCGTGCAGGATTCAGCGAGCGACAAGGTTTGTTTTCTCTCCGTCAGGAGTTGAACAATGACTTGTTCCAGCGACAGATCGCCATTACTGAAAATATATCGCCCCATCAGTTCACGAATCTTCACTTCAGCACAATTCGCCAGCTCGACCGCGCCAACCCCGCGCGTCATGATGCGCACGTCAACCTCCCCCACCCTCGCGCAATATCCGAGTTCGAGCCCGCGGTTTACAAATTCCTGGAGCGGCGCCTCGAGTTTTTCTTCGACGAAAGATTCACCGATACCAGTCGTCCTGAATGTACGACAAACAAACTCCTGACGACCGGGGAAAAACTTTGCTAACAGCGGCACCACCTGATCACGAAACATCGGACGCAGCTCACGAGGAGGTCCCGGGAGCATCACGAGCACTGCCTTTTGGCCGGATCGGAAAGGATTGGGAGACAATTCCATTACTAGGCCAGGCGCCGTGCCGTAGGCATTCTGCAAAACTATGGCACCTTCAGGAACTAAGGCCTGAACTTTTGTTTTTTCCGGCGCACAGCGTTTCCGTTGCGCAAAGAATTTGTCGATGTGCGCAACAACTGAGTGATCGAGCGACAGTTTTTTGCCGAGCAACTGCGCGATGAGTTCACGCGTAATGTCATCAGATGTCGGCCCAAGACCGCCGGTCGTGATGATCAAATCGGAATGAGTGAGAGCGTCCCGGACAGCATCCTTTATAGCCGTCCCGGTATCGGGAACCGCAACCTGCCGATCGACGACATATCCCAAATCAGCAAACTGCGAACAAAGCCATTGCTGGTGGGTGTTGAGAACGCGGCCGAGCATCAACTCGCTACCGGTATTGATGAGTTCGATATTCACGAATGCGTAAAGGCTTTGACACAGTGAGTGGAATTCACAGAATCATGCGGCATGAAATCGTTTCCCTCGCTGAGCACCTTTGTTGTTGCCTCTTTGTTATCGGCTTGTTGCGTAAAAAAATCAATGATGTCGACGGCGTTTCCCGGAAAACCGGCGCCGGAAACCACCAACACCGCCACAAAAGCCGAGCGAATTCCAGACGACTATCAATTGGGAGCTGATTCGCAATTCAACCCTAAGGTGCCGCACGGCGAGGTGACGAAGTATCGTTGGGAAAGCAGCAAAGTGTTCCCTGGAACGGTGCGTGATTACTGGGTTTACGTACCTAAGCAATACGATGCGACAAAACCCACTGCCGTTATGGTGTTTCAGGACGGCGGCGGCTATGTCTCCACCAATGGCCAATGGCGAATACCCTACGTCTTCGACAATCTTATCGCGCGCAAGGAGCTGCCAGTCATAATCGGCGTATTTATCAATCCGGGCGAAATCCCGGCTCACGATGGTCAAGCGGCACAGAAGAATCGGAGTTTTGAATACGATTCTCTTAGCGACGCTTACGTTCGATTCCTCCTCGAAGAAATCCTTCCGGAAGTGGCCAAAAAGCACAACCTGACCAAGGACGGTTCTCAACGGGCAATCTGCGGTTCGAGTTCAGGCGGGATTTGCGCGTTCACGGCCGCGTGGGAGCGACCGAATGAATTCAGTAAGGTGTTCAGCGCGGTTGGAAGCTTTACGGATATCCGCGGTGGCCATGCTTATCCGTTTTTGATCCGCAAGGCACCCCGAAAACCAATTCGCGTCTTTCTGCAGGACGGTTCGAATGACCTTGATAATCAGTTCGGCAACTGGCCCCTCGCGAACCAGACCATGGCCGCCGCATTGAAGTTCAAAGACTACGATTACGCGTTTGTGTATGGTGACGGAAAACACAGTGCCAAGCACGGTGCCTCGATCTTCTCGCAATACGTCAAATGGCTGTGGCGTTCCGATGCTGCGGAGTCGCCAAAAAACTAGCGAATTTCAGACGTACACTGGGGACAGCGCGTTGCTTTTAAAGATATTGTCGAAACACAGAAAGGACATTCCCTCGTAGTGGGGGTTACCGGTGCGTCAGGAGTTGGCTTCGGATGCAGTTTATTGATGAACCGCACCAGTACGAAAACCGAAAACGCGATGATGATGAATGAAATGATCGTGTTAAGAAACACGCCGTAAGTAATCACGGGCGCCTTGGCGTCAACGGCTTCTTTCAATGTCGCGTAATGTTTGCCGGACAAATCCCAGAATCTTTGTGACAAATCAATTTCGCCCGTCAGCCTGCTGAGTGGCGGCATGATGATGTCTTTAACAAGGGAATTCACAATGTTGCCAAAGGCCGCTCCGATTACGACACCGACCGCGAGGTCAATGACGTTTCCCCGCATCGCGAATTTCTTGAATTCACCGAAAAAGCCTTTGGTTCGTTCGAAGTCTTTCTCCAGTTCCTTTCGTGTCTTTTCTGCAATGTCCATATTAGTGAGTTAACGTTTTCACATCTGCGACGAATTGGTTGATGTCCTGTTCTGTTGTATCCCAACTGCACATCAATCGACAATCCCCCGGGCTAACGTGCGTATAAAATTGCCAACCTTTCGCGCGCATTCCAGAAATAACAGCTTCAGGCATGTGTGCGAACACAGAATTCGTCTCACAGGGGAATGAGATTTTGATATTCGGGATGACGCGTAACTTCTCCTCAAGCAACTTCGCCATTTTATTACCATGCGTCGCATGACGCAGCCACGCGCCATCGCGCAACATACCCACCCATTGCGAGGAGAGAAAACGCATCTTTGATGCAAGCTGCCCGCCTTGTTTGCAACGATAATCAAATTCACGCGCGAGGTCCAAATTGAAGAATACCACCGCTTCACCCACTGCCATCCCGTTCTTCGTCCCACCGAAACAAAGAACGTCTACCCCACGTTTCCACGTGATCTCCTTTGATGCGACTCCCAGCGCAGCCACGGCATTCGAAAACCGTGCGCCGTCCATGTGTATTCGCAAATTGAAGCTGCGAGCCGTTTCGATCAGAGACGTGAGTTCGTTCAGTGAGTAAACGGTTCCAGCCTCCGTCGCCTGCGTGATACTGATGACACGCGGTTTCGGATAATGAATGTCCGTCCGCTTTTTCACCATTGGTTCAATGCAGGAAGGATTGATCTTTCCGTTATCGCCGCCGAGCAGCAGAACTTTCGTACCGTTCGCAAAAAATTCCGGAGCGCCGCACTCGGCCGTTTCAATATGCGCCTGCTCATGGCAAAGGATGCTATGATACGACTGACACATTGAGGCCAGCGAAAGCGAGTTGGCTGAGGTACCGTTGAAAACAAAAAAGACTTCGCACTTCGTCTCAAAGATATCGCGAATCAAATCAGCCGCCTTGTCGGTCCATGGATCATTGCCATAGCTGCGCGAATGCCCCTGGTTCGCCTCGGTCAGCGCAGCGAAAGCCTCGGGGCAAATGCCGGAGTAGTTGTCACTCGCGAACTGCCTTCGAACGTTAATGCCACTTTCCATAAGCGCAGCGAGCTTAGGGGCAAAAAAACTTTTGCGAAACCGGAATTTACGAGGTTTAGTTGAGACATGTGCCGGTTGCCCAGTCTTCTCCTGCTGTCCATGTTGGTTTCAATGATTTCTTTTTCTATGAATGCCGCACCTGAATCTACGAATGCTGCGCCAGCCAAGACTGAACTGGCCACCTTTGGTGGTGGCTGTTTCTGGTGCACGGAAGCCGTTTTCCAATCGCTCGATGGCGTCAAGAAAGTCACATCGGGTTACGCTGGTGGCAAAACGGAAAATCCGACCTACGAACAGGTTTGCAGCGGTGAAACCGGTCACGCCGAGGTGATTCAAATCGAATTCGATCCGACGAAGATTTCTTATGACAAACTCGTGGATGTTTTCTGGGAAGCCCATGATCCGACGACATTAAACCGTCAAGGGAACGACTTTGGCACCCAATACCGGTCGATCATCCTCTATCACAACGACGCACAGAAGGCTGCAGCAGAAAAATCAAAGAAAGAAGCGGCAGCTCATTTCAGCAAGCCAATCGTGACAGAGATCGTCCCCTTCACAAAGTTCTACGCTTCTGAGTCATACCATCATGATTACTACCGCCGCAATTCGAGTAAGCCGTATTGCAGCGTTGTTATCAAACCCAAGCTAGAGAAATTGCAGAAAGCTAAAGTAATTCCGGCGACAAAATAGCCTGGTTATTTCACTTTCAACAATTCTGCGGCGGTCCAGGCTTCATTGCGATCCGCAGTTTCTTTGCGGACTTTTGCCAGCGTTGCCGGATCAATCGGATCAGCAGTGTTTTCCCACTCGCGACGGACGTAAGTAAGAATGGACGACAACTGTTCATCACTAAGGGTATTCAACGCCGGCATCTCCAACTCAAATTTCTTTCCGTTTACTTCAATTGGTCCTTTCACACCGTGCAATACGATGCGCGTTACACGAGTTTCTGGTCCTAAGACCCATTCAGAGTCAGCAAGTGGTGGCGCGAGTCCTTCCATTCCAAGGCCCGTCAACTGATGGCAGGCGGCACAACTTGTAGCAAATAGCTCACGGCCGTTGTCGAAGCGCTTTTGCTGCTCCGCCGTCAACGGCTTGATAACAGGCGGCGCCACATAACCAGGCTGCCCAGGCCAAGTCACAAGTTTTTCGAGTTTCTTGACGGCAGCAACGGTCTCTTTGTCAGTTAACTTCTTCAACGAGATAAAGCCGGCAGGCTCTTCGGTGAAACGAACGACTTTAAACTTTGGAGCCCCTTTACCGACGATCCCATTCAGTAAAGCAAGTCGCTGCGACTCGCTGGAGGAAGCGGAGAGCGCGAATAAACGTTCGATACGGTTTGTTTTGCGCTCAGCAAAAATACATTGAGCGAGGCCGCTCAGGAGCCCTTCGGTTCCAGGACGTTTCGCGTCCCAAAGCTGCTTTTGTCGCGACATTGTTTCCAGGAATTCCAGCTCGCGTTTCCAAAGTCCGGTAAGCAATGCATCGCGGATATACGTATTCGCAGCGAATTTAGCCGCAATGAATTGCATCAGGGCTTCAGCCCGGCCGTCCTGAATTTCACCCAATGTGAAAGCCAGCTGCAGCTGCACATCACTGCTGTTGTCATTAACCAAACGCGTCAACCACGGAAAAAACTTATCTTTGGCGGGCGTTTTGAGAAAACGTTCACTGAGGCGAATTGCCGTTGCTCTCAGCTTCGGATGTTGATCACGCAATGCTTCCATCAATGTGCCTTCATCCAAACCACCAGTCATCCCTTCCAGTGTCCAAAGCGCATGGAGCCTCGCCAGCGGACTCTCTCCTTTTAGCGCTAAGTTGCGTAGTGCCGGAATGCTGTCCACCTCATCACGCTCAACTAAGAGCCGCTGCGCAGTATCGCGTCGCCATCCGTTAGCACTCGAAAGCTCCTGCACAAGGTCAGTTGTTTGTTTCGGAAGCTTTATGTTCTTTGGCAATCCGCCTTTGTCGTAAACAACGCGGTAGATCCGGCCGAGACCGACGGTCTTATCCAAACCGCGCATTTCCGCCTGCCGCCGTAAATAGGATGTTAAAAAGATACGGTGCTGAAGAACGCCGTGGTGCATATCAACGATATACAGCGCCCCGTCGGGACCATTGTTCAGATTAACTGGCCGGAACCACTCATCCGTCGATGCAAGAAATTCGGCGTTTGTATAAGCCTGGAAACCTGTGATGGTTCCGTCGTTTTCAACGAGAATATTTCGTTTGATCAAATTTGCCGATGGCTCACAAACGAAAGCGTTTCCTTTAAATTCAGTCGGAAAGTTTTCACCCCGGTAAATCAACGGTGCGCAGGCGGCAGTGAATGCGGTAAGGGTTCCGTTCGTTCGAAGAACGCCCGGGCGATAACCACGATTCACACCTGGAGTCATGCGAACCGGATACGTCGCCTGGTTATGGATCGGATCGATGTTTAAGCCAGCCGGTGTCCGATAATTTGGATTCCGCATCAAGTAATGCGACGGCACAAGATCCATCCGGAATTGGTCGCTGTTGGAGTTATAAACGAGCCGCCCAAAATCATCCTGAGAGATACCCCACTGTCCGCGAAATGCAGTTGGTTCACGCTTGAAGTCGTCCTCTGGCATTGCGCGAAAGCGTATCGTGTGATCGGCACTGTAGATCCAATTATCAAGAGCCCAAAGTAAACCGTTCGCAGTGTGTTCAGGATTCTTGTTATTGCCGTAATCCTTTGCGATTTCGATTTTATCATCGGCCTTTCCATCGCCATTGGTGTCACGAAATAGCCAGAGATGCGGCGGTTCAGCGACCAGCGCCGCACCATGAACCAGAGCCACTGCCCGCGGCATCACCAACCCGTCCGCAAAAACCGTCCGTTTATCCATTTTGCCGTCGCCGTCTGTGTCTTCGAGGATAACAACCTTGCCGACCGGTTTATCCTCTCCGATGCCATCCGCATTGGGCATATAGCCGGTCATTTCAACGACCCAGATCCGACCATCAGGATCGAAGACCATGGCAACGGGTTCTTGAACCAGCGGTTCCGCCGCAACCAATTCGATGCGAAAACCCGGCGCGATCTTGAATGACTTTAATGCATCGTCCCCGCTTAGAATTGGCGCGGGAGGAATTTTTTCGGCCGGAATCGGATCCACCTGTTTCTCACCGGCTCCGTCCTTTTTGTCACCGTTTTGAGCGTACGCGGGTAGAGCCAGGACAATTAACAGAAGAAAAAGTCGAATGGTCATCTTAGGAAAACGCGAAATGTGCTCGATTTCGACGGCCCGAACAAGGTGTTTATTCTGAGGAAATACCGTCTTTATTCAGACACTCGCAGCGGATGTGTTCAAATGTTCTGAACGAATGGCGGAATTGGGCAGTCGAGTGTTTCCGCAATGGCGCGTAATAATTCAGCCTCTTTCATATGCACCACGCCATCGGCGGCTACCGCAGAGGCACAGGCGTTCAACACGGTCTTCTTCACCATTGGAGCGGCTGACGCAATTCGGTTCAGTGCGGCATCGATCTGCGGCAAGTCACATTGGTCATCGCCAAGCAGAGCAATATTCGAAATCGAGAACTTCAGCTGCTGAACCCCGCAACTAAACGCGTGCTGTATCGCGGCAGGCTCTTCACTGCCGTGGCGCGCCAATGCGGAGAGTAGAACGATAATGTCTTCTTCGAGCGGCTTTAGGACATAGTACTGAATCACCGGCTTGCGCCCAGGGTTAAAATTAGGCTCAAGGTTTCGAAGAACAATTTTCTGCAGCATGTATTCGAACAAAAAGATTCGTCTGTCGCTTTCGATCAGCTGCCGAATGTTTTCATTAAATCGAAAGTATTGATCCTTCGACATCAGTCGAAGTGCGGGTAAACAAAGGTTTACCAGCGGAAGACGCAGACGTGCGTCGATGGAGGCCACGGTCGAATACGTTCGCAATGTTTCTTCGTAAACGGCAGATGTATTCGACTCCTGCAATTCTCTCAATTGCTTCAACCGCGCAGGCTCTTCCACATCCAGCAATAACGAATAAATGATTGTAGACGCGCCGAGGGATTCCCGTGCGATGCTTCGGATATGATCGGGAATAGCAGCGCGTAACTCGGCGGCATAGCAGACCTGCTGTGGCGTAGGAACTCCTGTGTTCACAAGAACCTGATTCGCACCAAACGTGGTTGAAGCACCAATGAGCTTATCGAGCGTCGGCGGTGGTATGAAACGAGGAGCAATTCGTGGGGAAGCCGTGGCAACCGGGGTAACGACAACTTCGCGCTCAATCCGAACGACGGGATATTTACCGTCCCAGGCCGGATCGAGTGCGCGAATGCGTTCTTCCAACGGCGGATGCGTCGCCATTAAATTCATCCAGCCATCAGATAAAGCGTTGCCGAAGAATAAGTGGCTGGCTTCTTCCGCATTCGGAGCCTCCAGTTTGGAACCACTCGCGCAGCCGCCAATCTTTTTCAGTGCGCCTGCGAGCCCCTGCGGATTTCGGGTGAACTGAACCGCTGACGCATCGGCCAGGAATTCGCGTTGGCGTGAAATCGCGCTCTTAATCAGTCGACCGAAGAACATGCCAATACTGCCGATCACCACCAGGCCCAACCCAATAACGAAAACGGCGGCTCGACCATCATTACGGCCCCTTGTCCGACCGCTCATTGCGCGAAGTAGCACCTTTCCCAACAGCGCGATGCACAATAAACCGTTGATAACCCCGATCAACCGCATATTGAGACGCATGTCGCCGTTCAGGATATGACTAAACTCATGACCGATCACACCTTGCAGTTCGTCACGCGTCAGCGCCTGAATAGCACCGCGCGTCACACCGATAACTGCGTCATTTTGGTTAAATCCGGCAGCAAAAGCATTAATACCATCTTCTTCGGGAAGAACGTAAATCTGAGGAACGGGAACACCCGACGCAATCGCCATTTCTTCCACAACATTACGCAATTTCTTCTCCTCAACACTTGGAGTGTTGATATCCAATGGTCGGCCGCCCAGCGACGACGCCACTAAGGCTCCGCCCGCCGACAGTTCGGCAATTTTGTAAAGAGAACCACCGATCACGACCAAGAGCGTTCCCGCCGTGACCCAACCGAATAATTCCGGATTCCAAAATGTGACATCCGCTCGATGCCTATAACGTTTCGTTTGATTATGGGTTGTGTAAACCAGTGCGAAAACAACGTAAACGGCGAGGATAGTCGCAAGGGTTGCGGCCGCAAAATAAAGCACCAGCCACTTCGTCTTGCGACGCGCGCTATCCTGCCGTTGGAAAAAGTCCATCGAAGATGGATTTGCCGAGGTGCGCTACAGATCGATCCGTAGCGCACCAGCAAAGTTAATTAGAACGAAACTTTAGGCGCGACTTTTTCGGCCGCATTTTCGACAACAAACAATTCTGCTGCCGTGAAGTTAAACGTGTTGGCAACGAGATTGCCGGGAAAACGTTCGCGGTTGGTGTTGTACTCCATGACCGAGTCGTTGTAAGCCTGGCGTGCGAACGCAATTTTATTTTCCGTCGAGGTCAGCTCTTCCATCAGCCCATTCATCGTCTGGTTCGCTTTCAGATCAGGATATGCTTCGGCGACGGCGAGGAGGCGGCCCAAGGAAGCGGTCAATGCGCCTTCTGCGTTCGATAACTCTTTCATCGCGCCGGTGTCACCAGGATTCGATGCCGCTCGTGCGCCGGCACTCACCGCAGTGTTGCGGGCCGCAATTACGGCTTCGAGCGTGCCGCGTTCGTGTTTGAGATAGCCTTTCGCCGTTT
>CBHWET010000100.1:0-14120 GCA_966112985.1 uncultured bacterium | reverse complement strand
GGGGTTCGTAAGTCCACATTCCATGGGCCCTGGCGCGCAAAAGGTAAGCCCCGTGTCGCACCGCATCAAGGAAAGATTTGAACGATGGACTTTTTCGAACCCGAGGAGGAGTTTTCAGTTCGTTTGGATGCTATCCCCTCGGCCAACGCAAATGTAATCCGAGGCACATCTCTCGTGCCTTCCGACTTGGGAAATTCACAACCACCTGAAAATCAGACTCCTGCAGACGCCCATCCCGCTGGCTACGTCATCTCGGGAGACTTCTAAAACCGTCCAGCAAGGTTCTGGACCTCTTTCGGAGATTTCTAAGTCCGTCCGTCCGCCGACGGACGAGTTTTCCGGACTTCTGAAGACGTCTATCCACGCGGTTACCATCCCAACCGGACTTAAAACGGGGTCCGACCGCCGGTTTTCATCCATTTTCCGTCCGGAAAGGGTCTATCCAGGCGGATATGCCTCGTCCGAACTCCGGAAAACTGGTCCATCCGCTTGCTGGACGTCTCCAGAAGTCCGGAATTGATGTCCAGAAGGAAGATGGACCGATTTAGAAGTCCGGAATTCACGTCCAGAAACCGGATGGACCGGTTCAGAAGTCCGGAATCGGCGTCCAGAAGCCGGATAGACGGTTTTAGAAGTCTCCGAAAGACGTCCGCCCGCCGTCTAGCCCACTTCAGAAGTCTCCGAAAGATGTCCATCTTGCGGATACGCCTCTTTGGAACTCTCCGAAAGACGTCCATCCTGCGGGATAGACGAGCTTGGAACTCCGGAAAACCACGCCACTCGGCGTCTAGCCCGTTCCCGAACTCCGGAAAATCAGTCCAGCCGCTGGCTGACGGTCGTCCGAACTCGACATCCTCACTCGTTTTGTGGCTCTGAAACCATGGAAGGTGGCTTGGATCTGCATGTGGAAGTTTTGAGAGGGGCAGATATCCCTCGTCTATGCTTCACCTTTTCAATCTGAATTGTTCCCGCTAAGGTCCTTTTCGAATCGAATGTCTTCCGAGGCAAACCATGGCGTCGCAAAGTTCCTGGACGTAAATACCCTGTTTACTCCTCGCAATTGCATCCTGCTTCTTGGTTTGCTTATCTTCGCCGGGTTTCCAGATGTTGTCCTCGGGATGAAAACGTTTTTTCATCACGATTTCGGTAACTTTTATTATCCGTCGGCTTTTTATCATCGGGAGCAATTCTGGAAAGGGCATTTTCCCCTTTGGAACCCATGGAATAATTGTGGGCTGCCATTCTTTGCCCAGTGGAACACGATGGTGCTGTATCCAGGATCGCTGTTCTATTTGATATTCCCTTTGTCCTGGTCTCTTGGTGTCTTTTGTTTGCTGCACCAATGGCTCGGGGGAGTGGGCATGTTTTATCTTGCAAGGAAATGGACCGGCAATTCATTCGCGGCGATGATCGCTGCGGTTGGGTATTCGTTCGGTGGCCTGATGTTGAGTTGCCTCTGTTATCCAAACAACAGTGCCGCTCTTGGATGGATGCCTTGGGTGATTCTTGCCACTGAGACGGCGACGATGAAAGGCGGGAAACAGATTGTTGTCGCTGCCTTGGTTGCGGCTATTCAGTTTCTGGCAGGGGCACCTGAGATATTTCTCTTCACATGGATTTTAAACATCGTTTTCTTTGCCGTCCGTTGGTTCCGCGCAACAGGTGAAAAAAGCCGTACGATCCTTCGCATGTTGGTGCTGGGAGCGATAGCGATGGGATTGGTCATGGTGCAGCTGCTGCCATTCCTTCAGCTTCTGGAACATTCTCAACGCACTACCAACTACGCGGATTATAGTTCCTCGATGCCTTCAACAGGCTGGGCAAATTTTCTGATTCCTATTTTCCGTTGCTTTGACGCGCGTTACGGCGTTTTCATGCAAGTGGATCAGAATTGGATCATCTCGTATTACAGCGGCATTGTCGTTGTAGCCCTGGCTCTGGCTGCCGTTGTCGTAACAAAGGACCTGATAGCACGCATCGTCGCGGCGATAGCGTTCATCGGTATGGTCCTCGCCCTGGGGCCGAACGGCAGCGCATATGTGTGGATTAAAAGCGTGATCCCGGGTCTTGGATTTATCAACTTTCCGATCAAATTTATTGTTCTTTCAGCGTTTGCACTTCCGCTCCTAGCTGCCTATGCAATCGCCGAATGGCAAAAGAACTACAGCCGGGGAAAACGCATTTGCGTCGTCTATGCAGTCTTGCTGGCGAGTATCGTTGGTTTGTTGATTTTTAATCGCCAACATCACTTCGTCTGGGAACGTTGGGATCTCACCTGGAAGAACGCATTGAGCCGTGCCGTTATTCTGCTGGGCAGCGGATTACTTCTTATCGGCGTCGCACGCAAGAGTGACTGGACCAAAGGGCTTCTCGCGTTGGCACTGATTCTATTGATGGCCATCGACGGCATGACACATCTGCCCGTGCACAACCCAACGATCAGCCGGACGATTTACGAGCCTCATGCCGAACATCCCGATATGTCTCCACCGCCGCGATTGGGCGAATCGCGTGTGATGATGGACGCTGTGACGTACGACAATATTTCGTCATCAAAAATCCGCGATCCATTCACGCATTACGTTGGACTGCGACTGATGATGCTGGAGAACTTCAACCTGCTGGATCATATCCCAAAAGCCGATGGCTTTTATTCATTGTACTTACGTGAAATGGAGGATTTCCGGCGATTGCTCCTGACGTCTACCAATGAACTCGGTCCGATCAAGGACATGCTTGGGATCTCTTACACAACCACGCCGGACAAACTGCTGGCCTGGCAACGTCGAGAAAGTTATTTGCCATTTATTACAGCGGGCCAAAGACCAATGTTTGTGCCTGGAACAAATACTTTCGCCGCCGTTCAACGAGCGGACTTTAACCCGCATGAAACGGTTTATTTACCGATAGAAACGCAACCAGCGGTTAACGTGCCGCAACGAAGTTCCGTTACAATCAGCGGCTCGGCCGTGACGGAGCACCGTATCGACGCAAAGGTTTCTGCGAGCTCTTCCGCTCTCCTTGTCGTAAGCCAAAGCTTTTATCCATTATGGCATGCTTATGTTGATGACAAGCCGACAGAGTTGTTACGAGCGAATCACGCGCTGCAAGCCGTTGAGGTTCCCGAAGGCAATCATCACATCGTAATCAAATATGAGGATCGCAGGTTTCACCTTGGCGCCGTTATCTCTGTCGCCACCTTCTTGATATGCCTCCTCTATTGTTGGAGATATAAACCTGCAGTCCGTCAGGCTGATTCCTGATAGGTCGATCCATTTGTGTTTCGAGGTGTGTGGGTTACCGTACGTTATGAGAATGCTCACCGTTGCAACGTTTCATAACAAGGAACACGCCGAGGCGGTGAAGAATCGCCTGCAAGAAGCTGGCATTCCTGCCCAGGTTTACGATGAATCGAACGTGCAGAAGTTTTGGTTCATGTCCAAGCCGCATGCCGCTGAAAAGGTCCGTGTTGAAGAACACGATTTCGATCGCGCGCTTGCCTATTTGAAAGAACACGACCTGACCGAAGGTATTTTGAACAATGCGGTCAAGTGTCCGCAGTGCGGTTCTTCGCAAATCGAGTATCCGCAGACAACGCGCAAGTTCTTCGTGCCAACTTTAGTTGAACTCGCCTTCACGACAAAATTGGTGTCGAAGGAATATTATTGTGAGTGTTGCCATTTCACATGGCCGGATAAGTTCGAAGCTCCGCCTGCTGATTGGGGTGGAGAGGAAGTCGATACTCTAGGTTGGAAAAGAAAGAAGGTAGCGCACTAAAAAGGTGCTGCAACGATTCGAGTAAGGCGGCGAAGAAAAATTCGCGCTTGAAAGTAAGGCCGCAGTTTTCAAAAGTTCGATCCTCATCGTTATTCGACCTCGAATGACCATGATGGAGTCAACGCTGAACGCTGTTACATTATATGGCCTGTATCCAACCGTTCGCCGCTCTGCGTCCTAAGCCCGATCTCGCCAGGCATATCTGCGAGTTGCCGTATGATGTGATGTCATCGTTGGAAGCGCGAGATGTCGCGGGAGATAACGCGCTGAGTTTTCTTCACGTCAGCAAACCTGAAATTGATCTTCCTCCAGATATTGATGTTTACGACGCGAAAGTTTATGCGAAAGGGAAAGAGAATTTCGATGCCGTAATTTCACAAGGGGCGCTGCGGCAGGACTCAATGCCGGCTTTTTATTTATATCGTCAGATTATGGGCGATCATGCGCAGCTCGGGCTGGTTGCCGCGGCGAGTTGCGAAGACTACCTCCAAAACATCATCAAAAAACATGAGCTCACGCGTCCGGACAAAGAGGACGATCGCGTTCGCCACATTGAAGTGCTGAACTCCCAAACCGGACCAGTTTTTCTTACCTATCGCGCGCAGCCTAAACTCGACGATCTGTTCAAACGTGAGTCAGCTCGTCCAGCCGATGTTGATTTCACGGCGAAGGATGGAGTGCGGCATACAACGTGGCGAATTGATGAAGCTGCGACGATCCAGTTGATCCAGGCGGAATTTGCCCGCATTCCTTCTCTGTACATTGCGGACGGTCATCATCGTAGCGCTGCGGCTGCGCGCGTATATAAATCGCGGCAGGGTTCGGGACAAAGCGCGTTCTTTTTAACGGTGATTTTTCCCCACAACCAGATGCAGATCCTGCCGTACAATCGAGTATTAAAAGACCTTAACGGAATGACGGCTGCACAGGTGCTGGAAAGAATCGACGCGGTTTTCATTATCAACAACAATGGTTCTGCGAAACCTCGGCGAAAGCGCGAACTTGGCTTGTACTTGGATAGCAGGTGGTATACTTTGAACTTTCGCCCGCAGTTTGCGGCAACGACAGACCCAATTGAAAAGCTCGATGTTACCTTGCTGCAGAAATACGTCCTCGCGCCTTTGTTTGGAATCGATGATCCACGCACGAGCAAGCGGATCAATTTTATCGGGGGAATACGTGGTACTGGCGAACTCGAGAAAGTGGTGAATCGCGGAGAATATGCGTGTGCCTTCTCGATGTTCCCGACGAGTATCGAAGATCTTATGACCATCGCTGATGCTGGGGGAATTATGCCGCCGAAAAGTACATGGTTTGAGCCCAAGTTGCGCGATGGAATGTTCTGTCACATGATCTGAGGTTTCCCTAGAATCGATGGCGGCTGGGATATTTTCATTAGTCTCGCTTTGGACGGTTTCAAATAGCATATGAAACGCCTTATTTTTCTTTTACTCGCCTCGGCGGGAATTGTTTCAGGGCAAAACGACATTGTTGTCGATAATCCGCAGGCGATTTTTGAAGGAAAATGGGACAATTCAAAAACATCGAAAGACCGCTACGGCGACGACTACCGATCGGCATTTTGTGTGCAAGGCGACGCTACAGCCACGGCAACGTTTCGTCCGGATATCGCAGTTGCCGGAAATTACAACGTGGAGGTGATGTATCCCCGCGGGGACAATCGTTCGACCAAAGCCCCTTGGTTTATTTCGTATGACGGTGGAACGTTCGTCACCAATATCAGCCAAAAAGTTTCGGGTGGTAAATGGGTCCGCATCGGCAACGCACTTCCGTTCGCCACGGGCACTGCTGGCTTCGTTCGTATTTCGAATAATACTGGTGAGGTTCAGGAGTCTTCTTTTGGCAGGACAGTCGTGATTGCCGATGCTGTAAGGTTCGTGCTCGTTTCCAAAGCAGTTGCCTCTATTCCAAATAACAGCGTCAAAACCGATTCTCCGGATTGGCGTCATGTCATCCAAACCAGTGTGAAGGGTAGTGGGTCAGTTGTAAAAGAACCTGATCAGCCTAAATATGCGGATCGGGCGGTGGTTGAAGTCACTGCAAAGCCAGACGCGGGATATGTGTTCGTCGGCTGGAGTGGTGATGCCAGCGATCTTGATAATCCGTTGAAATTGACGATGACCAAGGACGTTTCGTTGACCGCGGAATTTCTGCCGCAAGCACTCGGCGCGATCATCGAAAGTTCCGAAGCGGAGGTGGATGGTCGTTGGACGACAAACAGTCAAAAGTGGGCGGGACAAAGAAGCGATTCGTATTTGTATGCCGCATCCACTGCTGCTGGAGAGTCAACAGTCACCTTTCGTCCTGTTCTGCCAAAAGCCGGAAAATACGATGTCTATGTTTATTACTTGTCTGGCGACAATCGCGCCTCAAAGACGATATGGGAGGTCGTCGGCAAAGATGGGACTTCGCAAATCGAAATCGATCAACGAAGCAACGGCCGGCAATGGTTTCTTCTCACGCCCGGCAAGGAGTTCGAAGCTGGAACGAAGGGGTACGTGAGAATCACGAATAAAGGTGAACCGATTCCCTCCGTGGTCGTCGCTGATAGTGTCGCGTTTGTTTACGTGGCTCCGCCGGAGAACGGCAAATAATTTCCGCCCCAAAACCGAAA
This sequence comes from uncultured bacterium, assembly GCA_966112985.1. Taxonomy (GTDB): domain Bacteria; phylum Verrucomicrobiota; class Verrucomicrobiia; order Limisphaerales; family JACDHS01; genus CBHWET01. The sequence goes on along the minus strand of CBHWET010000100.1, from coordinate 7,708 downwards.
TTATTGCGGTTGCTGTGGCGGCAGCATTTTGTCACCGAGCCGCACGTATTGCCAAATCGCATTGATTTGCTTCGCCGCGTCGCCTTCGTAGACGTCAGTCAACGGGCTCTTACCTTCTTCGTCGAAATACACAGGCATCTTGGTGGACGGATCGACCAATGGAGGATTGCGGAGCCAGCGTTTGAAATAGGATGGCTGCAATCGATCACCTGAGAGCATCAGGTTTACGCCGGGTGCTTCGAATACTTGCGTCGCTGCAAACGTTCCGACCGAGTGGCATTGGATACAAGAGAAACCAAGAGGGGGTGACGAAATCAATCGATTACCAATTTTGGCAGCCTCCTGGTCGATTGCCGGTTCTGCTGGAGTGTGTGGTGGCAGCCCGTTTTGTTCTGCCAGGCCTTCGGCGAGTAAAGACGCTCTTCTGGTAAATGCGGGCATTTGCGCATCCAACCAGGGGCGCATCTTCTCAGGGATTTCGCCGCCGATGAACTTTCCGGCCCATTCAGGTTTCAATTTTCCACCGAGTAAATCAAAGTGCGGAATTCCTTCGACCTGTCCTTCGTGACAGTTGCGGCAATTAAGCGAGCGTGTTTGCCGCTCTGCAAACTCTGCCGGCACGTGTCGTGTCAGGGAAGTGTGGTCGGTTGCCAGGAATGCCTGCAACGCTTCGCGTTCGGGAGCAACAAATTGGAATATTGGCGCTTTTGTTTCATCCGGCTTTTCAGCGAGGCAACCGGCTTTGGTATTCTTCAATTCAGGGAGGGATTTGGTCTTGAATTTATTTGCGAGTTCCAGAGCGTGGCAGTTCAAACATCCGGAAGTTTGTACAAGCTCTTTGCCTTTCTCGATCAACTCCTTGTTCGTCGGAACCGGCAGACCTTTGAGCTTCTCCGAATTCGCGAGTAAGTACGCGGCCAGTTGCTCGCGCTCTTTATTGTTGAGCTTGAAAGTGGGCATGCGGATCCACGCAAAGTGCGCATCTGGTTTCTTTAGAAATTCCATCAGAGCCCCGGGCGAAAATTTCACGGCGATAGCTTTCAAGGACACTTTTGACAGATCACTTTCGTTTGAAGCTGGATCGTTATGGCAGGCATTGCAGTGCAAGGATTGAAAAAGCTTTTTGCCTGCGGGCGCAGCTGCAGCATCAGGATCCTTTGCGTTTGTATTTGCAGTTGGTGCGAGCGACGCGAGATAAGCCGCGATGGCCGTCGCGTTTTGGCCCGCGTTTTCCCCGCCGTGATATATCCGTGGCATTCGTGCTTGCGGGCGCACGCTTTTCGGATCGGTGATCCAACCGATGAGCCACTCAAAGTTACGACGTTCACCAATGCCTTCGAAATCAGGTGCATCCATCGCCAGTTCCGGTATTCCTCCGTCAACAGCCGGGCCGACGTGACATTTCGCGCAGCGATGTTCCACGAACAATTCGCGGCCGAGATGTAACTGAAGTGACTTCTGAAGCTCTGGCGAGTCGCTATGCGAAAGTGCGGCGTTTGGAACTGGTTGTAAGAAACTGCCTTTCGGAGTCCAACGCAGGCGGACATAGGCATCGCCCTTCGTCGCAGTTTTGAAGACTGCGTTAAATGCGTTCGTGCCTTTGTTCAGGCGAATGGTCTTACCGGGTTCAGACAATGCACCGTTTGCGGTGGCTTTAAGCACCACGTTTGTATTGATTGTGACTTCCAGATCGCCGTTTAATTCGGCCTGGAAGGTGTAGTCCCCGCGAAGATCGACAGAAATGAAACCGTTCCACGTTGCAGTGAAGGGACCTTCGGCAACGAACGGGCTTGGCGATTTACCTTCGGTAACAAAAAGAGAGACATTCGGCGATAACGCCATATCCGTCGCCTTGCCGTCGACGTCGGAAAACGTTACGGTCAAACCTGTATTGGCCTTCTTCCCATCGGTTGCGGCGACGCACATTCCGACATAAATCAATAGCAGCGGGGCTAACAAAATGCTCTGGGCGAAACGCGAACCTTTTTGCATGGTGAAAGTTGTAGGGTGGCGTAGACGTCATCGCCAACACATTTCTTTGACGTCACCTCCTGGCAATCCCTTGAATTTTTCTATTACACACAAAAAAACACATTCTCCGTGTCGGATTTGGTGGGGGCTTGTCCATTAATAGATAAAGAATGGTCGCAGAGATGAACGATCTTCAGTTGTTGCGGGTGTATACCGCCGAGGATTCACAGGACGCCTTTCGGACTGTGGTCCAGCGGCATGTCGATCTGGTCTACTCAACGGCATTGCGCAAAACCGGAAATGCAACTCTGGCGGACGAAGTAACCCAGGCTGTTTTCGTTCTGCTTGCGCGAAAAGCACCGTCACTTGATGAAAACACACTCCTTTCAGGCTGGCTGTATCGTGCGGCGTGTTTTGCGGCAAATGACTTGTTGAAGGCCGAAGCACGGCGTCGTCGACGAGATCAGGAGAGTTACGAACGTATGCAAGTCAGCTCATCAGAACCAATGTGGACGGATATCGCGCCGTTTCTCGACGATGCGGTTGCAACTCTGTCGGAAAACGACCGGCAGGCAATTATTCTTCGCTTTTTCGAAAACCGCGGATTGCGCGAGGTTGGTGCGGCGTTGGGCGTGAGTGACGATACCGCACAGAAACGCATTTCTCGCGCCCTTGGCAAATTGCGCAATTACTTTGGTCGCAGGAAAAAAGTGCTCACCGTGGGTGCGATTGCGGCCTTGATTTCTGCGAATGCCGTCCATGCCGCTCCAGAAGTAATCCTCGATTCTATTACCAATACCGTAATCGGTAAAGGAGTCCTGGCGACAACGACGCAGGAACTAATCGAATCCACTGCCAATTCATTGCTCCTGCCACAGCTTAGACTCGCGTTTTGGACCGCGTTCTCTCTGCTGGTGATTGGGTTTTGTAGTTGGATGTTTTTTTCTCAGTCAGATGACGCAAAGCTGGCGGTTGATTCCTCGTCAAGGATCGCTTCGATCTCTTCGAGTATATCCTCTGCTTCCGAAACAACTAAACCGCAAGCCACGTCTGTGCTGCTCAACGTCACCGCAACCCCGGACACAAAGTCGCTGGCTCCACCGGTGAAGCAAACATTAAAAATGACGCCTGCAACTGCAACATCAGCGCCGGTCCGCACGCCACAGCTTGAAAAGGCAACGAATAATTTACCGGCACCGTTGTCGAAGCAAACGTCGACCCTCCTGAGTTCGCCTCCGACTCCGCGAGGTGCACCTAAGCCATACGTTTCGCCCACAAGAACTACTACGGTGCCTCTTCGCGTGTCTCTCCAGTCCAATAACGTTCCTGTCGTGTCGGGAACCATGCCTACGAAAGGTAATGATCTGTCCAATCCAAGGAACACAAGCTTCACACGAAATCCCAGGGCCGGGGCAGGGCAAACCACAATCGGTTTCGGTAACCGACAAGGCAACAATTCAAGGCGTCGGGATGACGATTCCAGGAGCGTGCAATGAACACGACTAAACGAGCAAATGACCGAATGGCATTCACGCTGGTCGAAATGCTGATCGTCATTGCTATTATTTCATTGCTCGTGGCGCTGTTATTGCCGGCGTTGTTTAAAGCTAAACAACGGGCCAAATCGACGGCGTGCATGAACAATCTTCGGCAAATGAGTTTTGGGCTGCACAGTTGGGCAACCGATAACCAGGATGTTTATCCGTGGCGCGTGCCGACAAATTCCGGCGGAACTAAAGGCGTGTTTCTTGCATGGGCGCAATATCTTGCTGTTTCGAACCACATCAGCACTCCGCAAATTGCGCGTTGCCCTTCTGATGGGAGTCGCCAAACCGCGACGGATTTCTCGACGAACGAAACTGGCCTGCGGACGCTGACGAATAATGCGGTGACCTATTTCCTCGGACTCGAAGCCAGTCAGAAGTTTCCCCAGTCCATTCTCGCGGGCGACCGCGCCATTGGTGTTTCTGGCAACTGCGTGATTGTCGGAGCGCCGAACATCACCGTGTTGCGGAGTAATGCGAGCTGGGACACGACGGTGCATGGGGACAGCGGCAACACGGCGTTAGAAGATGGAAGTATTCAGCACCTCAATACCGAACGATTCCGTAGACAAATCGAATCGGTCACGGAACCGAACTATAATTCCTGTGCAATGTGACCGCTGACGCGCGATCTCATGGTGTCACATTGAATCCCAGCTGCGCGGCAACAAGTGCGAGATCTTCCGCTTCAGAATCACCACTCGACAATGCGCATGGGAACCCAAACGGCCCCGATGGAACGCTGAATTGCGGCGCGTTGAGATTCGGATGAGCGAAGTCGAGGACTTCCGCCAGATTGTTGGCATTCGCATCGCGCACGGTAAGTGGACGTAAACTCCAGCGCCATTCAATCATCTTCAGCACCGAGGTGTGATCGTACAAACCGGGAGCAACTGTATTTCGTGGTGACCATGGCGAAATCACCATGGCTGGTACACGGAAGCCGCGACGTCCATCACTGCCGAGTGCAGCGTCTGCAGCTGGAATCGGTGCACGCGTTGGTGGAACATGGTCAAAAAATCCACCCCACTCATCAAAGTTGATGATGAGGACAGTGTTTTTCCAATTCGGACTCGACGTTACGGCCTGGTAAACGGAATTCAGGAATGCTTCGCCATTGCGAATGTCCGAATGCGGATGGTCGTCCGTCGAAATACCTTGTGATTCTCCGAGAAACCGCGGTTCGACAAAAGAGACATGCGGCAATGTGCCGGTCGCGCACGCAGAATAAAAATTAGAGATGCCGCTGCAAATGCCTAGATACTTGGTTCCCCATAACGCGAGGAAGGGAAAGTCACTAAAGTAATATCGCGCACTGATGCTGTGATCGACCAGACGATCCCAGATTGTGGGCAACCTTGAGAAGGGCAGGATCGAATTATCCAAACGATCTGTTTGTGCGGCGTGTTGGTAGATGCGATTTGGATAAGTTCCCGCGAGGATTGCGCTGAAGTAAGCGTCGCAGGTGGTCCACGCCGGCGCGGCATTTCCTAGAAATGCCAAATCATTCTGCGTGTAGTAGCCGATTGCGTATTCGTCATTCGATCCTGCGCGCAGCCAGCCGTCGCAGGCCCCGTTGTTGTATTCGATGCGTCCGCCCTGGTAAGAGTGATCCGGATCTGGATGGTCGCAACCCTGGTAATCGGGAGCGAGCGGATAAGTCGTGTGCGCCACATTTGCCAAATCGAAATACACCAATCCTGCCTGTTGTCCGTTCGCGCCCGGGAGCCACCCAAGGAAATGATCGAAAGACCGGTTCTCCATCATCACGACGACGATATGTTCGATGCCCGAACGTTCTGGTGTTGGTAATCGTTTGTTGCGCGGTGCTGCAAAAGCGGGCAATCCGCCCGAAAAAGCGAGCCCAGCGACAGTGCCGGCAGTTCCAAGAAATTGGCGGCGGGAAAACACTCGTGAGGATTTTGAATGATTATTCATAAGACAGGCGGCTAACCTTTGTCTCGAGATTAGCCGCCCGTCGGTTGCCCACGAATCAGGTGAATGTCCGATTGGTTTACCCGTGACACATCCGACAGCTGGTTACAGCAGATGGTGAAAGACGGATGCGGGAACAATCAGATTGTTACGCCCGCATGCGATTGTCTTGTCCGACGAACCACGCGCCACCAGAAATACATCGGCACAACCCAGATTAGATTCATCCACGCGAGGCAGTAACGCAGGACAAAATTGCCGTAGCGGAAGAACGGATACGCAGAAATTATGTCCGAAGCGGTTTTGCTGTTCACCTCGGCTGCGCTCGCGAAAGCGCCCAATGCGAAGTCGTGTGCATACGCAACGCCGCCGACAGCAGCGTGCCACGCCAGTGCGAGACCACCATATGCCTGCAATCCAACTGCAACCCCTCCGAAGCTCCACACGCCAACACTGAAGCCGCCCAACGCCAGCACCCCAACTGCGCAGCCGCCCCAGGGGATCAATCCAATCGCGCAACCGCCCAGGCTGACGGGAGCAACTGCCAGTCCGCCATATGCAAACAAAACGCCGATCGCTGTGTCCCCGGCTGCGATCCATGCCTTTACTGGTTTATTTTGTGCACGAATGCCTCCTCCAATTCGCAAGTGGACGAATGGCAATCCGAGCAGAGTGAAGTTACTCTTGTATTCCCATGAGGGACGCGGTTTTGCGTTGCGCTCTTCCGGAGAAAGTTGCGCAATCAACTTTCGTCGACGGGCGAGCGACCACCACCCAAGACCCATTATTCCGATGGAGTATGCGATCGTTAATCCAATAAAGAGATGAACGGCTAAACGCTCGCCACTGTTCCGAACAAACATCGGCGCCCAAAGTGTTAAAACTGCGTAGGCAACGAAGAAAAAGAGAATAAGCAAACCGAGCCTGCGATAGAAACTGCGGATATATTGTCGTTCCTGCTCGGATGTCGCGCTGTCGAGGTTCATCCGATAACCAAAGTAGTTGCCCATGAACATTAGAGGAAAACTCATGATCATTCCCAAAAATCCCAGGACTCCCGCGGCCTTCGCTGCGCTGGAACCTTTCGCGGCCGTTGCACCAATTGTTGCGGCATTCGCAGAAATCGTCAAAGCGGGTAATGCAGCGAGCACTCCCACCGTGAATGAACGCCCGGGCGTAGAAATCTTCAACGTGCTTTCCACAAAGGCGGTTACTTCATCCGTCAGAAGTTTGCGTCCGCGTGAGAGCCGCTGTCTCACGGCATCTTCCGTCAGTTCCAATTCCTGTGCCACGCGTTCGACCGATTGGCCTTCACGATAAAATAAGACCAACGGCTCGCGATACGTTTCTGGGATCCGTTCCAGCGAACGCCAAAGTATCGCTTCCTCTTCTCGTTGGATCACGTGATCGGCAGGCGCCGTGTCGTTGGCCGAGAAATCTTCCAGCGCTTCAATTGTTTCACCGTGTTGCGCCGGTTCACGTTTGTTGCGACGAACTGTGTTGGAAATAACATTGCGTGCGATGCCGCAGAGCCAAGGACGAAGCTTCTCCGGTTCCTTGAGCTTCTTCATCTCGCGCCACGCAATGAGAAAAGTTTCCTGCGCGAGATCTTCGCTCTGACTGAGACTCCCTGTGGCACTGTAGGCGAGGGAACAGATGAGGGATTGATAGCGGCTGACGATGGCGCCAAACGCATCGCGATTGCCAGTCAGGCTAGCGCTTACGAGCGCACTGTCATTGGCGTCCGCAGTAATCATTTGAGTTCTGAAAATCATAACATCGTATACGTGGTGAAAACGAGGATGGATGTGACAAAGAATCTCTTCGCGTTACGAATCACTTAAATCCACGAGCGAAGTAACGACATAAGTCGCGTTCGGCGAGCACCGTCAGCGCCCCGCACGTCAAATCAAGCGCTGAAACGTAAATTCTCGGCAACGGTGGTGGCACCGGGATCTTTAACTATAAAGGCGGCGGCTGCTGTTGACGCCGCCGTAGCCGTAGTGCGATCCCCATGTGGGAATGCCGGCAACTGCAGAGCGGTAACGCGGTCATGCCGCGAATTCTTTCGGGGAAACGAAGACTTTTGCGGAGGTGTTCAAAAACAACTTGGGTGGTCAAAAGTAGCCAGCTGCCGGTTGTGGTCAATTTTCGTCGCCTCGCCAAAAACCCGCTAAATACAGGGGTTCTCCACGTTATTTGCGGTGTGGCATGGCCGTTGCTAAAGGGCCGGGCAGTCCGCTAACACCAATTTGGTT
>CBHWET010000099.1:0-14197 GCA_966112985.1 uncultured bacterium | reverse complement strand
GCGAATACGAAGCACGAATTTTTCATGCGGCACATCGAACAACACGGGAACTTCTGATTCATAATTGTCCGGACGTGATTTTTGCAGCTTGCGGTGCACCGTGCTGCCCAGACGCGCTCGAAGTTTTCGCGGCGCTCCTTCGCCGGCTGATAAATCACCTGTGCGTAGAACAAATTCACAGAGACGCCTAACCGAGACAGGATAGATCTGCGGAGCGGACGATAGGCTCAAACTATTGGCACCGTTGTCAGACACGAAAAAGCAATCTTAACAGTGAAGTAACCATATCTAAAGCTTCATCGTTCGTTGCCAATAATTGTGAATTCCGGTTGCGTGACTTTCAATGTGTGGCAACTTCCACGCGCTCATGAAGGAGGTTATTCGTTCGCCGTTACTTTTGGCTCTTTGCGTTTTCACATTTTGCGCAGCAATTCCTGCGCGTGCTTCAACAGACGCAAACTTGTCCGCACCGGAAATAATTCAAAAAGCCGTAGATCGTGCCAAGAACACGGAAAAACAAAACACACCTGAATACGCGCTCGTGCAGAAAACCATCACGGAAGAGCGTGATGAAAAGGGAGAGGTTAAAGACCGAAATGAAAAAGCGGAAGAAGTCCGTTTCCGGTCGGGCTCTCTCGTGAAACCGGTCTCGCAACGAATCACCAAAAAGTCCACGAGCGATAAACTTAATCTCAAGAATTCATCTCGTTCCGACTTCATTGACCTTCTGACGCCAGAACTAATTTCGAAGTACAACTTTACTCTTAGCGGTCGCACAAATCTGAACGGACGCGACGCCTTCGAACTTTGCTTTCAGCCGCGCAGCAAAAATCTTCCGGGAAAGCAATTGAGTGAGAAAATCATGAATCAGGCATGCGGACGTTTGTGGATCGACACAGAAGAATTTGAACTCGTTCGAGCAAACGTCCGGGTGGATTCAGAAGTACCTGTCGCAGGTTTCCTGGGAGCCCTGAAACGCGCTGCCTTCAGCCTTGAACGTATTCGTCTGGAAACGGGATTGTGGCTGGAGAGATTCTACAAGACGGACTATGAGTCGAGAAAACTGACGCAATGCAAACGCGTCATTACCCAGTCGGAATTTTCGAACTTCCGCAAGGTGGGCTAATCCTTCCAATTCGCTAAAATTTCATCCATCTCGGCGAGAGGTCCCTCGTGATTCTGATCGATTGCGAGTTGGCGTGCCTTTTGAAACGCCGACTTCGCGGCGGCTTTGTTTCCCAAGGCCAGGTCACATTTGCCGATCAAGATTTGAACGACCATCCAGTCTGGTTTCTTCTGCAGGGCTAATTCGAATTCTCTTTTTGCGTCGACGAATTGTTCGAGATCGAAATAGGCCTTGCCCAGGCTGAACCGGGCTAACTCGTTGTTCGGATATTGCTCGAGTAGTTTGCGGTAACGCTCAATGGTATCGTTCATCGTATTAAAGTTTAACCCACGTTCTCGTTCTCGCCGATTCTTCGACCGCTTCAAGGACACGCTGGTTGGCAAGGCCGTCCTCAAACGTCGGATGCACGGATTTACCGGTTGCAACAGCCTGCACGAAGTCCGCGATGGTGTTCACAAATGTGTGCTCATATCCAACGATATGGCCGGAGGGCCACCAATTCTTTGCATAAGGATGAGCATCACGGTCTGTGACAATGATGTCGCTGAATCCCCGACGATGTTGAGGTGCGTCAGCGCTGAAAAACTTAAGTCGGTTCATATCTTCGAAGTCAAAAAACAAGGAACCCTTCTCGCCATTGATTTCTACTGTAATGCTGTTCTTGCGGCCGAAAGCAAATCGCGTCGCTTCCAGGTTTGCGATGGCTCCATTTGCAAAGCGTCCGATCCAACTCACGGCATCGTCGACAGTAACTTTTCCCTTTTTTCCCGAAGCAACAGCCCGTGGTGGAACGCTTCCCTGCTCCATCAACGGACGCTGTTTCACAAACGTTTCCATTAATCCGCACACCTCCTTTATTTCGCCGACGAGGTATCGTCCAAGGTCAATGATGTGGGCATCGATATCTCCGTGAGTTCCCGAACCAGCGATGCTCTTTTGTAAGCGCCAGGTAAGTGGAAAATTTGGATTCGCCAACCACTCCTGCGCATAACGCGCACGAAAATGATAAATGCGGTCGCCGAGTTCGCCACTGCCGATCATCTGCTTGGCTAATGCAACGGCGGGGATCCGGCGGTAGTTGTGGCAGACCATATTCACCACCTTCGCCTTCCTTACGGCAGCAACCATTTGCTCGGCTTCAACAACATTGCGAGCTAAAGGCTTTTCGCAGAGTACGGCCTTGCCCGCTCTCGCGGCAGCGATGGCCATTTCGTTGTGCGTATCGTTAGCAGTGCAGATATCGACAATGTCGATCTGCGGATCCGCCAGCATTTTACGCCAATCGGTTTCAGCTTTCTGCCAACCAAGTAGATTGCGTGCGCGCTCCAGTCCGATCGGATCACGTCCGCAAATGGTGGACATTTCTACGCGCGCAGAAAGATCAGGGAAAAATCGATTCACCTGCCTCCAGGCATTCGAATGCGCCTTGCCCATGAACTTGTAACCAATCAGCCCAACGCGAAGGGTCTTCATGGGCGCCAAAGTTAAGCGTTCGTTGCATAAAGAAAACCAGAAATTCCGAACGTTAAGGAATCCAGCGATGTTCGTGGTAGACAAACTCGGCACGCCTTCATATCCAAAGGCCTGATTTTCAATGCGCCCGCTTCCGTTTTGAATTGGCAGTGCAATGAAAACCCGCAAACGGGGAATTCTTTACGCAACTATTTTTATCGCTGCTGTCCTGTTCCTCTCGTGGGGTTATTTCTATTGGTTCAGCCGAAAGCCTATTCGCAAAGAAATTGTCGTAAACTACACGGTTACCGATCCCGCTTTCCGGCACAGTATCGATGCTTTGCTCGATATGCCGTTCACAGTGAGCAACAAAGTCGAGACGCTCGTCAACGGTGACCAAATTTTTCCTTCGATGCTTTCAGCCATTCGTTCCGCCAAAACGACTATTACGCTCGAAACGTACATTTGGAGCCGCGGGAAAATTTGCGACGATTTCAAGAAGGCACTTTCGGAACGTGCGCAGGCAGGCGTCAAAGTGCATGTCGTTGTCGACGGAATGGGCAGCCTAAAGATAAAGAAGCAGGACATCGATGAATTGCGGGCTGCTGGGGTCCAAATCGTGAAATTCAACCGCGACCAATGGTACAAGGTGAACTTTCAGATTAACCATCGAACACATCGAAAGCTGCTGGTCGTTGACGGTAAGATTGGCTTCATCGGGGGATCATGTCTTCACGATTCCTGGCTTGGTAATGCTGAAACGGCCGGGCAGTGGCGTGACACGCATTTCAGAATCGAAGGGCCGGCAGTAGCGGAGCTTCAGGGCATTTTTGCCGATAACTGGCGACAGACAACCGGTGAAGTCCTTCACGGCGACGCGTACTTTCCAGCACTTAAAGCTGCGGGAAGCATTCCAGTGCAATGCTATAAGTGCGGGCCAAAGGATAATCAGGAATCGATTCGCCTGGCATTCCTTTACGCGATGGGGGCTGCGCACAAAAGCATCCGCATCGCGCATGCTTATTTTGTTCCGGACGATCTTCTAATGACAACCTTGCTCAATGCCCTCAAACGGGGCGTCACAGTTGAAATCATGGTGCCCAGCAAAACGGATTCGAAAGTAGTGAAAGCAGCCTCGAGGGCGAGTTGGAGCAAACTGATGCAGGCAGGCGCAAAATTCTATCAGTACGGCCCGGCCATGTATCATGTAAAAGAAATTATTGTCGACGATGTTCTAGTGATTGGCGGCTCTGCGAATTTCGACAACAGATCTTTCCGGATTAACGATGAAGCGAACTTCAACGCATTGGATGTAGAGTTTGCAAAACGCGAAATAGCGATCTTCGAGAACGACAAAAAACAATCCAAACAACTGACTCTTGCGGATCTGGAGAAACGTTCGCTGTTCACGAAAACAGCAGATAACGTCGCGGATTTCTTCAGCTCACAGTTCTAACTCATGAAACAAAAAACCCTCTGCGCCGAAGCACAGAGGGTTTGCGAATTCTACCTGAGTCTATTTCTCAGCAACAACCTTCCAACCAGCTGGCAATGCCGAGCCGTCGAGGAGGAAGTTCGAACCAGTCACGTTCGTTCCATCCATAAACCAGACGAACAGGCGGCCGTCGGTGTTCTGCCAGAGAACGTCACGTTTGCCGTCCGCATTGAGGTCAACCATTCCGACGATTCTCCAACCTTCGCTTGGCAATAAACCAGTGCCGAATGGAGTGCCGTTCTTAAACTTGGTGCCATTCATGTACCAGATCGCCAACTTGCCGTTGTTGTTCTGCCACAGGTAATCAATGTTGCCATCGCCGTCGAAATCGTTGAGGCCAACGATCTTCCAGGACGGAGGAACTTGGATACCATTACGCAGCAAGAATGACTTGGTCTTGCTTGTGCCGTTCATCAGCCATACGGACAGGTAACCCTGATCGTGCTGGAGGAGAACGTCGACGTTACCGTCGTGATTGAAGTCACGTGCGCCAACGACCTTCCATGCCTTGTTAAACGCGGATGGATTGACTTGGATTGAGCTGGTCATGTTCGTCCCTTCCATCAACCAAATGGTAACGATGCCACCATTCTGGAAGACGAGGTCGGTTTGACCATCGTGATTGAAGTCGCCTTGAGCAGCGAGGCGCCAACCGGATGTAAGCGGAACACCGTCGTTCAAGAACAACGAACTAACGAAGTTCGTGCCATCGAGGTTCCACAGCGCGATCTCATTGTTTGTGCTCTGCAGCAACAGGTCAGCATTTCCATCGAAGTCGATGTCGTTCGTCACCGTTGTGACCGTCAGCGTCGCGTTGGAGCTAACGGCGATACCAGCAGAGTTGCTGACAACGACGGAGTAGACACCAGCGTCACCGAGGTGAACTGGATTGATAACGAGCGACGAACCATTCGCACCGGCGATGTTCGTTCCGTTGACCAACCATTGATAGCTCAAGGACGTTCCAGTTGCACCGACGCTGAAGGAAACACTCGAACCAACAACAACCGATTGCGAAACCGGCTGATTCGTAATTACAGGGGCCGCAACACCAGCGAGAACATTGAAGCTCTGATCGACATCGGCCGCCGCGTTGTAGTTAGCATCGCCAGCCTGGGAAGCGCGAACGACAACCGTTCCAGTTGCGCCGGTCAGCGTAACTGTGTTGCCAGAGATCGTCGCTGGACCAGAGAAGATGCTGAACGTGACCGCCAAACCGGACGATGCCGTAGCATTGACCGTGAACGGTGCGTCGTTCGTAGCTTTGTCGCTCAGCGAACCAAACGTAATCGTTTGGCTTGCTTTGCCGATCGTGAACGTAGCGCTCACTGCATTCGACAAACCAGACGCACTTGCCGTCAATTGCTTGACGCCAGCAGCATCAACCGTCAGCCCCGAGAACGTTGCTGTTCCGTTGCCACCAGCGGTGCCGATGTTGGCGACAGCTGTTCCAACCAGGGAACCGGTGCCGGAGGTCAAGGTCAACGTGACTGTCACGTTCGTGCCAAGGCCGACCGTCGAATTATTGCCAAACGCGTCTACCGTCTTCACGACCGGCTGAGGATTCAAGGCATTGCCGAGAACCGCACCACCAGGTTGCGTGGAGAATACGAGGCTTGTCGCAGGACCAACACCAACAACGATGTTAGAAGACGTTGCACTCACCAAACCACTCGAGGTGAAGCTCAGCGTGATCGTTTCAGCAACGTTGTAAGACAGACCAGTGAAAGTCACCACACCGTTGACGGAGGCGACAGTCGTTGTGCCTTGCAACGCGCCAGTGCCGCTTGCGATACCGGCAGTGACATTCACACTCGTGTTCGTCCACAGGTTACCAAATTGATCTTCAACCAGAACAACCGGCTGCTGAGCGAAGGCAACACCGGCGCTCGCTGTGCTGGACGGCTGAGTCTGAATCACAATTTGAACCGGGCGAGGATCGCCAATGATCTGACCAAAGCTGGTCACGCCATTAACAACTGCCGCCATCGTCGAGGTTCCTGTCTTCGTGATGAAGCTCTGAGCGGTAGGAATACCAACCGCAGCCTGAACCTTGATGTTATTCCACGTGATGGAATCCGTCACACCGTTGCTGCTGGTATTGGTAACAGTGAACACAATCTGAGTCGCAGAGAATGACGTAACAGGGAACGTTGTTCCGCTGCCGCCATTGTTTGCGCCGTTGATGTTGTTCACCGGGCCGCCATTACCACCGATGCGTTTGATCGTCACCGTAGGAATGCTGCTCGTATCGAACTGATAACCAACAGGAGCATTGAGGATGATCGTTCCGATGCCGACGTCGCCACTGGCCAACTCATAGTAAGCTGGACCAGTCGCGGCAACCGAGCTGCCATTTGCAGGAACCGTCGGGATGATCGCAGGATCAACACCGCCGATGATGAACGTTGCGCTGACAGCGTTGCTCAAGCCGCTTGCCGTCGCCGTCAGCTGCTTGTTCAGACCGGCCGCAGTGATCTGGAGGTTCGTGAATGTTGCAACACCATTTCCAGCTGCCGTGCCGATGTCGAGGCTCGTCGTGCCGAGAAGCGTGCCCGTTCCAGTCGTCAAAGCGACGGAAACTGTCAGGTTGCTGGCCAATCCAACCGTTGAAGGATTGCCGAACTGGTCTTCCGACTTAACAACCGGCTGAGGATTCAAGATAGAATCCGTGCGAGCACTGCCTGGCTGCGTTGTGAACGCAAGCTGAGTCACAGTAGCTGGATCGACAACGATGTTCACAGAGTTAGTCCCCGTGAGGCCACTGGCCGTGAAGACGAGGTTGATCATTTCAGCTTTGTTGTATGACAGATTCGTGAAGGTGACGATACCGTTCACCGCAGTCACATTAAGCGTGCCTTGCAGGCCAGTCGCACCAGTGCCGGTGCCAGTGCCACGAGCAACCGTTACGACGGTTGTGTTGTCGCCGGCAATGAGGTTGCCATTTACGTCTTCGATACGAATAACCGGCTGCGTTGCGAAAGCAACACCAGCGACGGCGTTGGTCGAAGGTTGCGTTTGAACGCCCAACTTGGCAGCGATGCCAGGATCAGCTGACGCGTAGAATGTGTAGCTATTCGGATTTCCAGGAACGAAGGCCGAAGCGACAACCGTGTTGTTGCTCGTGCCAGACGTCATACCGAGAGTGAACGTTGTCGAGGCGATACCGTTTGTATCAGAATAAACCGTTGCGCTTCCGACGCTACCGCCACCACCCGTGACAGCGAAGTTAACAAGGACGCCTTCAACAGGTGCGCCGTTGGTATCAACGACTTGAACTATCAACGGGGTGCCCAAGGTATTTCCAACGATGCCGAGTTGGCCGTCGCCAGAAACATAAACGAGGTGATCAGCCGTCGTAACGGCGAACACAGCGCTGGTTGCACCGGTCAAACCGGAGGCCGAAGCGACCAACGTATTGATCGGGTCAGCAGTATTGATCTGCAGATTCGAGAAGGTCGCCGTGCCGTTTCCAGCAGCAGTGCCGATATCAACTGACGTGGTGCCAGCGAGCGGGCCTGCACCGAGTCCAAGGGTGATATTGACGAGCAAGTTCGTCGGCAAACCGCCGGAGGTGAAGTTACCATAAGCGTCAGCGGTGCGAACAACCGGCTGGACTCCGAAAGGAACACCAACGACTGCGCCGTTCGGTTGAACGGTGAATACGAGGTGATCGGCCACACCAGCACCGACGAAGATTGCATCCGACGTAACAACTGGAAGTGCACCAGTGCTGAAGTCGATCGTGATCATTTCAGCAACGTTGTAGGACAAGTCGGTGAATGTGACGTAACCGTTTGTCGCGGTTACAGTCGTCGTGCCGACCAAAGCCGACGTGCCGGCATTACGCGTAGCAGTAACCTGCGTCGTATCGTCGCCGACGAGAACGTTATTGAATTGGTCTTCCAAGCGAATCACAGGCTGTTGCGGGAATGCCACGCCAACTTGTGCATTCGTCGAAGGCTGCGTCGAAATAACGAGGTGATGCAAAGCACCAGCGACGGTCTGCAACGTTGCAAACGTCGTAACACCGTTCGTCACAGAAGTGAGCGTTGGGCTGGAAGCATCAGCGGTGATAGCACCACTGCTCGAGATACCACCGAGAGAACGCACGCGAACGTTCTGCCATGTGATGGAATCTGTCTTACCGCCCGTGCTCGTGCTCGTAACGGTGAAGCTGATGTTCGAGCTCGTGACGGTCAATGGAATCACTTGATGATTACCACCGCCGTTGATGTTGCCGGTATTGCTACCGCCACCGATCTTCTGAATAACAACTTGTTGCTGCGTGCCGCCCGGAACGAATTCAAAGCCGGCCGGAGCATTCAACGTAATCGTTCCAACACCGACATCGCCACTTTGCGCTTCGTAATAGGTGAAGTTCGGAACGATGCTGAAACCAGACACTGCCGTATCAGCCGAGACGTTTGCGACAGAAGGTTCAACACCGCCGATGTTGAAGGCCGCACTCACACCGTTTGTGAAACCAGCGGAGCTCGCCGTGAGAACTTTGCCCTGACCTGCAGCAGTAATCGCGAGATCAGAGAATGCTGCGACGCCGTTGCCAGCTGCCGTCCCGAGATCGAGGTTGGTCGTTCCAACCAACGAACCTGTTCCAGCAGTCAATTCTACTGTAACGATCTGGCTGGCGGCCAAACCGACGGTGCTGTTGTTGCCATATTGGTCTTGAGTGCGAACAACCGGCTGCGTCAGGAACGCTGAACCGGCGTAACCGCCAGCAGGCTGCGTTGTGAACGCCAGATGATCGGCTGCTGCAGGAGCAACAACGATCGAGTCTGAAGTTGCATTGGTCATTCCGGCTGTGCTGAACACAATCGTAATCGTTTCAGCCGTGTTATAAGACAAATCAGAGAAGGTCACCACACCACCAACTGCCGCAACACTCGTCGTGCCTTGGAGAGCGGTTGTACCCGTTCCGCGAGTCGCGGTGACAACCGTTGTATTGTCGGTCGTCACGAGATTTCCGAATTGATCGCGAATTTCAACCACAGGCTGTTGCGTGAAAGCGACACCGGCAACTGCATTTGTGGAAGGCTGCGTTGTAATCACCAACTGCGCACCGGCGCCACTGGCTGCCGTAGCGTTGAAGGTAATGTTGGAAGAAAGGCCAAGGGTCGAAGCAACTAATGTGTTCGCTCCTACCGTCGATCCTAACGTCCATGTGGTCGAAGCGTAACCATTCACGTCGGTGATGGCGCTTGGCGAACCGACGCTGCCGCCGCCAGCGGTTACATTGAACGTAACCGTCAGACCCGCGATCGGATTCGTATTGCTGTCCAAAACTTGAACCGTTGGGTTCGTTGGGAGAGTAGCACCCACAGTTCCGTTCTGACCGTCACCTTGAACCAACAAGATAGCTGCCGGAGCTTCCGTGACGATGAATGGAGCGCTGACGGCTGCTGCGATTCCAGATTCAACGGCCACTGCCGTCAAAACGTTGCTCGCATTCGGCGTATTCACCTGAAGGTCGGTAAAGGTCACGGTGCCGTTGCCTGCTGCTGTTCCGATGTCGAGCATCGTTGTGCCAGCGAGACCCGAGCCTGCCGTCAGAGACAGGGAGACAAACAGATTCGCAGGCAAACCACCCGTCGTCGGATTGCCATAAATATCAACCGTCTTCACAACCGGCTGCGTCGAAAGCGGAACGCCAGCGATGCCAGTGCCAGGCTGCGTGGAGAAAACCAGGTGATCCGCTGTGCCGGCGCCGACGTAAATCGTGTCAGACGTAACCGGGGTCACAGCGCCAGTGCTGAAGTTAATCGTAATCGCTTCGGCAACGTTGTAAGAAAGATTCGTGAACGTCGCGATGCCGTTTACCGCAGTAATATTGGTCGTGCCCTGGAGGTCGGCCATACCGAGGTTACGGGTTGCAGTAATAACTGCTGCGCTCGAAGAAGGATTACCAAATTGGTCGAGCAACGCGATGACCGGCTGCTGCGCGAAAGCAACACCAACCGAGGCGTTCGTCGAAGGCTGCGTCTGGATCACCAACTGAGCAACCGCGCCACCAACAGTTTGCAAGGTAGCGAAGCTCGTCGTGCCGTCGACAACCGAACTCAACGTCGCACCAGCTTGTTTCGTGATCGAACCACTCACAGCCGTGCTGGAGGTCAGCGCGCGAACGCGGACGTTGTGCCAGGTGATCGAGTCGGTCTTACCAGCGCTGCTTGTGCTGGTGACCGTAAAGCTGATGTTGGTCGCAGTGACCGTCAGAGGAATAACCTGATGATTACCACCACCATTGATGTTACCCGTGCTGCCGCCGCCACCGATCTTATTGATGATAGCGTCTTGTTCCGAACCGCCTGTGCCGCCTGGAACGAATTCATAGCCAGCAGGAGGAGCGAGAGAAACGATACCCGTTCCGATGTCGCCGCTCTGTGCTTCATAATAGGTGAAGTCAGGAACAACCGAGAAACCACTGACCGATGTGTCAGCCGAAACATTCGCGGTGGAAGGCTCAACGCCACCAATGTTAAATGCGGCGCTGACAGCGTTCGTGAGGCTGCCGGAGCTGGCCGTAATAACTTTGCCCTGCCCTGCTGCCGTCACACCGAGGTCAGTGAACGTTGCAGAACCCGTGCTGATATCAATATTGGTCGTGCCGATCAAAGCGCCCGTGCCGCTCGTCAAAGCGACCGTGACAACCTGGTTCGAAGCGAGACCAACCGCAGTGTTGTTACCGAACGCGTCACGCGTGACGAGAACCGGCTGAGTCAGGAAAGCAGAACCAGCATAACCACCAGCAGGCTGCGTGGTGAAAACCAAACGATCGGCCGGAGCCGCCGTGACAGTGATCGCGTCAGAGGTTGCATTCGTCAAACCAGCTGAGGTGAACACCAACGTAATCGTTTGAGCCGTGTTGTAAGAAAGATCCGTGAAAGTTGCGACACCGTTCACTGCGGTCACGTCAACCGTGCCGAAGAGAGCGCCACTGCCCGTGCCGCGCGCCACATGAACAACCGTCGTATTATCGCTCGAAACCAAATTGCCCGCTGAGTCGCGAACTTGAACAACCGGCTGCGTAGCAAACGCAACACCAGCAACCGCGTTGCTGGAAGGTTGAGTTGTGATAACGAGCTGCGCTGGAACTTGAGGAGCAACAGAGAAGATTGCGCTAACGGCGTCAGTCAAACCAGCGCCGCTAACGGTCAACTGGTTCGTTGCATCAACAGTAGCAATAGAAAGATTGCTGAACGCCGCCACACCGTTTCCGGCCGACGTGCCGATGTCGACTGATGTCGTGCCGCTCAATGGACCCGCACCGAGTGTCAGTGCGGCAGTAACATTGAAGCTGGTGCCGAGGCCAACAGCCGAGACGTTACCAAAAGCGTCATACGCCGTAACAACCGGCTGAGTCGCAAATGGAAGACCAGCAATCGCACCAGAAGGTTGGGTCGTGAAGGTCAAAGTTGTAGCAGCAGCAGGAGCAACCGCGATAGTGCTCGAAGTTGCACTCGAGAGCAAACCGCTGGTGAAACGAATCGTGATGTTCGTCGCAACCGTGTGCGAAAGATTCGTGAAGGTCACAACGCCGTTGACCGCCGTCGCCGTCGTGGTGCCTTGCAATGTGCCGGCGCCATCGAAACGCGTCGCAGTAACAACCGTGCTGTTGTCGTTTGTGAACGCCGCACCAAATTGGTCGTTAATGACGAGAACCGGCTGTTGAGCGAAATCAACACCGGCGGTTGCATTGGCGGAAGGCTGCGTCTGAATCACAATGGCGGCAGCGGTCGGAGGACCGGTGACGTCAACTGGATCGGACACAACGCTCGTCAAAGCGCCGCTCGAGAAAAGAATCGTGATCACGCCGCTCGCATTGGCACCGAGATCGGTGTAAGTGGCGACGCCGTTCACTGCCGTGACATCCGTGGTGCCGACGAGGCTGCCGGTGCCGGAGTTCACAGTCGCACTGATCACTGCACTATTGTTTGTCAAAGAAGTATTGCCGAACTGATCGACGACACGCACAACCGGTTGCGGAGCAAACGGCGTGACCGCGGCGGCGTTTGTTCCAGGCTGCGTCTGAATTGCTAACGCAGTTGGAGCGCCGGCGACTTCCGTCAAAGTTCCGTAGTTGTTATTGCCACCGAATGCCAAACCCGTGCTGGTGCCGCGGGTAATGTTTCCGGAAGCGAGCGGCGACGTCTGCGTCGGGCGCACTTGCAACCCGGAGATCGTCAGCGTGTCGTTCGCGTTCACGCCGGACACGTTGATGGACAGACTGAGCGACGTTGGGCTGACTGCCAATGTCGCACCGGTGATGTTATTGCCACCGGCGAAAGCTACTGCTCCGGAGTTGGTGTTAAATTCGAAACCGGAAGGCGCGTTCAACACGAGGGTGTCGGTGCCGGCGCCAAAGTCGCCTTTATTGTTTCCGTTTTCCTTTAGTTGGATATTGCCAAGGCTGGTCCAGGCTGGGCTGGGAGCGGTGGCTGCGGTGTCGGCTGAGATAGCCGTGCCGCCTGATGCGGCAGTGATATTCAGGTTAGCCGACGCCGTAAAACTAACGGCGGTCGAGACAAACAACGAGGCTAGGATTTTCTTCATAGTGCAATTCATTTCCCGGTTTTTCTAAAACAAGGGTGGGTAGCACACACGAAACGGTTCTCAGTATCAAGAAAAAAACAGGTTATTTCGTAGGGGAAAGTACCATATTTTCCCAATGTTTGATACGCTTCGCGCTCAGTGGCACGTACTCGGAACCCCGATGCGCTAACATGAGCCAAAAGTGTCATTTTTTTGTCCACGTACACCCCCTTTCCCCTGCCCTGAGGCTTAAAAGAAAAAGGCCGTTCCAGGGAAGGCCCCGGAACGGCTTGCAGTTACGGCATTTAATTAACGTCCCACCGAGGGCTTATGCATGCGTCAGAACGGCGACGGCCTCGGAGCGAGGTCCTTCGCCACCGTTGTTAACGGCAGAGACGCAGACGTCGATACGGGCGTTCGTCGGCAGATTCTCAATTGTGAAATCGAGGTCTGCAGGCGAACCCACGAGAACGTAGTCCTCGTCGACTCCCTCGACGCGTTTCCACACGTGATAGAATTCCGCACGGGCGGTCGTCGTCCATTTCAATGCAGCCGCAGTCGGTCCGATCAAGGTCGCGACAACGTCAGTCACTGTATCGGGCGTTTCCAATGCGCCAGGCTTGTTCAATCCGAACGACAGCCAACGGGCATCGAGCGGCTCAAGAACAGTTCCCAACTCGCTGATCAGGTTTGTCATGACTTTGCTGGCCGCCGCGAACTTTGCGTCCCGTTCTGTCATCAGGTCATCAACGACCGTTCGTTGCAGTTCGAGTGCATGACGTGCATTCGACAAAGCTTCGAACAGCGTTTGTGCCTGCGCCGATGTCACACGTGGATCCAACACCAGCGTTGGGTTCGCCGCGAAGAATGTCTTCAGCGATTCCAACAAGGCATTTATATCCTCGAACGTTATCGGCACTGCCAGCGAGCCGGCGAAGCCGGTAATTGCCCAGCGTTCGTTGTACTGATTCCCGAAAATCGGTTTCAGCACATCTCGGCTTAAGGCAATGAACACCCGTGCCTCTTCCATCGCTTCGCTTAGAGCGTCACGACGTTCGCGCAACAGTTGTTTACCCGACTCCAGCGCATCGCGTGCGAGCACTGCGGCTGTTCGTGTCGCGAGCAGCAGCGCAGCAGTCACATGACTCAGGCCAGTTGTTTCACCGTGCTCAACAGCTCCTGCATGCATTGCAGCAAGGAGAGCCAGCACGCCATTTTGATTACGTGGTTTCTCATTTTTCATACTATTTTCTCTTTCTGTTTGTTATCGGCTTTGGAGCTTTTGGCGTTCAGCGTTCAGCTTCCCACCTCGACTCCTGACGTATCAGCAATGCCGACAACCGATTGCTGTACGTTTACTGACAGCTCCGCAGGCGACATGAACTTCAAACTTGTGACGGTTCAAACTTCAAACCCGACCCGCGTTGCGAACACAAAGCACATCGCTGTCGGCCACAAACATCAAAAGCGTGTTTGTCAGACCCGCGACTGAAGGAGGTTTCTAAGCTCCTTCGGTCTCTGTGTGTTTCACTTAACGACTCGCGTTAAATGCGACGGGAAAAGTTTTGCCAGAA
>CBHWET010000098.1:0-14202 GCA_966112985.1 uncultured bacterium | reverse complement strand
GGTCGTGCCATTCATCAGCCAGACGCCCGACTTGCCGCCGGTAATCTGGAACACAATGTCATTCCAGCCGTCGCCATTGAGATCGGCGACGGTCGCCACTTTCCAACCCGTCGGTGCCGGTGTGTTGCTGTTAAGAATAATCGTGCTCGCGACAGTCGCGCCATTCATCTGCAAGAGCATCACACGATTGTCGGTGTGTTGCAGAACGACATCCGGCTGGTCGTCGCCATTAATGTCAGCCACAGCAATCGCCTTCCACCCGCTCAAACTGTTCGTCGTGGTAATGTTCTGGCTGCCGACGTAATTCGTTCCGTTGAAATTCCACAGCATCAAAGCCCGTGTCGAATTGTTCTGCCAGAGCAGGTCCGGCGAACTGTTCGTCGTGAACGCAGCAGCCCCGACCAGCGTGATGCCGAGTGGCGCTGTCTTCAACGTCTGCGTGCGAACGATGAAATTGTTCGTCATCATCCACAACATCACCGCACCGTTATTGTTCTGGAATAACAGATCTTTATTGTTGTCGCCGTCGAAATCCACCGTGCCTGCCAGGCGCCATGCCTTCGAAATCGACGAACCATTGCGCAGTAATCCCGATGTGACAAAGTTTGTGTTCTCCATGAACCAAAGCGCCACGTAACTGTTCGTGCTCTGCCAATACAGCTTGCCCGGATTGTTAAACACCGCCGTCACGGTCGTGTTGCTTTTCATCGTCACGCTGGTCTGATTGCTGACACCCGACGCTCCACCGGTCCAGGCCGCAAACTCATTCGTCCCACTCGCCTGCGCCGTCAAAACGACCGTCGCATTGGAGGAATACTGGTTCCCCGCCGACACAGGATTCGCTAAGACATCGCCCGCACCGCCGGGCGTAACATTCGCCGTTAAAGTAAACACCGGCACGGTCGCGAAAGCTGCCGTCACCGTCTTGTTCGTGGTGACTTTCACAATGATCGGATTCGACGAACCCGTGACGCCACCTGTCCATTTCACAAATTTGTAGCCCGTATTCGCCACCGCCGTCAGCGTGACTGCTGTGCCGGAATAGTAAGTATTGCCGCTCACCGGCACTGGATTCTTGATCACCGTGCCCGCGTTGGTTGGCGAGAGAACAACGTTCAACTGATACGCCGGGATGTTCGTGAACATCGCCGTCACCGATTTATCCGCGCTCATCGTGATCTTGATGCGATTCGTCGACACCGTCGAAGCACCGCTCCACTTCACAAATTTAAATCCCGCATTCGCCGACGCCGTTAGTGTCACCACCGTTCCTGCGTCATAGCCATTAATCGACGGAGCAGGAGAGACTGTAATCGTGCCGCCAATGCTCGGGTTCACATTCGTGCTCAGGACATAATGCGCCGGCGCATTTGTAAACACCGCCGTCACGCTCTTGTTCCCGTTCAACGTCAACTGCAGCGGATTGTTCGTGCTGGTCGAAGCACCGGACCAATGGACGAAAATCTTTCCATCAACGGGCGTTGCCGTGAGCGTCACGACCGTGTTGGACGCAAAGGACGTTCCCGGAGGATCGACAGAAATCGTTCCCGCGCCGGCAGGAGAAACATTCGTCGTCAAGGTCACCTGGCCCGCCACCGGAATATTCGTGAACGTAGCCGTTAACGTTTTGTTCGTGCTCATCTGGAACTGCACCGGGTTCACGATAGAAGTCAGAGCGCCGCTCCACCCTTTGAAAGCGTATCCATCCGCGGCCATGGCCGTGGCCTGGACGATTGAGTTCGAATCGTATTTCCCATCGTTGCTGTCTGGCGAGAGTTGGATCGAACCGCCGCCGACGATGTTCGTTGTCAGCGTGAACTGCACCACAGGATTGACGACCACCACAGGCAATGTCGTGTAGACCCCTTTGTTACCGCTGCTGAAGCTGGCGTTGAAGACGATATTGCCTGAACTATCCATCCCACCGAGGCCAAGGTTCGTTGGCGTTTCGCCGTCCAGCGACGTGAAGCCATCCACAACTTTTGTAATGGTTCCGCCATCCAACAGATAAATTCCCGGAATCGATCGGCCTGCATCCGCATCGAAATAAGAACTGTAGAAAAGGAGTTTGCCGCCTTTGTATTGATAGCCCGCAAACAGCGCCGAAAAATGATTCGTTTTTCCCGGAACCTCCATCGTCGTATCGACCAGTCGCGTCAAAGCGCCGCCATCAAAGCCAGCGGAATAAAGGCCGGAGCCACCGGAAAAGCTGCCATAAAAAACAACCGTCCCTTGATCCAGTGAGGGCGGTTCAGAAAATCCCACGAACTTCGCGGTCTGACCCGGCGCTACCGTGTTGGTATCCGCGATGAGGAAGGTATCGTCGAACGTATACGAGTAACAATACACGGCCGCCGAGTTGTCGCTACGCGCGGCGCGGAACGCAATGTTCCCGCCAGAGCCACTCTGCAGGACACCATAGTCGGCACCAGAATATTTAGCGCTCGTTGAAGGGAGTATCCCGTTTGGCGACTCAATCATCGTCGTGACATTCGTTCCGCTGAGGAAATAAATGCCACGGTTAAAGTTGGAGCTGTAGCCGACGAACACGGTCCGGCCCGGCGGTTGCACCTGATAAAGACTGCGCAGAGCTGAAAACTTCTCGCTCGTTCCAGGAATATCAAAAGTATTATCGACGAGCAGGGACATGGTATCATTGAACGCGTTCCAGCGATAAAGCCCTTTGCGACCGACCGTCGACGCCGTGAACAGATAATCATTCACCTCACTGAACCGCCCATCATAGTCAGGCAGATTCGTGATCACTTCGTTGCTCGGCGGCAAGGTGGTGTTCAGGTCGACGACGCGCGCCAACGCCGAGTTTTTCCACCGGTAAAAGCCCTTTTGGCCGGAATCGCCTGTCCCGTAGAAAACGATATTGCTCTGCTGAATCTGCGAGTTGCTAAAGCCAACGAAAGTGCCGGTGCCATTCGGGATCGCGGTATTCGTTCCGGCAATTCGCGTAAACGTATAAGCTGAAGCCGAGTTGGCCAGCGCGATAAAAGCACACAAAATAACGAGAGGTGAATACGTTCGGGACATAGAATCCGCATCCTAGGATAATAGGACGGAACCTTGCAATCGAATTAGGATTTTTCCTTATGAGTTAGTAGGGACCAAAAGCCGGTAACCTTCAATCCGCCAACGCGGCCAACCCGATACAAAATCCGAATCTCGAACGGAGATGTGTTTATAATGTCGGCCTGCCAACGAGGTCTTATTTCTTCTCTGCCAGTTGGCGAATCAGATTCTCGAGATCGGCAAGCCTCTGCTCAACGGTAATGACTGGCTTTGGTCGTGCAACAGCCGACGCTTCCTGTTTCGCCGCAGGTTTCTCCATCGATCCGAAGTGCGCGTTGAATAATTTGAAAGAAAAATAACCGAACTCAAGAATGGGCCCCTGCTCTGTCTGGATAACCGGTAGTTCCGGCGAGACGGAGTAAAGACATTGGCGGCGGTCCGCCCGGTTTTCCGTTTGTATCAACATTCCGGCCTTACACATTGCAGCCAGATGCTTGAGGAGATTGTTCCTCCCTTTGATCGATTGGAAGCCGGGTATCGCCGACGCGGGTTGTGGCGGCTTTCCAATGAGGAAGAACAGGATCTTCCATCGGGTCATGTGTGCAAACATCGGCAAAACACGCTCCATCGTCCATTTGGAAGACGCCGGAATCGAAGGTTGTTGGTCACCCATAAGCCTCGCATCGTCCAAAACCTGCCGGATTCCGGCAAGCACCGTTTTTGTCTGGAACAACTTCCGCCGCGAGCTGATTCGAGGAATTTGCGTTCAGCAAAACCTCTCCAGCGGCTCGATTTAAGGATTTTGGATTCAGCAATCCTCTTCCAACAGCGGTTTCCAGGATTTCGGATTCCGGAAAATCAGTCCATCTCACGGCTTCCCAGAATTCGGATTCCGGAAAACCCGTCCATCCCGCGGTTTCCCAGAATTCGGATTCCGCAAAATCGGTCCAACTCGCGGTTCCCAGAATTTGGATTCCGCAAAATCGGTCCATCTCACGGTTTCCCAGAATTCGGATTCCGCAAAATCGGTCCATCTCACGGTTTCCCAGAATTTGGATTCCGGAAAATCAGTCCATCTCACGGTTTCCCAGAATTTGGATTCCGGGAAATCGGTCCATCTCGCGGTTTCCCAGAATTTGGATTCCGCAAAATCGGTCCATCTCGCGGTTTCCAGAATTCCGATTCAGGGAAATCGGTCCAACTCGGGGTTTCGGGAATCCGCATTCCGCGAAAATTCCGGCGGGTGCTGACACCGTCCTACGGCGTTTGTGTTCCTTGAACGAGAACGTTATTGATATACCAACCGTCTCCGCGATCGCGGTCTTGTTCCGGGAAATACATTTCGCCGTCTACCGAGGGATCCCAGATCGGCGGACCGACCTCGATACCGAATTTGATCTGGATGACACTCCCATAAAAGTCCGACAAATCGACAGTCACTGTTTCCCAGCCGTCAGCATCCTGGTTGTCCGGCAAAACCGCGTATCGAGTGAAGCCCGTCATCCATTGGCCATTGACACAGATACCCACATCGCGGCCGTTGGAGCACCAGTAGTAGTAGCCGTTATCGAAATGCTCGTACATACGGAATGTTAACTGCGCATTTTGCACGTGCGTCAGATCGATCGGGATTGAAGTTGCGGTTCCAACGGCAGAGTTGCCGATTGTTGGCGATTCGGCATTTGTCGGATTATACAAGGTAAGTCCGTAGTGATCTTCATATCCAAAATGAAGAGTATGATTCGTGCCGTAACTGACACTGAAGGGAGACGTTGTCCCGTTTACGGCGTTCGTCGTAGGGACCTTTGCCGAAATGTGCCAGAGCCCTCCGTCATTCAATTCTGGATTCGATTCATCCGACGTCCCTTCAAACGTCCAGTTCGTTGCGCCATTCTCGAAATCGTCGGAGAAAACAACAACCGTTTGTGCGTGAGAGAAACCAGCCGACAATAGCAATGCCAATATACCAACGCGGAATTTGTTCATAACCGTTCGTTTCCTTTCTTGTGTCCGTTGCGGGGTTTTTTATCGGGGCGAAAGGAGAATGCGATTCTCGGCCGGGAAAAGTCAACGACCTCCTAGGGGAAACCCCGAAAAGAACTGCTAGTTTGAAGTCGCCACGACGCAACTGAACCACAACGTTGAGAAAATTTGTGGATAATAACTTTGGCTGCCACTCCACCAACAAGGGTCTACATGGTTGCAAGATGAATGACCGGCAATCTATTTCCAGTCCTCAGGTGCGATGTTTTGTGAGTACAATTGACCATTTTTGCGAAAGACAATTGCTGTGATTTCGGTCGTCGGCACTTTTGAAAAATGAAACATTACGAACCAATTCTCAGCACCAGCGCCTGCGATCATCCCCGCTTCTCCATCTGCGCTTTTCTGTGTCACTATTGTGCCATCTGATTTGAGAAGCCATACTTGCAATGCAAGTTTCTTCACGTCGGGAGCAGGTCGATGTCCGACTGTGCCGATTGGTGCTTGTCGTCTGTTTTCGATCGGCACCTGCACTGTGATAGATGCACTCTGCTCGGACACCGACAACGTCCCCAGATTGTCGGGTCCATTCGGAACCCTGAAGTCCACCGAAACAATTTTGCGAGGGCCATCAGCGCACTGTGACGTTTCGACGAACAACAAAAGCGCACAGATCAGAAAGATTATAGGCATAAATTTCATGTAAAGTTCACTGCCGCCAATCACTCGATGAAACTCAGCAACCAAGCTAATCTCTAAATCGAGCGTTGAACCGACTCACGGCGGCTACGTTAACCAGTATTTGACGGGGGCGGCCTGAAAATGCTCCCGATTTTCGACGCGAAGCGGTGGCTTCCCGGATCAATTCTCATTTCGCCAGTTTCCATGCGATCTCGTCTTTCACAGCGTCGAGCAACTCCTGTATCGCCCACAACTCAATAGGTCCAACTGTGCCATAGTCGGAAACCGATTTCACTTTCGCTCCACTTGTGACGGTGACGATACAGGTTGAATCGTCGGTCCAATTGGCGCGATAAATCGTATTCATGTCCTCGAAGTGGCTGTTCTCGATTAGATAACACAACCTTCCATAAGTGTTTAGGTGAGTGCGGCCGATGAATTTACCGAGTTTGGGCAAGTGCGCCTGCGCATTCAGGGCAGCGGTGCCATCCCGGTGCAGCACCATGTCGTAAACCGGACATGTCCCCAAGCAAGCCGTCCGACTGATGGAGATGCTATCGAATGGCAAGCGACTGCGAGTCGTATTGACGTCTTGCTTTGCGAAACCTGGGCTGAAGAACGGCTGGTAAACTGAGGGAATGTCAGCACGAACGTCGCTTGCGGTCAGCGGAAGAACCTCGATAACCGTCACCTCTTCTTTTGATTTGGAACAGGAGACAAGCGCGAGACAACTGATGATCAAAAGCCTTGTTCTTAAGAGAAGCATCATACGCCACGTAAAAGTTAATTGATGGAAAACTTGTCGGAAGAACGGGATCGGGCCGTAAGAAAGTCGCAGGTACCGCACGCATTCATGGCCGAGGAGTGAGACCTGTTGTGTTCGTGAGAAAATATCCTTTCGCCGTCATGCATTCGAAAAAGATTTTTTCGAGGCGGTTCTTCTCAGACATCATTCCAATCATTCCCCCGTATTTGGCTAGCGAACTGCGCTGACTTTCGGCTTCACGGCGACACGCCATATAGTCTTCGCGAAATGTTGCTTTGGGAGTTCCGGGTCTATACCACAGATGCGTTTGATCCGCGTGAGGAGGCGTGTTCATGACACATCCAGTAAACAGAAGGGTTCCGAAGAACGCGGCCACCATCACGTTTAGTTGTTTGAAACTATGTATAGTCATCGCGTTTAAACCCTGCATCCACTCAGTGTTCGGCGGCAGTTCTCTGGCTGAATCGTCATGGTACCTCTCTTTGCAACTGTATTGGCTGCGCATTGGTAAACGGTCGCCCCATTCTAGTGATAATCTCCTGCTCGTAGGGTCTATAGCCCGGCGCTTCGACGAAGAACAAACCACCACTCGGCCAAAATTCACCAGGCATGATGACACACGGCCTCCATTCGTGGTCGGGGCGCGAAACAAAACTGCCATCAACCGCGGTGGTGACAAGCTGAACCTCATGCTCCCTGAAGCCGACGGTTGCGCCTTTGACGGGCAACTTGGTGACGGCATCAATCACTATGCCCGAAACTGGCGGTGTGACGGTGTAGCGGTAGACGAAGCAGCCCTGACCAGATACGACAATGACAATGCCCAGAATTAGAATGAGACAGCGCGGTTGCATGGCGTGGGGGAAGCCGAACGATTGCCGGACGAGGCCATTGGTTGCAGCGCGATGGTCCAACTAATCATTGGGGCTTAGTTGGATAGTGCAAAGTTTTGGGTGCTTGGCGCTCCTCTCGGATCGAAGACGCCAACTCTCGCTCCTGCTTCGCTCGTGTAGCATCTCCTGCCTTGTCGAGTGCGTCCGCAAAATCTTTACGACAAGCGGCGTAAGTCACGGGATCCGACTTTCGAGCATCAAGTGCATCCGCGAGTGGAAAAGCATGCTCATATGCCGCGACAGACTCTCGATACCGACCACAGGCATAATAAAGCCGGGCAAGCTCGAACCAGCGCATAGAGGCATGCCCGCCATCCACTCCATAAACCTTCTCTTCCAACTTAAGTGCCTCTTTCAGCTGGCCTTCGGCAATGTCATAATAGCCGAGCATACCGTTCATACGGGCGATGTTGTAGACGGCGCACGACTCAGCATCGGCAGGCATAAATCCTCCTACAGCAGCCGCGCGAGCGCGAATGAAGCAACGTCTGGCTCCGGCATAATCACCCTGACGCTCCAGTCTCAAACCAGCGTCGGTGTACCGCTCAAATTCGCCAACATTCAATGGGTTGACGCAACCCGTTAGTGCAAGAAGTAATCCACTGACACATAAAATGCGTGAAAGTTGAGGCATATAAATTCAAATGTCCGGCAGGCTCAGAGCCTGGATCGAACTTACACGGATGATTCTAAATAATTGCCTCAAAGGCAGCCGCCACGCGCCTTAATATTTCGGCACGTTATGATCGATTTGGTCGGACCAGGCTTCGATTCCGCCTTTGACGCTCTTCACGTACTTGAATCCCTGCTGACGCAGAAACTCCAAGGCTTTCATCGAACGCTTGCCGCTCTTGCAGTGCAGGTAAATCGTTTGGTTCGGATCCAGTTCGGTAAAACGCTGCGGCAAGGAACCGAGCGGAATCTGGGGCACACCTTTGATGTGGGCGATCTGGTATTCATCCGGATCACGGACGTCGATGACTTTGATACCGAGCTTCGGATCATCGAGCGCGCGCTTCATTTCTTTGACGTCCACCTCATCGGGGTTCGCCCCCGTGGCGACTGGTTCCGTCGGAATGCCGCAGAACACTTCGTAGTCGATCAGTTCCTTGATAGTTGGATTATCGCCGCACAATGGACATTTCGGATCGCGGCGCAACTTGAGTTCACGGAACTTCATGTCGAGAGCATTGAAGAGCATCAAACGTCCGGTGAGTGAACTGCCCTTACCCAAGGCGAGCTTCAGGATTTCTGTCGCTTGAATACAACCGACAATGCCGGGCAACACACCGAGAACACCACCTTCAGCACAGCTCGGAACCATCCCCGGTGGAGGCGGTTCCGGATAGAGACAGCGATAGCAAGGGCCACCGAGATGCGGGGCGAAGACGCTCGCCTGACCTTCAAAACGGAAAATCGAGCCGTAGACGTTTGCCTTTTTCAACAACACACAGGCGTCGTTCGTGAGATAACGAGTCGGAAAATTATCCGTACCGTCGACGACGATGTCGTACGGGGCGATGATATCCATCGCGTTTTCGGCACTGAGACGAGCATTATGAATAACGACTTCGACGTTCGGATTGATGCTGTGGATGGTTTCTTTGGCCGACTCTGCTTTTGGGCGGCCAACGTCTTCAGTGCCGTGGATGATTTGCCGCTGAAGATTAGAGAAATCCACGGTATCAAAATCAACGATGCCGATCTTCCCGATGCCGGCCGCGGCAAGATACATTGCAATCGGTGAACCAAGTCCACCTGCACCGATGCAAAGCACGCTGGTCGAGCAAATCTTCTTCTGGCCGGCCATCCCGACCTCCGGAAGAATCAAATGACGGGAATAGCGGCGAATTTCATCGTTGTTTAATTGCATAATTCAGTGCGCGCAGAGTAAAACAGGTTTGGAGCAATGACAAGCGAGTCGAGAACATGATCCAGCATTCGAGTCCCAACGCAAAAACAACCGCCGCCCTGCTGCGCAAACAGAGTACTTTACGCCCGACGCTGGCCATGATCCTTGGCAGCGGATTTCAGCACGCCCTCACCCACATGAAGGTCGATCTGGAAATCTCCTACGGGCAGTTACCCGGTTTCGTTTCGGTTGGTGTCACGGGCCATGCCGGCAAAGTGGTGATGGGAACGCTTGGAGGGACGTCTGTCCTCGTATTAAAAGGCAGAACGCACTTTTACGAAGGACACGATATGGAGAAGGTTACCTTTCCAATCCGTGTACTCGCTGAACTGGGAATTCGTTCCGTGCTCCTCACCAATGCCGCTGGTGGCGTGAGCAAAAAATTTAAACCCGGTGACCTGATGATCATTCGTGATCACATTAATTTCATGGGCGTCAACCCGCTGCGCGGACCAGGACTGTATGGGCTTCCACGGTTTGTTGATTTGACGCGGGTGTACGATGAAAAACTCGAAGATTATCTCGTTCAAGCCGCCAAGAAAAACAAGATGCGTGCGGACCGCGGCGTTTACCTCGCGGTCGCCGGACCGAGCTACGAAACACCAGCAGAAATCAAGGCTTACGGAATGCTTGGTGCCGATGCCGTTGGAATGAGCACGGTGCCGGAAGCAATCGTCGCACGCCAATGCGGTTTGAGGGTTGCTGGCTTATCGTGCATTACCAACCTTGCCGCTGGCCTGGGCAAGAGCGCGCTATCGCACCAGGAAGTGCTTGCGATGGCAGAACAGCAGAAGACCAAAATCGGCGAGTTCCTCCGGACTTTCTGCGAATTATATGCCAAAGGTTAAGAAGAACGGGCTCGTGAAGATGGCGCTGAAAGCACGCGAGAAGGCGTGCGCGCCTTATTCGAATTTTAAAGTGGGCGCCGCCCTGCTGACCTCCGACGGTAAAATTTTCACGGGTGCAAATGTTGAGAGTGCCAGCTATGGCCTGACGTGCTGCGCCGAACGGGTGGCCTTATTTAATGCCCTCACCATGGGGAAAAAGAAGTTTTACGCGATCGCTGTCGTTGCACGATGTGACGGCGGTGCGATGCCGTGCGGCGCCTGTCGGCAATTGTTGGCGGAATACGCGCCAGATGCCCTTGTGTGGATTAGTGATAGCAAACACCCCAGTGCTATTAAGGAATTTACGGTGAAAGAATTACTGCCCGGCGCATTCGTTTTTCCAAGTGCTTGAGATTAGGGCGTTCTTGGATATTATGGTTTATTGCATTCTGCAATAAATGATGGAGTCGTTCCCATTCGAAAATTCTGATTGGCCTGCACTTCTCGTCGAAGAGACGGGGATGATCCGCCATTCCAACAAAGCCGCCGTTGGAATTTTCGGTCCTGCCATAAAGACTCAATCGACGCCGTTTTCAACGATCTGGTCTGTTGAGAACGAAATGCCCGCAGCAAAGTTCCTGGCCAGCCCGGATCGCAACGTGGGATCGTCGATGCTTTTGAAATTTAAGGCGAAGACGGGCGATGCAGCCTACAGGACATTGATTTCGCCAGTCTCGTCGGATGGCACACGCCATTTTCTTTTTCAGCTGCTCTCCGACGTCGTTCCGTCCAAACCCGAGACCGGTGCCTTCGACGCCAATCTGGCTCACAAGCAGAAGCTGGATTGTGCGTTGCAATTGGCGCGAACGGTTGCGTTGGACTTCAACAATGCCCTGACCAGCGTTCTCGGTCACGCCTCCCTGCTGCTCAGTAAAGCCGATTCGGACCACCCGTGGCGAACGTCACTCGTCGAAATTGAAAAATCTGCATCGAAAGCGGCGGAGATCGCGGCTGACCTTGCGGCATTCAGTCGGCAGGAAAAGGATGCAAAAGCGCAAACGAGTGGAAATCTGAATGAGCTTCTGCAGCGAATAATTGAGCTCTTTCAAAAGCCGGAACTCGCAGGGCTGGAGTGGATATTGCACCTTGAACCGAAACTGTTCACCGCAAAATTCGACGAGGCTAAACTGCAACAGGCCCTGGTAAAAGTTTTGGAAAACGCGCTCGAAGCGGTCGACGAAAGGGGCCACATCACCGTCGAAACGCGGAATCTTGAACTCGCCGAACCGACGCAGGACCGGACGGTAAAACTTTCGCCAGGCACCTACGTCTGCATTGAAATATCCGATAACGGTGCTGGAATTCCAGCTGAAGTACTGCCCCGGATTTTTGAGCCTTTTTTCACGACGAAATCGAAACCGCATCGGGGACTCGGTCTGGCCTTCGCCTACGGTATCATTACGAATCACGGCGGCGGAATTGCGATCTCAAGCGAACCCGGCCTCGGCGCTTCCGCCCGCATTTATCTGCCCGCCACTAAACGCTACGTCAAACAAGAGCGAACCGTCGATCCCAACGAACTTTTTGGTGTCGAAACCATTCTCATGGTCGATGACGAGGATCTGCTCCTGACGATGGGACAGGCTGTTTTGTCGTCGTTTGGTTACCAGGTTCTGACGGCCAACAGTGGCCAGCGTGCGCTGGAAATTCTGCAGAACGGCGACCCTATAGACCTGGTTATTACAGATCTCGTCATGCCACACATGAGTGGCAGAGAACTGATCGAACATATCCGGGAAGTATCGCCCGAAATGCGAATTTTGTGCACGAGCGGGTATGTTCGTGGACAGATGGCGGACGAGGAGAGCAGTTATCTCCAAAAGCCGTTCACCAGTCAGGAGTTGTTACGCAAGGTAAAGCAAACGCTGAGCTAATTTCTTGATTCTGTTGACTTTGTAAAAGTTTTTTGAATCAATCCTAACGTTTGCGTTTAGAACCCCAGTATGCAAATTGAAAGCTTAAAAGTCTTTTGCGACCTCGCCGAAACCGAAAGTTTCACGAAGGCAGCGCAGATCAACTCGATCACTCAATCTGCAGTCAGCCAACAGATCAGCTCGCTCGAAAGGCAGTTCAAGTCATTGCTTATCGAACGCAGCAAAAAGAAGTTCCGTCTGACCCGCGAGGGACAGGTTCTTTACGAGTATAGCAAGCAAATCATCCAGACGTACGACTCGCTTCATAGCCAGTTACAGGAGATCAAGGACATCATTTCCGGGACGATTCGGGTAGCGACGATCTATTCCATCGGTTTGCACGACCTGCCACCGTACCTGAAGAAGTTTTTGAAGGCATTTCCGACCGTAAATGTCCATGTTGAGTATCGCCGCGCCAACCAGGTTTACGAAGATGTGCTCGGCAACGTTGTCGACCTCGGTCTCGTTGCTTATCCAACAAAGGACCCGAAACTTGAAGTCATTGCTCTCCGCAAAGACATCCTGGTCCTGATCTGCCATCCAAATCATCCGCTTGCGAAACACAAGACGATCAAACTGAACCAGTTGTCAGGACAAAAGTTTATCGCCTTCGAGCCTGATATCCCGACACGCAAGGCAATCGACCGGATTTTGAAGGATGATGGCGTCGAAGTTCAGACCGTGATGGAATTCGACAACATCGAAACCGTAAAGCGCGCTGTGGAAATCGAAGCCGGCATTGCTATCGTTCCGCAGGGCACGATCACTCAAGAAGTAGCGAAGCAGACTTTAGCAGAAGTGAAGATCGAAGGCCTGGACCTCTATCGTCCACTCGCCGCGATTTATAAGAAGAACAAGGTGCTTTCGCCGGCCATGAAGCAGTTCTTGAGCATCCTGAAGGGATAAGAAACCCAGTTTTCGTACGCGAACAGGCCCGGAGGATCTCCGGGCCTGTTGCTTTTTTAGATTCTACTTCAGGTTTTCGGGATTCAACGGCTTGAGGTCTTTGGGAATGAACATGCCATCCTTACGGATCAGTTCGTTGTCGAACCAAACCTCTCCCCCGCCCCATTCTGGTCTTTGGATCAACACCATATCCCAATGGACGGCCGAACGATTGCCATTATCAGCCACTTCATAAGCCTGTCCCGGTGTAAAATGCAGCGAGCCAGCGATTTTTTCGTCGAACAGGATGTCGCACATCGGATTCAGGATGTACGGATTGAACCCGAGTGAAAATTCGCCAATGTAACGGGCTCCAGCATCCGTATCCAAAATCTCGTTAAGGCGCTTCGTGTTGTTCGATGTTGCGTTGATGATTTTGCCGTCTTTGAACTCAAGCCGGACGTTTTCGAACTTGGTGCCTGAATAGATTGTCGGCGTGTTGAATGTGATCTGTCCGTTCACGGAAGTTTTCACCGGGCAGGAAAACACTTCGCCGTCCGGGATATTGCGCAGGCCTTCGCAGAGGATAGCGTTAATGCCCTTCTTGCTGAAGGTGAGGTCGGTTCCAGGGCCGACGAGATGCACGCGGTCGGCTTTGCGCATGCGTTTCTGCAGCGGGATCATCGCCTTCGCCATCTTCGCGTAGTCCATCGTGCAGACGTCGAAGTACAAATTCTCAAACGCCTCCGTACTCATGCTCGCCGACTGCGCCATACTGGGCGTCGGCCAACGAAGCACGCACCAACGTGTCTTGTTGACGCGATAGTCGAGTACTGGTCGCAGGGTCTTGGAATAAAGCGCCATCAGATCGGAAGGAACATCGGAAGTTTCGCTGGCGTTGGCACTGCCGCGGATGGCGATGTACGCCTGCATCTTCTTCATCCGGAACATCTCGATGTCGCGAACCAGCGCCGCGTGTTTCGCATCCGTTCCGCGCATGACCTCGCGGCTGACCCGCGTGTGGCGCACTTCGACAATCGGGATCGCGCCCACCTTTCGCGCCGCCCGCATTAATTCCACGGAGAACTCGTCCGGAACATCGATAAGGTCGCACAGGACGTGCTCTCCTTTTTTCAAGCGAGCGGAATATTCGATCAATAACTTCGCCAGTTTGCTGTAGCGCGGGTCGGTCATATTTGTCGCTAACGTAATCAGGAATGTTTTTTTGTCGAGCGGGGTTTCCATAACCCGCATCAGGCAA
>CBHWET010000097.1:0-14223 GCA_966112985.1 uncultured bacterium | reverse complement strand
TCACGACCGGTAGCGCCTACGCAACTGATCGCGTCATCGCCTTTGAGGCTGGCGCCGACGAGTATCTTCTTAAACCAATTGTTCCGAGTGACTTGTCGCGCCTTTTGGATCGCATCACAGGATCTGCGACGACGAACGGTAAGGATCAGGCACCGTCTACAAAAAAGGAAAAGCCACGATCCGAGACAGCAAGGCTGAAATTTTGGGGTGTCCGCGGTTCCATTCCAACGCCAGGCAAGGACACAGTGTTTTACGGCGGCAACACCCCGTGCGTAGAGATCCGCGCCGATGGCGAAATCATCATCCTCGACGCGGGCACCGGCATCCGTCCGTTAGGCGTCACTCTCAACTCCGAGTTCGGTGACAGACCAATGAATCTGACGATCCTGATTACGCATACACATTGGGACCATATTCAGGGTTTTCCATTTTTCATTCCGGCTTATCAGGCGAAGAACCAGATCCGGATGCTTGGCTATGAAGGTGCGCGACAAGGACTGGAAAGCACCTTGTCCTCGCAAATGGAAAGTCCGTACTTCCCTATCACTTTGCGGCAGATGCCCGGCAATATCGTCATTCAGGAACTCAAAGACCTTGAGTTTTCCGTCGGAAAAATCCGTGTCGAAGCGCAATTGCTCAATCATCCCGGAATTTGCGCTGGCTACCGACTGCATACTTCCGGCGGTTCCGTCTGCTATTTGCCCGACATTGAGCTTTACCAACCACAACGTCAAAGCAATGCCTCGGCCAAGGCGGAGAGCGATAAAGAATTTGCGCGCGAACAGGATCTCAAGCTCATCGAATTCGTCCGCGACGCCGAAGTCCTCATTATCGATTCACAATACGACGGAGAGGAATACAAATCTCACGTTGGCTGGGGGCATAGTTGCGTCGAAGATTCCGTTCGGCTCGCGATGAAGGCGAATGTGAAAAGAATGTTCCTGTTTCATCACGACCCGGCGCACAATGATGAACAGATTTCCCGTCTCGTCGCCCTCGCCCGCTCCGTTGCTGCACGCTACAACAGCAATTTGATTATCGAAGCCGCACGCGAAGGACTCGAACTCGCGTTAAAGCCGAAAAGTGCCACCGAGTCATTCGCTGAAGTTCGATAAGATTCATCCGCTCAAAGTTTCGAATCGCATCGGAACTACTTTCGTCTCACACTGGTAACCTGATTTGATCAGCCCAAGTCTCACGTACTGATGTTTTCGCCGAAACAGATAATAGCGCTTTTATTTTTTGGATTGTTCGTACACGCCACGCTCGGCGAAACGAAAGAACTGCCCCGCGAAGGATTCGACTTTTTTGAAAAAAACATTCGGCCGGTTCTGACAGACAAATGCTTCAAATGTCACAGCACCGAAAGCCAAAAGCTCAAAGGCAACCTGCGTCTTGATTCGAAAGAAGCGATGCTGAAAGGTGGCGATTCGGGCGCCGCCATCGTTCCATTTAATGTAGAGAAGAGCCTTCTGGTAAAAGCAATCCGATGGACTGATCCAGACTTGCAGATGCCTCCAAAAGAACAACTCACCGCGCATGATATAAAAAATTTCGAAATTTGGATCAAGATGGGAGCACCGGATCCTCGAAAGTCGACTGCGACCAATTCTGCTTACGGAGCTTACAACTGGGAAGAGGCGAGAAAGTTCTGGTCATTCCAGCCGGTTAAACGCCCGGAAGTCCCGCCGGTCAAGGATACAAAGTGGCCGTTCAATTCCATAGATCGTTTCGTCCTTGCAAAGCTTGAACAGCGCAATCTTATCCCGAATCCTGGAACGGATAAGCGGACATTGATTCGGCGTGCGACGTATGATCTCACCGGTATGCCGCCAACGCCTGAAGAGGCTAAAGCGTTTCTCGACGACAAATCACCGAACGCTTTTGAAAAAGTCGTCGACCGTCTGCTCGCTTCAGCACGATACGGCGAACATTGGGGTCGTCATTGGCTGGACATTGTTCGTTATGCCGATACCTCCGGCTGTAATTCCGATTTTCCAGTCCCGGATGCGTACAAATATCGAAATTATGTCATCAATGCATTTAATGCGGATATCCCATACGACGAGTTCTTGCGAGAACAACTCGCCGGCGACTTGCTGCCAGCCCGCACCGATGAGGAGAAGTTCCGCAACATCATTGCAACTGGTTATCTCGCGATCTCCCGACGTTTCGGCTCACGAGCCAATGAGTTTCATCTAACGATTGAAGATACGATTGATAATGTTGGCAAAGGTATGCTCGGCCTGAGCATCAGCTGTGCGCGTTGCCACGATCATAAATTCGATCCGATTCCCACCAAAGATTACTACTCGCTCTATGGCATCTTCGAGAGTACGAAATACGCATTTCCTGGGACCGAGGTTTACCGTCATCCAAAAGATTTTGTTCCACTCGTTTCCGGCACGAACGTCGATGCTGTCGCTCATTACCAGGCGGAACTGGCACAACTCGACGATGAAATTGAAAAGCTCAGTGATGAAAAGCGCGAACTCGCTGGAAAGCTTGCAAAAGAAGAAGCCGAGGAAAAAAAGAACTCCGATGCAAAGGACAAACTCGATGAAGATGAACAAAAACTCCGCGACCGTTTGAAGGAAGTTAAGGCAGCGCTCGAGGACGCTCGAAGTAAGCAAAAGAAGCTTGAAGCGGATCCACCCGACGTGACAAAGGCGTACGCGGTGAGCGAAGGAAAATCTTCCAACTCCAAAATTCAAAAGAAGGGCGTTCCATATAATCTGGGCGACGAAGCGCCTCGCGGTTTCCTGACAATTCTTGGCGGACAAAAACTTCCAGCGGACGAGAAAGGCAGCGGCCGACTTCAGCTCGCAACCTGGATCACAGATCCGCAAAATCCCCTTACCGCCCGCGTGATTGCAAATCGAATCTGGCAGTTCCATTTCGGCAAAGGAATTGTTGAAACGCCAAATGACTTTGGTGCCCGCGGCAAGATGCCGTCCAATCCAGAGTTGCTGGATTTTCTTGCGACAGAATTCGTTCGAAACGGTTCATCGTTTAAAAAAATGCACCGTGCCATCATGCTGTCGCGGGTCTACCAACTTTCAACTGCCGACAATCCAAAAAAC
Source organism: uncultured bacterium (assembly GCA_966112985.1). Classification (GTDB taxonomy): domain Bacteria; phylum Verrucomicrobiota; class Verrucomicrobiia; order Limisphaerales; family JACDHS01; genus CBHWET01. Next base: position 11,140 of record CBHWET010000097.1, on the reverse strand, counting down.
AATGCTATAGATCCCGATAACGCGATGCTGTGGCGTTTTAATCGACGTCGTTTGTCTGCGGAAGAAATCCGGGATTCACTCCTCATCTTGAGCGGCACTCTCGATCCAACGATGGGCGCGGAACATCCCTTTCCCCCCGAGAACGAGTGGCGATATTCGCAGCACAAGCCATTCATTGCTGATTATCCAACCAATCGACGGAGCGTGTACCTAATGCAGCAACGCATTCGTAAACAGCCGTTCCTTGAAATCTTCGACGGCGCGGACCCAAACGCTATTACTGGTGATCGTCCAATCAGTACAACGCCAATTCAAGCTTTGACGATGATGAATAGTCCCTACCTATTCGATCTCGCCGACAAATTTGCGGTTCGTATTGGACTCGCTACGTTCGAACAGAAAGAGCGCATTGACTACGCGTTCCAATTACTCTTCGGTCGTGACGCAAAGAGGGATGAGATTGCCGAGGGAATGACCTACCTGCGAAAAGTCCGCGGCGAATTACGCAAAACAAAACTGCCCGTCGACCAACAGGCTCGCGCTGCGCTGGCGAGCTACGCCCGAGTGCTATTCAGCAGCAACGAATTCTTTTTCGTTGAATAGTTACTTGCGCTGCGCTTCAACGTGTTTGCCACGGATGTGCTTCACGTGGAAATCCCAAAGCAACCAGTCATCGTTTTCGACAAAACGGCCCAGCTTATCATCCCACTTTTTCGGAAGTCGTTGATTTAACTTTTCGATGAACGGCAACAGCGGCCGTTTCGGTGGGAAAATCTCCTCGTGTCGGTCCAGCAGAATATCGGTATCCCATCCAAACTTTTTGCGATACTTTTTAAAACCAAAACCGTCGAAGAAACTGTCGCCGCCTACGATGGGCATATACCACGCGCTGGGAATACCTCGTGGATTCTCCTTAATTGGAATCTCCTGCTCCAACTGTCTTAGCAATTCTGAACCGCGAGCATCGTTCTTGAGGTGCTTGCGTAATTCGTGAAGCGTCGGGAACTGGATCGGCGGACTGACGAACAACACCGGTTTGTGCTGCAAGGTCGTCATTATAATTTCGTGCGGCGTACCGACGCTATAGATGTTTGTCGGGCAATACGAGATCGTGAAGTCACTCGTATCCACCATTCTTAAGTCGATGTGCAAGGTCTCCCAAAACCGGCGTGCACACCACGCACGTGCCTTTGCTCCTTTCTTGCCCTCAGCGTAGGTCCAGCGTTCCTTAATCTTGTCGCCGCTTTTAATATCTTCGCGTCCATATTCATGAAGGCCACGAACGTCTGGTTTGAACCAGGGATCAAAAACCGTTACTCCCTTCGCTTGCAAAAACTGACTGACACGGTTGCGCCATCCGAATTGTTTTTCGGTCGCTCGAGATGCAACGAAGTCCATCGGGCCTGATAGATAAACACGCGCGCCTTCGAGCAATCCATCCGGTTGTTTGGCTTTTGGCATCAGCGCATCGTAAAACAAGCCTTCATAGTGGCTCAAGCTCGCTTTGATCGTCGAAAAGAAAAGTCCACGCTCTCGCGTGGACAAGGCCGTCCCTCTGTTCGCTGTTCGGTCTTCGAGAGGACGTTCGCGGCTGAGAAACAGCAAAAATCAACCGCTGCCTTATAGCAACTTCCTCGCTCCAGGCACAAAATTCAACCTTTCGGCGCCATTGCCTTTGTTTGACAGTAGCTCGTAAAAGAAGGCACAATGGGCGCGGATTCGGCTCTGTTTTACAACAAATGGCTTATCTCATGAAACGACTTCTACTTCTCGCTTTCGTCATCCCATGTCTGGCTTTGCATGCGCAGAAAGACAAAGAGGAAGACAAAATTCTCGCCAAACTCAAACAGATCGAATCAAAGCTGAATTACCAAAAGGGTGAGATACATCTTAAGGGCGACTTGGCGAAGCTCAATGTCCCTGAACAGTTTCGTTTTCTGGGGCCGGACGATGCCGAAACGGTAATTACAAAATTCTGGGGTAATCCCGAAAGTGAGAAGCCGCTTGGAATGCTTTTGCCGGCGAACGTCAGCGCATTCGACGAGCAGTGCTGGGGCGTTATCATTACTTATTCCGAAGACGGTTACGTGAAAGACTCGGACGCCGACAAGATCGATTACACGAAGCTGCTCAAGGAAATGAAAGAGTCCGCGAAGGACAGTAACGAAGAACGTCACAAAGCGGGTTATCCTGAAATCGAACTGATCGGTTGGGCGACGCCGCCGAGGTATGACAAAACGACGCACAAAATGTATTGGGCTAAAGAACTTCGATTTGCCGATTCAAAGGAACATACCTTGAACTACAACATTCGTGTTCTGGGACGCCGCGGCGTTCTCGTCCTTAATGCAGTCGCCTCGATGACAGATCTAAAGATGATTGAGGAGCATACGCCGGAAATCGTGGCGATGGTTGACTTCAAAGAAGGTAATCGTTACGCCGATTTCGACGGGAAAACCGATAAAGTGGCAGCATACGGACTCGCCGCACTTGTTGCGGGAGGTGTTGCGGCAAAAGCTGGTTTTTTCAAAATGCTCTGGGTGGGGCTGTTGGCCGCCAAAAAATTGATTATCGTTGGAGTAGTTGCCATTGGCGCCTTCATTAAGAAGATTTTCAGCAAAGGCGAGTCAGCGTAATTTCCACGATGGGTCCTGATATTTCGTTATTTGATGGGACAGCGTGGTATCTCGTTTTCCTTTTCTCTACGACTGTCCATGAGGCGAGCCACGCCTGGGCGGCATTGAAACTCGGTGACGACACCGCCCATCGCGGCGGACAAGTCACTCTGGATCCTATGCCGCACATCAAGCGCGAGCCGTTTGGAATGGTTATCGTCCCGATACTCTCCTATTTCCTCGGCGGCTGGATGATTGGATGGGCCAGCGCGCCGTATGATCCGCACTGGGCAGCTCGACATCCAAAACGCGCCGGGCTTATGGCTGCCGCAGGGCCGTTATCGAATCTCGCGTTACTCCTGATCTGCGCGGTCCTCATCCATATCGGAATCGCGTGCGGCCTTTTCTATGCACCGGAGAGAATCAGTCATGATCATCAGATTGTCGCTGCAACCCGCGAAGGACTTCCAAACCTGTTCGCCATTCTGTTGAGCATTGGTTTCTCACTGAATTTGGTGTTATTCCTTTTTAATCTGATCCCCTTCCCGCCGCTCGACGGCAGCAGCCTCCCGTTGCTGTTTCTCTCCGACGAAGGCGCCGACAAATATTGGGATTTTCTGAGGAGTCCTGGCATAAACATGTTCGGCATGTTCGTCGCGTGGAAGATTTTCGGGGTCATTTTTCCCCCATTGCAACTGATCGCAATTAACCTTCTCTACCCCTCTGCTCACTACGTTTAATCGCTTCCCTACGCTGCTTATCGGGCCGAAGCTGATTTTGGAGGAAACGCCACTTTCCCCCTTGTCTTTGTCCTGAATAGTGTCAGGTTCATCCGTAGTTTAGATTCATTGTTGGCTCCATCGGGCATGGTGAATCGTCAAATGAACTCGAGTTCAGTGAATGATTTGAAACCCGGCGTCCGGGAACAGTCCAGGAAAGCAAGATCTAACGAAATCCAGTCAGTAGAACGTCAGTAAGAATCATCATGAACACGAAATTGTTTGTCGGGAATCTTTCCTTCGACACCACAGAAAACGACCTTCAGGACTTGTTTGCGTCTATTGGTCCAGTTACCGATGTTAACCTCGTCACCGACAGGATGAGCGGCCGCTCCCGCGGTTTTGCGTTCGTCACAATGGCGACTCCTGAAGCTGCCCAGGCCGCAATCCAAAACTTGAACGGCAAAAACATTCAAGGCCGTGATATCGCCGTGAATGAAGCACGTCCTCGCGAAGAACGCGGTGGCGGCGGCGGTGGTGGTGGTTACGGCGGCGGTGGCCGTGGCGGCGGTGGCGGCGGTGGCGGACGCGACCGTGGTGATCGTGGAGGTGGCGGTGGACGTCGCGAATTTACACGCCGTTAATCAGAATTTAGCCTTACCCAGGCGGAAGTCATCTTCTTGACTTCCGCCTGTTTTTTATTAAATAGAATATCTTAACCTTAAAGAAAGCGCAGAATCTAATCGGAATACATGAGTACGGAACAATGCCTTGAAGTTGAAGGAACCATTAGCACTGTCCTGCCGGGAACAATGTTTCGTGTTGTTCTCGATAATAAGCACGAAGTCCTCGCACACATCTCCGGAAAAATGAGGAAACACTTCGTGCGCCTCACGGCAGGCGATCGTGTGAGAATGGAAATGTCTCCTTATGACCTGACCAAAGGTCGGATTACCTACCGTCTGCGTTAACCTGCGTTCCCCAAAATCATGGCTGCATTCTTTTTCTGGATGGCCCTGGGCGTTGTCTTTGGAACAATGTTCGCCTCCTTCTTCGAGTGGACTTTACATCGATTTGCAATGCATCGTCCGGTTGGCCCGTGGCGATATCCTTTCGAACGACACACGCTGATTCACCATAAGATTTTCCGCGCCGATCACACTTATCATCTCATTGAAGAGAAGGATAAACACACCATCCCCATGGCATGGTGGAACGGCCCGGTTCTCGTTGCCTGTTGCGCTGCGCCGTTCATTATCGCGGGTATCGTTTTCGAAAAGTGGGGAATGCTGTGCGGTGCCACCATTGCGTGCACACTTTATTATGGCGCTTACGAATACATGCACTGGTGCATGCACTTGCCGAAGAAACGCCACGTAGAACGATCTGGCATTTTCTTTCGCCTGAATGGCCATCACTTGTTGCATCACCGCTATATGCACAAGAATTTTAACGTCGTGTTGCCCTTTGCTGATCTCGTTCTCGGCACGTTGATCCTGCGCTCGAAAGTCACCTTCAACCAGGCGCGCGGTCCTGCTGTTCCTGATGTTCAACCAAAAGCGAGACGTTGCGAACCAGTGTCGCTCGTTCACTAACATTTATTTTTCATAAAGCGCGGCTCTCCTCAGAGCCGCGCTTTTTCTTTTCCATCACCAGTGACTTTTTGTAGCGTCGCTGCCGATGAGTTCCAATGCAGTTGTCCTCGTGACCGGTGCCAGTCGTGGATTGGGTCGTGGCATTGCCATCGCTTGCGCGCAGGCCGGCTTTAATGTAGCGATTCACTATAGCGGCAACGAAGCCGCGGCGACCGAAACATTGTCGCTCTGTCAAAAGGCTGCGAAGGCCCCCTCACAAAACTTTTGCATCGTCCAAGGCAACCTGGCTTCCGCTCAGGACCGACAAAGGTTCTTCTCCGAAACAATCAGTAAACTGGGTCGCCTCGATGCCCTTATCAACAACGCCGGAATGGCGCCACGTGTTCGCGCCGATATCACCGAAACCGGCGAGGAGAGCTACGATGAAGTGCTGAACGTGAATCTCAAAGGCCCGTTCTTTCTCTCGCAACTTGCCGCACGTCACTGGCTCCGTAATAAAAACCAAAGCGTTTTGAAAGGCGGCTACAAACTGATCTTTATCACATCCATTTCCGCCGATACCGCTTCGATCAACCGCGCAGAGTATTGCCTTTCAAAAGCAGGTCTCGCGATGGCCACGCAACTGTGGGCCACGCGCCTTGCCAATGACGGCGTGCAGGTGTTCGAAATTCGTCCCGGCATCATGGAGACAGACATGACCTCGGGCGTGAAGGAGAAATACGATAAGCTCATCGCCGAAGGGCTCGTTCCACAAAATCGCTGGGGTAAACCCGAAGATATTGGCCTTGCCGTTCAATCTCTGTTACTCGGATACTTCCCCTTCTCTACCGGCGAAGTGATTTCCGTTGATGGCGGCTTCCACTTACGACGTCTTTAAAATCCTATGTTGCAAATCGATGGCTCCCTCAGTGCAAAGAAACTTGCGCCTCTGGCTGAAACTGTCTTCTCACTCGCAGCCGGAAAAATTCGTCAGCTGAATCGACGCTGGGATGTCAAAACAGGCTCACCTGTTTTCACCGTCAAAGGCAAATACACTGCGCGCGGATGGACCGAGTGGACGCAAGGGTTTCAATTTGGTTCCGCCATTCTGCAATTCGATGCAACGGGCGAAAAGTCGTTCCTCGAAATCGGCCGCAACGCGACGTTGGAACACATGGCGCCACACGTCAGCCACATTGGCGTGCATGACCACGGCTTCAACAACGTCAGCACCTACGGAAATCTGCTGCGCCTTCTCAACGAAGGAAAAATTCCCGCGAACGAATGGGAGAAGAATTTTTATGAACTCGCGCTGAAAATGACGGGGGCAGTGCAGGCTTCGCGGTGGACGCAAATCACCCCTGAACTCGGATACATCTATTCTTTCAACGGCCCGCACTCTTTGTTCAGCGACACGATTCGTTCCCTGCGTGCCCTTGCCGTCAGCCACAAATTGGGTCATCGCCTCATGGGTGAACGCGACGCGAAAATTAATCTCCTCGAACGCCTGCTCCAGCATTCGGAAACAACCGCGCGTTACAACGTTTACTTCGGCAAAGGTCGGGACATTTATGACGTTCGCGGACGCGTCGTCCACGAAAGCATCTTCAATCTGAACGACGGCAGTTATCGTTGTCCCAGTTCACAGCAGGGTTTCTCACCGTTTTCGACATGGACCCGCGGTCAGGCCTGGCTCCTGTGCGGCTATCCCGAGCAACTCGAGTTTCTTTCCACGCTGTCGGAGAAAGAGTTTCCGGCGAGTTTCAAAAAAACTGCGACGCTGAAACGTTTTGAAGAAGTTGCCACTGTCGTCGCCGATTTCTGGTTGAGCGACACACCAACGGATGGCATCCCCTACTGGGATACCGGCGCCCCGGGACTGGCGAAGCTGGGTGATTATCTTTCGAGGCCAGCTGATCCATTCAACGAACACGAACCTGTCGACAGTTCTGCCGCTGCCATTTCAGCGCAGGGTCTAATCCGCTTGGGTAAGTATTTCAACCAGACGAAACGGCAGAGCCTCGGCAAAAAGTATCTCCAGGCCGGCCTCACCATCGCGAAAAATCTGTTTGCCGAGCCCTACCTTTCATTCGACTCGAAACATGAAGGTATTCTGCTGCATTCCGTTTACCATCGGCCGAATGGTTGGGATTACATTCCTGCCGGACACAAGATTCCTTGTGGAGAATCATCCATGTGGGGTGATTACCATGCACTCGAGTTGGCGCTCATTCTCCTCCGCGAAGCCAACGCAAAACCACCTTACCGTTTCTTTTAACGTCTAGAACCCTGTAGCCGCCGAGGTAACGAGGCGGATTTACAGAAGACCGACTCAACGTGGTGGTGCACATCAGCAAACTGTTCCGCGCTGTCCCGAACTTCGATGCTTTTGGTAGCGCCGCCCGAGACTCGAACTGTTTTCGGACAAAATCCGTATCTCACCGGGCTTGTGCGTTTGTTTTCGGCTCCGCTCGGAAAAAAGTGCCTAAAACCGAAATGGAATCGCCAACTAAAAGTTTTTAGCTGTCGATTCCGAAGTGGGAACGGACGGAATAAATTTTTAGTCGGTAGTTCCAACATGGGGACGGCAGCTAAAAATTTTTAGTCAGCAATCCCGGAATGGAACTGCCTTCCAAAAATTTTTTCTTCCCATTCCCAACATGGGGACGCCGTCCAAAAATTTTTTGACGGCGGTTCCGGAATGGAAACGCCAGCAAAAAATCTTTAGTTGCCGATTCCGGAATGGATACGCTTAGAAAAAAACTTTAGGACCCAATTCCAAAGTGGTTTGCACCAACTAAAAATTTATTCCCGTTGCCACAGCCCTGTAAATCATAGACTTACAACAAATGGCTATTTTTGACCACCTGAACCACTATCTTTTCCCGCGATCAGAGTCATAACGCACGTCAACCGTTCACAGGCGGTCTTGCCTTTGCCCAACCTCTCCTCAGGACGGACCAAAACACTTGCGCCTCGAAATGCATTGGCGTAGAACTTTGGCAGGCAATGGGGTCTGCCGTCTCGATCTGCGAGAAAACCGCCTGACGTTCAGAGCTAATGACACCTACTAACACGAACTGTGTAGTAGATTCATTATGCCCAAATTTTCTATCAGTCCGAAGCGAGCGATAAACCGCTTTTCTCATTCACACTTCCGATCCACTCTTTCGAATTCAGTTGCTGAAGATTCAATTCCATGAAGAACGTCCTCGATATCCGGCAGCATGGCCGAAGCGTCGTCCAGTTAGTGAAATGGTCGGCACTGATCATTCCACCGGCCATTGTCGCGGGCTCGGCAAGTGCGTTCTTCTTGTGGAGCCTGGATCGCGTGACGCATCTCCGGTGGGAACATGAATGGCTATTGTTTCTGCTGCCGCTTGCCGGGCTTGTCCTTGGATTCATTTATCACTGGATTGGCCGATCCGTGGAGCGCGGCAACAACCTGATCATGGACGAAATCCACGAGCCAGGCGGCGGCGTTCCCTCGCGCATGGCACCACTCGTGTTGCTGGGCACGTTGATTACGCATTTATTTGGCGGATCAGCTGGACGCGAAGGAACGGCGGTGCAAATGGGCGGCTCAATTGCGAGTGCGTTTGGCCGTTTGTTCAAAATCCAGCCCGCAACGATGCGCGTCTTGCTGATGTCCGGTGTCGCGGCCGGCTTCGGCTCCGTGTTTGGCACGCCGGTTACCGGCGCCATTTTTGCGATGGAAGTGCTGACGATCGGTCGGATTCAATACGACGCGGTCATTCCTGTTTTGATCGCAAGTGTCGTCGGTGACCTCACCTGCTCCTTTTGGGGAATCAAACACGCGGTTTATCACCTTGGATTCGTCGACGCCGACCCAACGGCATCACTCTTACGCATCAACCCGGCGCTGCTGGGTAAAGTCGTTATCGCTGGAATTTTGTTTGGCCTCGCAAGTTTGCTTTTCGCTGAATTGGCGCACGGCCTGCAGAAGCTGTTCAAAAAATATATTCCATTTGCGCCGCTGCGTCCGGTCGTCGGTGGCGCCATTGTGATTGGAATGACCTACGCGCTGGGTGCACGGGACTACCTCGGGCTAGGCTTGATAGCGCCACGCGAAGGCATGGTGACGATTCTCTCGGCCTTTCACCAGGACGGGGCACATGCATGGAGTTGGTGGTGGAAGATTTTATTTACAGTGATGACCTTGAGCAGTGGGTTTAAAGGCGGCGAGGTAACGCCATTATTTTTCATTGGTGCTACGCTCGGGAACACGCTCTCTTGGATTTTCGGTGCGCCGGTGGATTTATTCGCAGCGCTCGGCTTTATCGCCGTGTTTGCCGGCGCCACTAATACACCGCTTGCCTGCACCGTGATGGGCATTGAACTCTTCGGTTCGCAGCACAGTGTCTATTTCGCAGTCGCCTGTTTCATCGCTTACTACTTCAGCGGACACTCGGGCATTTATCCATCTCAACGCATCGGTGTTCCCAAGAGATCTCACGAACGTATTCCCGACGACGATCCGTCCAAAGCAAATAGCCTCGAAGGCAGGCGACCACCAAATCAAGTCCGCGACAAATAGCCGTGCAGGCTTAGCCTACTTCACCAATGACCGAAGCGTTGCCAGGTTTTCGACGTCCTCCTTCATATCCTTTTCCTTGGGCGTCTCGAGGCAACCAGGCGTGTTCTTGAACCGAGGATCGTTGACGATATGCCGGAAAGCTTCCTTGCCGATCTTCCCTTTACCAATGTGCTCATGCCGATCCACGCGCGAGTTCAAGTCGGTTTTCGAATCATTCAGATGAAAGGCCAGAATCTCTTTCAACCCGAGTAATGAATCGACTTCTTTAATCGCATCATCCCAACCCTTCGGCGTGCGGATGTCATAACCTGCCGCAAAGAAATGTGCCGTATCGAGGCAAACGCCAAGACGCTGCGGCTTTTTGACTTTGTCGTAAATGGCGGCGAGGTGCGAAATCTTGTGTCCGAGGCAACTGCCCTGCCCCGCTGTGTTTTCGAGAGCCACGCGGACCGGAGAATTCTTCGTCGCCGCAAACGCCTCATCAAGTCCACTGACGATCTGCGTCAAACACGATTCTTCACCCGCACCGAGATGAGCGCCCGGATGCATCACAACGAATGGCAAACCAAGGTCGGTCGCGAAATTAATTTCCTGGATGAGCGACTTGATCGATTTGTCACGATTGTCCCCGTCAGGCCCCCCCAGATTAATCAGATAACCAGTATGGCCAAACACCGCGTGAAATTTCTGTGCCGCGAGTTGATTCGCATAAAGCGCGAGATCATTCGGCACGTAAGGTTTGCCGAACCACTGCATATTGTTCTTCACGAAAATCTGAACAATCTCGCAGTTGATACTGGCTCCGCGTTCCAGCGCCTTCCAAACGCCCCCACCCGTCGACATATGTGCTCCGAATTTCATTCCTGAAACTTACGACGGATTGCGGGCGTGAATACAAATTAATTTTTCTGCAAGCACGCCTTTAGAACAAAAATTCCGACAGCGATCCCTGCAGGTATTAACGAGATACCGACGGCGATCCCCTTGCAGTCGGTCGTTGGCGATGCGACCAAACGCCATGCCGCCAGGTGCGCTGATACAACGACGGACATGATGGCAGCAATCGTTCCGAACCGACGCCACCTGGAAACAAAAAGACAGACAAGACCCGCTAGTCCAATCAGCGTCCCGGCCGCCAATACCAGAAACCATAAAACCAACTGCCCAATTCCATCGTAGCTGGTGGCGAGCATCGGAGTGATAGTCATAAACGCCGCTTAGCGATACTTTGTTTTAGAAATTCAAACAACCACGATTCATCTGCGTGACTTCAGCGGTCACCACGTTTAATCGCATCCAACTTTGTTTTGGCGGCGACCATCAATGTTTCAAATTGCGCAATGGCTGGAAGGTCCATCACGTTCGATTCAGCATCAGGAAGTCCCGTTTTCAGAGCGGTGTAATTTCGATTATCGGCGGAATACTTCGAGACGGTGAACCCGCTGCGTGTTTTGAAGTAAGCGTTGTAATGATCAAGACCGCTGATGTTGTGATCCGCCTGCACGATAAAGCGAATGCCGGCGAGCAATGGGTCCATTTCATCATAATCGAGATAGTTGATCACCGTCTGCGTTGGCATCTTTGTGCGCAGGACCGCACCGTAAACCTTCTTGCCACTTTGCACGTTCAGCAACTCCTCGACCCGGATTTCGATCGGAAAGGTAATTTCACCGG
>CBHWET010000096.1:0-14408 GCA_966112985.1 uncultured bacterium | reverse complement strand
GCGATTACTGATTGGAGATCATCTCGACTTTTTCCGGTGACACGAATTTGCTGATCCTGAATCTGAGTCGTGACCTTCAGCTTCGTATCACGAATAAATTGCGTCACCAGTTTGGCATCTGCCGTTTCAATCCCTTGTCTTATCTTGATCGTTTGGCGAGCATGACCGAGTGGTGAAATATCGGGCTCCCCTTTATCGACGCTCTTGAGGCTGACCCCGCGTTTCGCAAGCTTCCCGATGACCATTTCCTCAAGGGTCTTCACTTTGAACGCATCTTCCGCCGAAATCTTAATTTCATTCTTTTCGAGGACGATTTTTGCGGTGCTCCCCTTGAAGTCAAAGCGTGTAGCCAATTCCTTATTGGCCTGATTCACGGCATTTTCAATCTCCATCGAACTAACCTGCGAAACGATATCAAATGAAGGCATGGCTCGAAATTAAATTAGCGCTCGAAAAGTAAAAGAAGATAATGTTCTGTTGCGCGGCGCATGGCTTTGTCAATTGCGGAACCGTGTATAGATAGTGAAAAGCGGAATTTATAACGTTGCGGGGGGCGGAATTCGAGCCGCGATCTCGCTGGCCTGTGTGCCAGTATTGATTCGCTTACTCGGCGCGGAGGAATATGGCGTTTGGGTCGCCGTTACCGCGGTGATAAGTATTCTCGCGATTCTTGAAATGGGGCTGTCAATCTCGACGACGGTTTTGGCGTCTCGCGAGTTGGCGAACAGAGATATTGCTAATGTCTCGCAGGTCATAACGGGGACTTTAATAATTATGTGTGCGGTCGCGACGCTGGCTTCACTAGCACTATGGTTTATGGCAGGCGCTGCTGCAGGGTGTTTTAAATTTCAGCCGTTGCAGTTGCAAACAGCAGTCGAAGGCTTGAAAATTGGTTCTCTGATTCTGTTTGCACGGCTTTTTCAACAATTGTTTACGGGTATCCAACAAACGTGGCATCGTTTTGGTTCCACGAACTTGATTTTGACGACACAGTCAATGTTGGCAAATGGAGGAACAATGTGGTTCGCGTGGAAGGGCTATGGAACAGTCGCTCTCATAAAATGGCAAGCGCTCGTCAGTTTATTATTTTTCTTAGTCCAAGGATTGGCAGTTTATTATTTGCTGCGGCAACACGGTGTTACCCTGACGTGGAGTTTTGGAAGGACCAAAGAAACCCTAAGGCGGAGTAGTTTGGCGTGGGTTTCCACAATTGGCAGTCTTATGTTTTCTCAGTTTGATCGTGTCGTTGTGGGAATTATCGGCGGGGCAACGGTGTTGGGAATCTATGGCGCTATAACAAGTATCACCTCACAAATTAATTTGCTCTCAGCGCTTCCGACTCAGCCTCTCTTATCATCAATCAGTAGAAAATGGAATCATCAGATCAAAGACAGTTTTGAACGTGTGATATGTCACAATTTGCATTTGAACGGGTTTATTGCTGTCACGTTGGGATTGTTCCTTTTGGAATTCGCGCCTGAGATTCTGCGAATGGTAATCAAGAGCTCAGACCCCGGTGACCTGTGGTGTTTTCAAGTAGCGACTGTGATTTATACCGTCTATTCAATGAACGCTGTTGGATACCACGTTCTACTTGCAATTGAATCGTGGAAAGAGTTTGCAGCTATTCAGATCGCTGCAGGAGCCTTTTCTTTGATCCTGGTTGGGATAGGGGTATGGGCGTTTGGGCTAAAGGGAGCAATTGTAGGCAATGTTGGTTATTGGGCGATATGGCTGTTAACAATACGGGCCATGGCGCATCTGTCGGTGAACTTACGCGTGTGGGGAGGCACATTGGCTTTCTACTGCGTCTATATATTTGTGACGTGGGGGATAAGCGTCTTCTTTCCGCAGCAAATTATTTGGAGATTCGCAAGTTTCATCGTAACATTGTCGGCTGTTTGCACGTGGTTTTTTACGAAAGTTAAGCTTTCATCCGTTTTACACGAAACTCATGACTGAATTGCTCAATGCGGCAAAAAAGGTCCGAAGACGCTTGCTTCACTGGCTTTGGCGTCTGCGATGTGTTATCCGTCCCGACGAAATTCCGGTTTTTTCTCTACCCAACTCGAACATGTGCATTGGTTATCCTATTCGGAGCATAGTTGGACGCGAATTGTTTTTGGGACAGTTTGAGCCGGCGGAATTGTCGTTTGTCCGCCGCACCGTCCCGCCCGGAGGTGTTTTCTTAGATATTGGAGCCAACGCAGGCATATTCACAGTCACTGCTGCAGAGTTAGTCGGAAATATGGGGCACGTGTATGCCTTCGAGCCTGGGACTGCGGAAAAGGATTTGCTCAGCCTAAATATCAAACGAAATAAGCTAGAAAATGTAACAACGGTGAATTGTGCCGTGAGTAATCGCTCGGGGGATGCGGAATTCGCAGTATCATACGACGGCGCAATGAATTCATTACGCAAAACGGATCATCCCGGACAACAAATAAAGGAGTGGCGAACTGTTAAGACGACGACAGTCGATGAATTCGTTTTGGAGCGGTCCATTCCGAAAGTCGATTTTATGAAAATCGACGTGGAAGGAGCCGAAAAATTCGTTTTCGAAGGAGCTCGCAAGCTGCTTGTCTCAAGTAAAAATCTGACGATTCTGTTCGAAGCCTCGGATTTGAATGCCGCTGCTTTCGGTTATACGGTAAAGGATTTTCTTTCGGAGCTGCGAAGCGGCGGACTTAATTTATATTATTTGGATCGCGATGGCAGTTTGATTCCGGTAATAGGGGACGATGTGCGGTTTGGTAACGAAATTTATAACTTTGTAGCGAAACTTTGACGCTTTACGGTCGACATTATCGCAGTTGAGATTCGGTAGGTAGCTTATGTCCTTGAATAAGTTCTTCGCAAAAAAATTGCGGGCTGTGGCTCGAAGTGTGGAGAATCCTCAGTCGATGTTACTGCGCCTGAAGAAGGTCGACTTGAACGTTTGGGCCCAGCTTTCCGCACCGTGGATAAGGAGCAGACGAATTTCAACCGTTATTGACATTGGGGCAAACGAAGGGGATTTTTCGTTTGCGGCTTGCCATGCGCTGCCAGACACGAGAATTCTGGCTTTTGAACCCCTTCCGGATTGTTTTGGCCGTTTGCAAAAACGGATGTCGGCGTATCGAAATTTTACGGCCTTCAATATCGCCGTGGGCGAGCGTAGTGGAAGCGTCGCCTTTCAGCGTAGCGCGTTCGAAGCTTCGTCCTCATGTCTTAAAATGGCAGCGAGTCATAAGCGCGCCTTTCCTCACACCGAGCGCGGCGATACCGTTACCGTGCCAATGCAGACTTTAGATAATGCTGTAGCCGATAAGAAAATCGATGGCCCGATACTGATAAAGATAGACGTTCAAGGCTATGAAGACCGCGTTTTGAGTGGAGGTGAAATTACCGTCAAAAGAGCCGAGATCCTGATGGTTGAGACGTCATTTGAAGTCCTTTATGAAGGGCAGGCTTTATTTTTTGATATATATCAAACGTTATCGCAATGGGGATTTAGATACGCAGGAGCCTTCGAACAATTAAGGGATCCACTAGACGGCCATGTTCTTCAGGCGGACAGTATCTTTGTCAGGACGTAATCGCATGACTTTTTCGGTCATCACACCTTCGTTCAACTGCCGCGAATTTATCGCTGAAAATATCGAATCTGTGCGTCAACAGGGCTTGGGAACCAGTGAGTTGGAACATTGGGTTATTGATGGCGGATCGACCGATGGGACGCTTGACGTCCTGCGTCGCTATCCAGATGTTCGATGGATTTCCGAAAGCGACAAAGGCTTATCTGATGCTGTCAACAAAGGTATTCAACGTAGCACAGGTGATTGGATTGTCTGGCTCAATGCGGATGACTTCTTGGCGCCTGATGCCTGTAAAATATTTCTCCAACACGCCCAACAATATCCCAACGCACGTATATTCTGTGGCGACCAGACAATTCTTCGTTACGATGGCAGCATAGAGCAAATAGCAAAAGGGTGGGACTACAACTTGGAAGAGCTGCTCGGCTGCCGAACGGGTATAAACCAAGCCTCCACGTTTATCCATCGGAGCGCATATGAAAAAGTTGGTTTGCTTGATGTTTCTAATCGCTACAGCATGGACTATGAATGGCTCGTGCGGGCGATGCATCACTACGAATGTGTTGTCATTCCAGCGGTGCTGACTTTTTATCGGCGTCGAAAAGGATCGATCACCGATGCAGGCTTGGTGCATCAGTTCGAAGATTTTTTGCGGATACGACGTAAATACAATCGTCCGTATTTATCTCGCGCTGAGTTTCGAATCCGTTTTTATCTCTATACCGATTGGCTTCGACGTATTACCTGGGCGAGACGTGCGGTTCGCAATGTAAAAGCGTTATTCGGCGACGCTCCGCCCAATTCAATTTAGCCATGCCAGCCATTTCCGTCATTTTGCCAACACGAGGAAGAAACCACTTGCTGCCAAGGGCGGTGAAAAGCCTCCTGGTACAAACATGGCAAGATTTTGAAGTGGTGATTATCGACGATAATCTACCGGGATCCAAGATTTCGGGCGTGCCTGCCTTGCTTTCCTTCCTGCAGGACTCCAGGATTCGGATTATCGAGAATCCGTCTCCGGTGAACGCATCGGCAGCGCGTAATGTCGGTCTTCGAATAGCACGTGGTGAGTGGATTACATATTTGGATGATGACGACGCCTATCACCCTGAAAAGCTGCAGAAACAACTCGCAAAGGCCAACGATACGGGGCTTCCGGTTGGTCTTTGCGGATTGGCTTATAACCTCAATGGCCGCCGACGTGAGCGTCAAATTGACAAGGACTTTTTTGGTGAGGCTGAGCTGCTGTTAGATGCGATCGCCGATACGAAGGCCATCTTCCACCGACGTACTCCCAGTGTCTTTTTTCGCGAGTCACTCTTCGCTGCTGAGGACGCCTATTTCTTTCATCAATTGTTGCAGACGTGGAATGTCCATTGCGCCTTTAATGTGCCAGAAACACTGATTGAGGTATTTCCTCAGATCGGGCAGCGTGTTAACACCAATGCCCAGGCCTTGTGGGAATCTAGCTACAGTATTTACACTGATTTTGCGAAGCGCTATGGCGACAGGCCAGCCAAGATTTTTTTGATCCGTGCAAAGATTCAGCGGTTAAAGTTTGAAAGGGGGAGTATTTGCACGATGATGCGTCTCTCGATGATACTGCTTCTCCTGCGAGGTCATCATGAAGTCCGCTTCATCCTTAATGCCCTTCTTTATAAGATACCGAGCTTACGGGACCGCCTCGTAAGCTGAAACCGTGGCTGATTCTAACTGGAGTCCCGTAGGCGCAACGGACGAGATCTTTCGGGGACCTCGTGTTTCTTCGGTTTTTCGTATTCGGTCCAAAACAAGCCCGAGCCCGAGAAACGCCCACAAGGATGGAGCATTAACATCTGTTCCAATGTAGATTGTTAGTGCAAACCCTACCAAGTTCGCAAAAATATAGCAATGAAGCTGACTGATTAGAGGTGCAGAATCGACGTGCTTGAATGCTCGTTTTGCATTAAAAATAATTTGTCTCAGCAAGAGATAAATGAAGATTACCGCAGCGGGTATCCCGAGTGAGCGTGCTGCAGCGAGATATCCGTTATGAATTCCTCCCGATGCGACATCCACCTCTACGAGTTCGTTTTCATACTCTTGGCGGTTGCTCCACAGAAATGCATTTTGCAGACCTCCGTAACCTTTTCCAAAGATGGGGCTGCTTTTGATATCCTCAATAGCTCGCGTCCAACGAATTTTACGCCACACGACGCTATCAGCGGCATCCGTTCGTTGAGCCACCCGAGAGCTTGTAAGAGCAAGGACGCGCAAAAATCCTAGTTCCCCAGCGGGCAAATGTTCTCCGATGACATAAAACAGCATTAGGACGCCAGCCGCAGCGCCGACGAGAAAACTGAATTGCAATATACGTTTGCGAACTAACGCGATGCAGCAAACCATCGTAAGCATGACAGCGAACGTACTTCGGTTCCCGCCCAACACAACGGCTGCCGCTCCAAGCACCAAAAGAGCCAAACGGCCGAAGCGGTTTTTCACAAACAATGCGGGTAACATCGCCAATCCAACAAGGAGAGTTCCCAGTAGAGGCAATACCACAAAGCGCAAGCATCCATTGTCAAAAAACGAAACGTAAAGACCGAGGTACGAAAAAACTCGGGCTGCAGTGACACTTTTGCTCAGAACGAACGGGATTAAAATCAGACAAAACAATGCGGCGCAGCCACCGATCCAGCAGATAACTCTTTTCGCATCGGCGATAGTACGAACGAACAAGCTGAGCGCAACCAAGACCATTACGCACACCGCATAGTTGAGGTAAGATCGGAACCCCGTAACAGTTTCCCCAAAACCGGTGGCATTCGGAACCGCCGGATTCATGCAATAGCGTGTAAGCACCAATGAAAAAAAAATTGAAAAAGAGAGAATAAACCCTTTGCCCCAATCCCCTCTTGTTCTCGGGTCGACCCAAGCGTTAAGTAAATATCTGCCGTAACACGCCGCAACCACTAGGACAATGAAAGGAAAAAAACTAATGACTGGAATCGGAAGGATGAAAGGACAAATTAAGCCAAAAGAAATCAAGGGGATGTAATCCGCCCACAACATTATAAGCAAGCCAATGAACGCTGCGACGAGATAGGCAACGAAAAACGCGTCGACCACAGTGATATAGTACCCGGTCAAGATTGCAAGCAAAGCAGCAAGACCCAAAACCCCTGCATTTCTTAAAGCAATAATATTCATTTCAACTAAATAAGCCGCGTAATGTCGCGCGTTTTGTCGACTTTTCCAGTGAAATGTATCGGAATTATTGGGAAGAGGCGCAATTAAACCACACGCGCTCTCCTCACGAAATCTTTAAGAAAACGGATACCTTATGCGTGATTGGGGTACGACGTAAGCATGAAATGGTGCAAAGACGTCGGCACGCGCGTGTTTGTTCGCGAATGCGTTTTGTCATTTCGCTTTCCCACATCTGTTTGATCGTTCGATTCGTTTCCGTGACGAAATTTCCGATAGGAGGATGATAGGGGCACAATTTCACAAGACCGTGCTCGATCCACATGTTGTCCGTCCCGATGTTGCAGGCTGGTTCTGAAGGATCCATTTCCATCTTCTCTCCGTGCATCGTTGAATCCTTGCTTTTGTCGTCTCGGTATAATTTAAGGATTTCGTTCAGCCCTTGTTCAGTAACGTGAATAGCGTAGCCATCACGCTTCAACTGACGAATCTCTTCGACGACGCGTTCGAGTCGCTTTACGTCTTTGATGTAAAGCAACTCTTTGGTTTCAGGCGGCATGTTGGTCATTGGCTCAAATGCCTGCGGCGTACACATCATTCCGTCGACTTTGCCCCATCGCTTAACGATTTCCAAAAACGACTCCAGATTGACGTCTGTGAGGACAGTTTTGACATTGATGCTCACGAATTTCTTTTGGCGGTGCCTTTCATTGAGCATGAGTTCAATGGCACGAATGGTTTTCTGCGTGCCATTGGGATGAGGCCGAATGATCTCGTTAATTTTTGGATCGAGTGATTCCAGGGAAACCCCAATGTTAAAAAGACCGGCGGCAACGAAACGTTGCGCCATTTCTTCGTTCATCGTGTAGCCGTTGGTGGTAAATCGGAAGTCGAGGCCGAGGCGACCGGCTTGTTCGACCCAGTCCATGACACAGCGGTTCACCGTGGGTTCGCCACCCATGTACGACACGAGTGTTCCTCGACCGCATAGTTCGGCGATCTGGTCGAGGGCGCGAGGCATCATGTCATCCGTGAATTCGGAACGGGAAATGGCGCGCAGGGCTTCCCCCTTTAAAAAACCGTAATCGCACATAATGCAGCGAGCATTACAGGGGGCTCCACGCCAAATATGAACCGTTCGCGGTTTTGCGATAAAAACCGGTGTATGATCGGAAATGATCGCGCGGAGTTCTTTGCCCAGATAAGGCATCCCACGTTTCAATTTCCTTGGCAAAGAAGAGATTTTCATGCGTCAAACTGAATTCAAGTTCTTGATTCTGGCATAATGGTCGCACTTTGCCGAGCAAAACCTGTAAAACGTAGTAATTTTTCTGCTGTGGCTTTAGCCCGTTTTTGGGGGCATTTTGATATATCACTGGTCTTCTCCAGAGCGAAGTAAGGGATTAAGACAGATCTCTCGTTTATTCGATTGCGCCTCACTGGAATTTGCCTTTGTGTATTGGGATAACAATCCTCGATGAATTGGACAATTTTACGCCGGGCGCCGTGGTTGGACACCAGGGCCAGGTTCGTTGCGAAAACACCGCAATCAGGTTCGTTGTTGGATATTGGATCGTCGGACGGTGCAACCTTGTCACACTTTGCAGAGTTGCGGCCTGATCTTCGCTTCTTCGCTACCGACCTGTTCGGCGCGCCAGAAAATTACCCTAAAGGGTGTCAATTTCATCGCGGCGATATTCAAAAGGATAAACTGCCCTGGCCTGATGGATCGATGGATGCGATTACATGCATGCATCTGGTGGAACATCTAAACGATTTGGCGTTCCTCTTTGAGGAGGTGCGTCGCCTGCTAAAACCCGGGGCCTCGGCTTATTTTGAAACGCCGCATCCGAGGACGCTCACGCTTTCCAGTCCGACAGGAGAGGGCGTCGGGACTTTCACGATGAATTTTTATGATGACCCGACGCATGTTCGTCCTGTGCCGGTCGGTATCATTGCCAGAGAAGCTAGAAGGGTTGGACTGGTCGTAGGCCGACACGGCATCTCGCGTAACCTTTTATTTGCCGCTGCATGGCCCTGGTACTTCTTTCAGAAACCAAGTCGCAAAAAATTCACTTCACGGGTCAACTGGATAAGTTGGACGGCGTATATCGTCGTTAAAAAAACTTGAAGAATTACAGCCGCGAAATCTTTTCGAGAGTTGCTGTGGTTGATTTACCTGGCACAAACGGGATGATCGCAATTTTGCCGCCCGCCGCTTCGACCGTTCGTCGTTCTTCCTGATTCAACGTGTTGAGCGTGTAATCGCCGCCCTTCACATAGATATCCGGTTTAACAAGGGCTAGAAAGTTGGTTGCCGCCTTTTCCCCGAAAACGAAAACTCCGTCAACAGAATGGAGTGATGCTACTACGGCGGCGCGGTCAGTTTCGCTGTTAATAGGGCGAGAAGGACCTTTCAGCTCGCGCACACTGGCGTCCGCATTGATGCCCACGAGTAAAGCATCGCCTTGGTTTCGTGCATCTTCCAGGTAGGTGACGTGCCCGAGATGTAACAGATCGAAGCAGCCGTTCGTTACCACCAGTCGGCGTTTGTCCGAGCGCAATTGTTCCCGCCATTGAAGCAGTTGTTCGCGAGACAAGATTTTCGCTCGAAAATTCATGGGGCGAATTTGCCTTAGACAATGAATTTCGCAACCGTAATTGCGTGACGCGCGGAGTTGACCCCTTTAACCAAGCTGCTCGAAAAATGTTTGGAGTCGGGAGTGAACCTCGGCTTCAGAAACGTCGTGGAGGCAAAAAGGTGAGGCAAACCGGCAATCGTCTTTGCATGGTTTGAATTCACAGGGTTTTCCTTCGATCCACCTGCTCTTAGGGTGGATGGGGGCAATTCGCTCCGGCAGCGCAGGACCGAAAATTGTAAATGTGGGGACGCCACAAATAGCGGCTAAGTGTCCCGGACCAGAATCGTTTCCGATGAATGCTTTTGCTGAGTCAAGCAGGGCAATTAACTCAGCAACGTTCTTGGCTGTAAATACATTCGATTCGCCATGACTCACCCACCAATCGCGCTGCGCTGCATCGCAAGCCACAATCACCTGAACGCCGTTGTCGCGCAGAGAGCGAGCAATATGTTGAAAACGCTCGAGCGGCCATACGCGAAGAGGCAAGGACGCCCCGGTGTGAATCACAACTTTCGCTATTGTCGTTTGCGAACGCTGGAGCTGTAGATGTCGAACGGGTGGTAATGGTAAATCAAGCAAAGCTGCAATTGCCCGCCAATGCTCATATCGGTGTTGCGTCGGATTGGGCGGTAATGCACGCGTCAGGAAAAGCTGGCTGCCAACGCGAGGAAAACCGAAACGGTGTCTTGCGCCAATCAACCACATCAGCAGATGATCGCGCGGATCCCATCGGGCTGACACCGCAAAATCAAATTTTTGCCGCCGCAGATCAGATATACTCTGCCACAACCTTTTCCAGGGCCACCGCCACAGTTGATATTTGTTGCAGAATGCAGTCCATGGTCCATGAAATGTGACCACCTTTGCTCCTGGCCAGAACCGTGGGTGCAAATCGTGTGCGTAGTCCTTCGCCAGAACTGTAACATCGTATTTTTCGCAAGCTGACTGCACGAAGGGGCTGGCCATGGCGAGATCTCCTAAACCCCACAGCTCGACAATGAGCAGTTTGGGTTTGGCAGCGGGGGCATTTCCTTTTATTTGCACTTTGGCCGTTGGTTCGATGGCATAAGAAAGTATTCATTTCGGCGGTTCGTTCCAGTAGTTTTATTGGAATACATTAATGAAGATAGAGCGCGTCAACGTCCTGGGTGTCGGCATCAGTGCCATCAACTTGGATATCGCTAAAGAAGCGTTTGCCGACGCCATCGCGACAAGAAGCAAAGGGTACATTTGCGTGACCGGCGTCCACGGCGTCATGGAATCGCAGGCAGACCCCAAACTTAAATCGATTCATAACCGGGCGTTCCTTTGCACGCCAGATGGAATGCCCATGGTGTGGCTTGGCAAAGCAGCCGGCTTTAAACGCATGGATCGCGTCTATGGTCCTGATCTGATGTTCGAGATTTTTTCCGTTTCCGCGCAACATGGATGGAAACATTTCTTCTACGGGGGAGCCAATGGCGTCGCAAAGGATCTGAAGGAAAGAATGGAGGGACGGTTTCCCGGCGCGCAAATTGTCGGGACGTACGAACCGCCTTTCCGGCCTTTAAACACGGATGAGAGGAAGGATCTCGCGCGAATAATCAGTGAGACGATGCCAGACATTGTCTGGGTCGGGTTGAGCACTCCCAAACAGGAACGGTTTATGGCGGAGTATTTGCCCGGTCTTGATACGACGCTAATGGTTGGTGTTGGGGCGGCGTTTGACTTCCATGCCGGCCGGGTCAAACAGGCGCCCCGTTGGATTCAGCGTTCGGGAATGGAATGGTTTTTTCGACTTTGCACGGAACCTCGGCGTCTTTGGAAACGTTATCTGAAGAACAATCCCAGATTTGTTTTGTTTACGGTATTGCAGCGTCTTGGCCTTAAAAGATATTCCCTCGAAGAGGGGCTTCCCTGAGGAAAGAATATCCATTTGAATTATTCGTAAGTAGGACTACCTTCTAGCCGCTTAAAACAAATGAGTTCAGACAAGATTGTCATCGGCGGTGCGGGAGGTTTTATCGGTGGTCATCTCGTGGCGGATTTGCTGCGTCAAGGCCACCGTGATATTCGTGCGGTCGACATCAAGCCCTTCAACGAGTGGTATCAACATTTCCCTCAGGTCGAGAATTTACAGTTGGATTTGCAGGAGAAGGAGGCATGTGAACGTGCCACGGAAGGCGCGCGGACTGTTTATAACCTGGCCGCCGACATGGGGGGAATGGGATTCATCGAGCTGAACAAAGGCTTGTGCATGTTGAGTGTTTTGATCAACACGCATTTGCTTATGGCGGCGAAAAAACACGGTGTTAAGAGATTTTTTTATGCCTCGTCGGCCTGCGTTTACAACGCCGATAAGCAGCGCGATCCGAATGTCACTGCGTTGAAAGAAGCCGACGCTTATCCCGCAATGCCTGAGGACGGCTATGGCTGGGAGAAGTTATTCAGCGAGAGGATGTGCCGTCACTTCCGCGAAGATTTCGGAATTCAGACCCGTGTAGCTCGTTATCACAATGTTTACGGTCCGCACGGCACGTGGGAGGGCGGCCGCGAAAAGGCCCCGGCTGCCATTTGCCGAAAAGTCATTGAGGCGAAGTTGTCGGGCAAGCATGAGATCGAGATATGGGGCGATGGCAAACAAACCCGTAGCTTCATGTATATCGACGATTGTTTGCGTGGCACGCAGGCCATCCTTGCAAGCGAGATTCTGGAACCCATTAACCTCGGGAGTAGCGAGTTGGTTTCCATCAATCAGCTTGTCGATATCGTTGAGGATATCGCGGGTATCAAGCTGAAGCGGAATTATAATTTGAACGCGCCGAAGGGTGTCAATGGTCGAAACAGCGACAATACTTTGATCAAAAAATATCTCGGATGGGAGCCATGTGTTCGTCTCCGCGATGGTTTGGAAAAAACGTATCGTTGGATTTACGACGAGATCGCCAAACGCAAGTAAGTCGGTGTAGATGGATAAGACGCATAAATCGGGCTTCACCCAGGAGTTTTCTGCCGTCTGGGGCCGGCTTGAATATAAAGCTGTTTTCTTTGGACTATTGGCAGTGTGGCTGTTGCTCTTTCATTTTTTGGGCAATTCAACATTCGGTTACGTCGATACGCATTCTTTGCCGGAATGGATGTGGACCGTCTATACGGTGAAAGATTCTGACGATTCGCACGGCCTGCTGATCCCGTTTGTTGTTCTCTTTTTGTTTTGGTGGAAGCGGGACCGTCTTCTTGCTATCCCGCAACAAAACTGGTGGCCGGGTCTCATGCTGCTTGCCGCAGCGATTGTGCTGCACGTGTTTGGATACGCTGTGCAACAGCCTCGTATTTCGATCGTGGCGTTCTTCACGGGCATTTATGCGTTGATTGGCCTGACATGGGGATGGCAGTGGATGAAACAGAGCTTTTTCCCGTTTGTGCTGTTCGCGTTCTCCGTTCCAATCAGCTCATTGGAAGTGATGAAAACGATCACATTGCCGTTGCGTGTTTTTGCTACAACCGTCAGCGCTGCCATTGCCAATGGGCTTTTCGGGTTCGGGGTAGTACGTCAAGGAACCTTATTGTTTGATGCAACGGGTCGCTATACTTACGACATTGCCGCGGCGTGTAGCGGAATCCGCAGCCTAATCTCTCTTTTCGTCCTCATGCTGATTTATGCCGTCGTCACGTTTAAAAATCCGAAGAGGCGGCTGGCCGTTGTGCTTGCGTCGATTCCTTTTGCCATCGCCTGCAACGTTTTGCGTCTGCTGAGTGTGATCTTGGCCGCTGAATTATTCGGGCAAAAGGCCGGGGATGTTGTTCACGAGTGGTCCGGTTTCTTTACTTATGTGTTGGCTGTTGTCTCAATGGCAGTAATGAGTCGCATTTGGCAAGAGCCTGAACCGTCACCTGTATTACTGACACCGAAAACGGTATGAAGAGAAGCTGGATTCTGTTTTCGCTTGCGTTGACGATGATTGGAGGCGGTGCCGGCGCCGTAACTTTCTTTAAGCAGCATCAAAAACTCGGCCACGCGGGCGTTCTGGTTGGTGCCGCACCTATTCTTGATTCCGAAGGCAAAACCGTTCGCACCAACAGCGTATTGTTGCCGGCCACAGTCAGTGGCTGGAAGTCGGAAGCCGCGACTATTCAGACATCCGAACTGGACACCCTGCCGAAGGACACGACGTATGGTCGGCGTATCTACGAGAATGCGACGGGTTGTAAGGCGCTGATGAGTGTCATCCTGATGGGGACCGACAGGACGAGTATCCATAAGCCGGAATTCTGCCTGCCGGGACAGGGTTGGTCACTGATTTCACAATATCCCACGTCGATTCGGGTGGAAGGGAACGCTCCGTACGATTTGCCGGTGATGAAGTGGATCATCGGACGCAAAGCGAAAGATAGTAATGGCCAAATCGTTGATATTCGAGGGGTCTATGTTTTTTGGTTTGTCTCGGACACTCGTATTACTGCGCAGCATTCAGGCCGGATGACCTCAATTGTCAAAAACCTTTTGACCAAGGGTGAGTTGGAAAGGTGGGCCTATGTCGCTTGCTTTTCGCCTTGTGCAGCTGGTGCCGAAGAGGCAACCTTTGTTCAGCTCCAACAATTGATCGCGAACTCAGTTCCGGAATTTCAATTGACGCGTGGGGCGGCGGGGGGCTCCACCGGGATTGCAGTTCAGAAACCTTAGACGCAATGCTGGAATTGCGTTGGATCGATGTTTTTTGTTTAATGTAAGCGCGAATAGTCTGGAAAAAGATGTTACGCCGTCACCATCAGATTCGCAGAGCAATACACGAATGGCTTGATCTTGCCTTGTTCGTGATTGCTTTCTGGCTGGCGCATTTATTCCGTGACACGATTGCAGTAGAGCGATTTGTCGGTTGGATTCCCGGCGTAGGCGAGTGGTTGTCAAAAAAACTCACGGACCCGATTTTTCCTTTTTACAACTATCTTCCGTTGTACTTCATCATTATTCCTCTCGCACCATTCATTTTGCGGGCGCAAGGATTTTACAACAGGCCTTTGT
>CBHWET010000095.1:0-14431 GCA_966112985.1 uncultured bacterium | reverse complement strand
GCGACCGCGGGCCGACGTGTCCTGATCAAACGTTTGCGGGGTTTGGAGGATAGCAGCCGCAATTGGTCGGTCTTGATGACGCTCGACCATCTACGCATCGTGAATCATTCCATGGCGGGAGTGATCACGAAATTGGCGAGAGGCGTGGTCCCGGAAGGCCAAGCGAGCACTGCCGCCGTGAAGCCCAGCCCCGATGTCACCGCCGCCGTTATCGGCGAATATGAAGCCTCGTGCGACGCCGTCCTCGCGGCGGTGGCCGCGGCTCCGAATCTAAAAACGTCCGTTCGTTATGTGCACCCGTGGTTTGGACCACTCGATGCACGTTCGTGGCACGCGTTGGCGGCCGGACACATGAGGATTCATCATGGACAGATCAGGCAAATTCTCGAAGACATTCGCACGCAGTCACACACGACATGAATTCTCGCCCCCTCTCACTTACGGCCGATCCGATTCCTCAGCTTATTTGGCGCATCGCGTTGCCGGCGAGTGTAGGGATGTTGTTCAATACTTTGTTCAACTTCGTCGATACTTTTTGTGCCGGACTCTTGAGCACCGACGCGCTCGCAGCCATATCATTATCGTTTCCGTTGTTCTTCCTGCTTATCGCCGTGGGCAGCGGTCTTAGCCAGGGCGCGACCGCTCTGATTGCAAACGCCCTTGGCGCCAACGAGAAGGAAAAGGCGCGCCGCCTCTTTGCGCAATCCATCGTGTTCGCTCTCGTCGCCGGCGGGATGTTTTCCATCATGGGCTTGCTGATCGCACCAGGCCTTTTTCGGTTGTTCGGCGCAGAAGGCACGTATTTAGCCACGACGCTTGCGTTCATGAACGTCATCCTAGCCGGCGGAATTTTCTTTGTCCTGAGCATGGCAATCAACAGCGGGCTCTCGGCGCAAGGAGAGACAAGGCCGTATCGCAATTTTCTCGTCGTCGGATTTCTGGCGAACTGCGCGCTGAATCCCCTGCTTATGTGGGGATTGTTCGGACTGCCTTCGCTTGGCGTCTCAGGTATCGCGCTGGCCACCGTCATCGTACAAATCGCCGGCTGTATTTTTCTATGGCGCAAAGTCCGGCAGACGACCGTTTTTCATGCGTTGCCCACAGAATTTTTCCGGCCAGATCTGGGTTTCCTACGACAAATCGCCGGGCAATCCGTTCCTGCCGCGCTGAACATGATGACCATTGCCGCTGGTGTGTTTGTCGTCACCTGGTTCGTGAAACAATTCGGCAAGGAAGCTGTTGCCGCGACCGGAATCGCGACGCGCATTGAGCAGATCATTCTGATGCCTGCCATCGGCTTGAGCACATCGATGATCAGCATCGTCGGTCACAACCACGGCGCCGGAATGCCGCAACGCGTGCGTGAGGCGTGGCATACCAACGTAAAATACGGCGTAAGCCTGATGATCGGTGGCGGTGTATTGCTTGGATTTTTTGGCGGGCACCTCGTGAGCTTTTTCACCAACAACCCAGCGGTGATCGCACACGGCCGCAATTACCTGACTGCCGCAGCGTTTACTCTCGCCGCCTATCCAATTCTCTTCGTGACTGTATTTATGATGCAGGGCCTGAAGCGTCCAGGCTATGGTTTATGGGTGGGAATCTATCGACAAATGATTGCGCCAATCATTGTCATGCAACTGCTGGTTTTTGGCTTGGGTTGGGGTCTATGGGGTGTGTGGTGGGGATTTTGTTTCGTGACGTGGAGCGCAGCCATCTTCGCGCTGTGGTGGGGCTGGCGGACAGTCCGCCAGGTTTCATCGCCTGGCCTCAGAATGAATAATAAATGCACGAAGGGCCTCCTTTGAAATGGGATTTCTGATTCTTTGGAGCTTCGATGTTGGCCGGTTAGTAGTTCGGTCTTCCTTACGACCGGATCGACCTTGCAATTATTTCTAAAAAAATTCAAATCTGATGTCCTGATCGCGTCGGGTCGTTCGTTGTAAGGATGAAACTCGGTTAAAAAACGAAACAAAAAAGGAATATTATGAAAACGAAAATCACGGCAATTTGCGCAACTTTAACGGTTTTACTCGCCACAGCAGTGTGCATGCAGGCTGAAGAACCCGCGAAGAAACAAGGTTCACCTGAATTCGAAAAGATGAAGAGCCTCGTCGGCAAGTGGACGGGGAAGACCGATATGGGACAAGGCCCTGTCGATATCACCCTGGACTACCGCTTGATTGCCGGCGGAACGGTCGTGGAAGAGCGTTGTTTTGCAGGCACCCCGAATGAAATGGTCAGCATGTATTATGATCAGGCCGGCAAACTCGCCATGACTCACTACTGCATCATGGGCAACCGCCCGGGCATGCGCCTCAAGTCGTCGGATGATAAGACGATTACATTCGATTTCGATGAAACATGTGGCATCAACAACAAGGAATCCCACATGCACGCATTGAAAATTTCGTTCGACGATCCGAACACGATCACGTCGAGCTGCAAAGCATTCATTGATGGCAAGGAAGTTGCCGATCATCCGACCACGTTGAAGCGGGTAAAGTCATAAGTTTACGATCGCTGGCAGGCGAGTGGTGACGCTCGCCTGCCCGCCCGATCTATCCTGCATTTGTCACTCCCCGCTGAACACTAGGGAATGCTATTGTTACCGCGTGGACGACACATTCCCGGATTCGAATGAGCCGATCGAATATCCAATCGATGGCGTTCTCGATCTCCACGGCTTTAATCCGAAAGAAGTGAAAGATCTCGTGCCTCATTATCTCCGTGAGTGTCAGAAACGAGGGATTCTCCATGTTCGCGTTATTCACGGCAAAGGAATCGGTAACCTGCGGCGGACAGTTCATTCGCTCATCTCAAAAATGCCAGAAGTGATTTCGTATACTCAGGCCAGTGCTGAGTTTGGACATTGGGGAGCGACAATCGTCCATATGCGACCAGGCAAAAATAACCCCAACGAAGCGGCCGGACCCTGCACGATTTAAAAGTTTGAGGCGTTGTTCGCATCATGAACGACGACCGAACAACGCCCCGCCTTGTCTGAATTGTCTCTGAAGCGGTTTCTATTCCCAGCTGGTTTCGGCACCGTCGGTCACACCATTACCATTTGCATCCTCAAGGTAGTCCGGCGATCCGTCTGTATCGGTGTCGACCGGATTTCCGTTGGAATCAACCGCGATGTAGTGAAAACCAATGTCGACGGTGGTGTCATTTTCCTTCGTTTGGTCGGCGGTGGTTGTGTAATGGAACAATCCAAGCGCGTCGGCTGTCGTATCGCCGGCATCAGCGAGATCAGACTGGCCGTGATAGAAACCGCCCAACGCGCCTTCTTCGTAAACGAAACTGCTCAACGTAACGTCATTGCCGCTCGATCCATCAAGTGACGCCGTTGCGATATAGGCGTTGTGCGAGTTGGGAGTCGCTGACACCGAATCAAGGGTTACACCGTCGAATGCGTTGTTGTGAATGCTCCAATTTGTGGACGAAGTGTCGTTATAAAGCTGCCAGGTGCCGCCATAGAACAAGTCATTCCCGAGGTGCAAACTGTAATCGGTCGTTGCGCCGGTGAGGCTGCTGAATTGACCTTTAACGCGGTGAAACAAACTGTTGTCAAAAGCAATGGAACAAACGCGGTCCGTTCCCTGGTCCAACTGTAGTTTTCCGTTCCAAATCAAACTGTCGCGGCACACGACATTCGTCGGGCCGGCGCCGGTTGTGACACACAGCCAGCTCCAATCCGATTCAAGACTCGGCATGATCATTTCGGTAAAGCTGCAATGAATCGATGGATAAACATCAGCATTTGATCCCGCCGCATTGATGGTTGCTACGTTCGTCCCACTCCAGAAGATCGATTGTTCCTGGACGCATTGGTAACGAACCAAATGATTCAAGGCCAAAGGACTACCTGTACTTTCCAACTTCGAACCGGATTGAAGACCCAGCGCAGTCGTTCCGAACACCGCGACGCCCACGCCATTTGTCAGGGTCAACGTTGCATTGGTTACGTTTGCATTGATCGCGTAGTCCAAGGCGTCGTAGTGATAACCGAGGTCCAGGGTATTCGTGTCACGTGCGGCGGTCGGAGCGAGCGTCGTATCTGATGTAATATCGCTTGTGAGCACCGTTGGCGAATAAGTTGTTTTACTTGCCAATTCGGTGAGCAAACCACTGCTGATATCGTTGGTTCCCACATCGCGATACGGGCTGTTCGTCGCCAGATAGTGACTGCCGGCGCCGACCGTTTCGAAAACTCCAGGATCATTCGTTAACCAGATAAAGTTGTCGTTGGTTTCGTTGCAATTCAGCGTGCCGATATTCGTTACCGACACGAGCAGGCTGTTCTTCAGCTGGAGAATCATATCGTCGCCACTCGCGAGGTAATCGGCCCCGTCAACCGTCAGATGTTCCACATTAACGAAGCCGATACCGACAAACGGTGTATTGACGTGATCCATCAAGACGTTTTGCAGGTAAACATCATAGAGGCCGATGAGGCTAACGCCTTGCGTGCAGTCCAGAAACTGGCAATGACGGACCTTGTTCACAGTCGGATAATTGTCGTACTCGAGCGGCGAACCTGAATAACGGAATCGGCAATACGAAAGATCCGTTTCGACGTGATCGAAATTATTGAAGCCAACACCCGGATAATAATAATTTGTGCTCGGGTTGCCGGTGCTGCCGGGAATTATTTCTCCAACGCTGTTGTCATCACGTGAAGTGAAGAACGCAGGACGATAAGGCGAAGTCTGGCATTTCAATTCGTCGGTAAACACCAATTGCGAGTAGTCATCCGGGTTGAACTTAATCACCGCCCCACCTTCGAGGATGTTAGTGCCGGAAAGATATGCAGGGCCGCTGACGTAATACGTTGTGTCCCCTTTCAGAGTGATGTCCGAACTCATTCCCACGAATTCATAATCCAAAACAAACCCTTCGTTCGCACGTTGCGTGGACGCGACTTCAATTGCGTCATTAACAAGTGGTTGCGAGAAAGTTCGTTCCGGCAACAGACGTTCGGTGGAAACCACATGGCGAACAGAATCTTCGATATTGAGCAAGCCAGCCTGTTGATGCACCGGCAGTGTGCTTAAAAAGGGCTGAATCGATTGATACGGAATCTGCTCGATGAGGAAGTTTCGTCCGCTCAAAACGGTCCATTCCTTGGAGACGACGACGGACCGGGTATGGTCGCCAGCCATGAAGCTTTTTCCGCGGACGATTTTCATCTCACCGAAATCGATGATGGCATCGTCGCTCATTCCCTCCCGGAGGATTGAACGCTTTGTGACTGCTGGAGGATCAAAGAATTCCGTAAGCAACTGAATAACAGTAGAATCATTATTCAAGCCGTAAGCAGCCGGCGTTGGAGGCTGTTCCTGGAACACAAGGTTTTGTTCGAAACCGCAGAGCCGGTTTTTATATTCCAGGTCGGCTTTGAAATCAGTAAAGCAATCGGAGTAGACAATAAGGTCGGGCGGAAACAGCACAGCGCCAACATTCGGCCTTAACTCCGCGATCAGGACGGATTGCCCGGTGGCGGTGTCGTAATATGCGATTCCCAACGGGCTCGACGTGATCTGCTTTCCATCGGGAGTTTGCAAATTGATGGTGCCGTTGGCGCTGCCAACCGTTGATGCAAAGGAAACCTGGTGGCGAGTCTGTTGCGCCACCACACCCACGAGAGGAAGAATTTCAATGGTGGAGCTTGCTGCAACTAATTCACCGCTTTGATTACGATGCATGCCCGTGGCCAGCTCGAAATAAGAGTTCGTGACGGCGTGCAGTTGGCCTCCGCTCAGCTTCGTCTCAACGCGTTCAACTTTGCGATGATGCGGCCCTTTTTCGCGAACGATATATTCAAGGGCGTTCGTCTGGTTTAGCAGGTTACCTATTTGCAGACCATGGCTGATGCAAAGGCCCGCGAATAGAGACGTACACAGTACGACGGTTTTCTTCATAGGTTTTATATTTTTCCCGGAAGGCGGGAGGGATTTCTTCCTTGGAAATTTCGGTTTTTTAATTTTTCCTGAAAATCAGAACCGTGCTTTCAGCAGAACCTGCGCCAATAGGATGATGCCGCGTTACGGGAAAACCCTGTGGTCGAAAGACATCCCCCTGAATCCAAAACAACACAACAGGTCGTGTCAGCCGTTGGCTTGCCCCAATACAATGTCTCGGTATTGTGTTCTCAATGTTGAAAGGAACTATGCTGGTTGTCCATGTTCACGTGCGGGTTAAGACTGAAGACGTCGGTGCCTTTATCCAGGCTACTCTTGAAAATGCGCGCGAGAGCGTGAAGGAACCGGGGATTGCGAGATTCGATGTCGTTCAACAGACGGATGACCCAAGCCGCTTTGTCCTCGTTGAAGTCTATCGCAACGCAGATGCACCTGCCGCTCACAAACAAACCAAGCACTATGAAACCTGGCGCGATACGGTTGCGCCGATGATGGCCGAACCGCGAAGCAGTGTTAAGTTCGCCAACTTATTTCCTACTGACAGCGCCTGGTAACATGCAATTTGAATTCGCAACCGCCACACGGATTATCTTTGGCTCCGGGAAGTTAAAGGAGTTCGGCGAAGTAGCGCGTCCGTTCGGCACACGAGCATTAGTGGTTACAGGCCGCGACACGCGACGTGCAGAAGGCGTTACGACACTGCTGAGGAAAGTGGGCATCGAATGCGTCCTTTTTCCTGTGGCTGATGAACCAACGATTAACACAATCAACGATGGAGTCTCGTTCGCGCAACGAGAAAAGCTGGAGTTTGTAATAGGGTTTGGCGGTGGCAGCGCGTTGGACGCAGGGAAAGCTATCGCAGTCATGGTGACCAACAGTGGCAACGTCCTCGATTATCTGGAGGTGATCGGCGCTGGAAAAACATTGAACCTCCCTTCCCTGCCCTTCATTGCAATTCCCACCACAGCAGGAACGGGCGCCGAAGTAACACGCAATGCCGTAATTGGTTCTCCGACGCACCGCGCGAAGGCGAGCCTACGCAGCCCACACATGCTGCCTCGGGTGGCTGTCGTTGATCCTGAACTCACTTTGTCATTACCCGGCCACGTCACCGCAACCAGCGGCATGGACGCACTGACGCAATTGATTGAACCTTTTGTTTGTGCACGGGCGAATCCTCTAACCGACGCCCTGTGCCGCGAAGCGATTCCCCAAATCGCGCGCTCGTTACGAATAGCATTTGAAAAAAGCAACGCCTTGGAAGCACGGGAAGAAATGGCGCTCGGAAGTATGTTCGGGGGACTTGCCCTGTCGAACGCGGGACTAGGAGCGGTGCATGGCTTTGCGAATCCGATCGGCGGAATGTTTTCAGCACCACATGGGGCGATTTGCGCGGCGCTGTTGCCCTACGTGATGGAAGCGAATCTGGCTGCTTTGCGCCAGCGGAAACCCGGCTCCAAAGTCGAGTCGCGATATACGGAAGTCGCACGAATGTTAACCAGTTCCTCAAACGCCTGCGCCGAGGATGGCGTGGCGTGGGTTAAGGAACTCGTCCACGCGCTCCGCATTCCACCACTTAGCAGTTACAAAATATCCGAAAACGATCTCGATGAGATCGTCAGCAAGGCGCAAAAGGCCAGCAGCATGAAGGCCAATCCAGTGGAACTGAACCCACAGGAACTTCGCGGTATTTTGTTGTCGGCGCTAACCGGCGCTAAAGCCGCGTGATCACTCACGCGCGACGGTTGTTTGACTGTTCGGACTCGCGCGCAATCATCTCCTCTGCGCGAAACCAATGTTCCAGATCCTTCCCATTCGGACGCCCGTCCTGCTCATACAACTGATAGGCGCGCGTAGCGATTTCGCTATATCCTGGCTTGTGGCCTCGTCGGTGCGATCGCACCTTCAATTCGCCCGGTTTTTGTGGATCAACTGTAATCGTCATAAATTTTCGCTCCTCCTGGATAACAAAAACTACAACCCCTCATCTCAAGAGCACTAAATCAGAGCTCCCAAATCCATTTGGTTTTTTTATAGGACCGCACCAAAGAGGTTCTCGTCTGCTGCAATCGGTGGATCGTTACTTTCGCTATTCGTTTCATCAATTCATGCCCAAAG
Organism: uncultured bacterium; assembly: GCA_966112985.1. Lineage (GTDB taxonomy): Bacteria > Verrucomicrobiota > Verrucomicrobiia > Limisphaerales > JACDHS01 > CBHWET01. The sequence goes on along the minus strand of CBHWET010000095.1, from coordinate 6,386 downwards.
GAATCGTCCTCTTCGGTCGCGATTAACAACTCAGCGGCGTTCAATTGCAATGCAATCGTCGGCTCGACCGCTCGCGCCTGAAAATGCCAGGTAAACGGCGGAAACAACCACGACCATCCAAGAACATCGTTCTCACCGATTGTTTCGATCGGGACATCGCCCTGCGGAGTGTGGCATTCCAAAGCAACCTTGCCTCGATGGAGCAAATACAACTTATCGGCGTAGTCACCTTCTTTCAGGATGACCTCGTCCACATCGAATTCGGTCGAAACAGCTCCTTTAAGCAATCTTGCCAAATGATCCCGGCGCAGATTCTGCAAAAACGGGTGCGTAGTGATGACGGCGTCTATGATCTGCATAAAATAAATTCCCCCTTTTCGATCAGCCTGTCCCCTGCTCGCTTACATTTGCATTCGCCTGGTCGCTTCGAAAGTCAGCAAAAAATGTTTTTGTTGCTGAGGGTTTGCCAGAAATGATTGCGGAGGCAGCCGCGGTTCCTACCGGCCTGTTATTTTTCGACAGGTCTGCCGGACGCCTTCCATCCATCGAAGCCAGGCCCAAGATCATACAGATGCTTGAAGCCCATCGTTTGCATCTTTTTACAGGCTTTGGCGCTGCGCATTCCGACGGCGCAATTCACGAGATAAGTTTTGTTGGTGTCGAGCGCGCCGATCTTTTCAACAAACCTGTTTCCATTGATATCAATATTGATTGCTCGACGAATGTGACCTTTCTCGAATTCCGCGGGACTTCGCACGTCGAGCAAAACGTTATTCGTGTTGGTTCGAAGACTTTCATATTCTTCGACGCCAATGCGCTTAATGCCTTCCGTCGATTGTTCGGCAAACATCCCACAGAGAGACAAAAGCAGCGCTCCAAGTAGAGTGATTATCGGTTTCATGATGCAAACGTATACGGGCCAGGAATAAGTAAAAGAGCGTTGTTCAGTTTCAAAGCGTATCGGCAAAAGAAAAGGCCGCCTCGGAATCCGAGGCGGCCGTGTTCATTAACCGGAAGCGTTATTACGATCCAAAGAACATGCCACTTAACACGGCATTGTAGCCCGAGGTCTTCGTAATCTTCACCTTCACGTGACCTTTCAAATCCCAGGTGAGGTACTTACCACCGCCGAAATTGCTCACCGTTTGGGTGTTTAACACCACGCCGGTAGTCGCATCGCTGATTTCGACCGTTTGTGAGCGGCTGCTCGAGAGGTCCCAATCAACGAAGTAAAACGCTACACGGTGAGCTGCACTATCAGTAAGATTCACATCAATAGTGAATGAATCACCATACCATGTGCCCGCTTCGCGGTCGCTCCAGATATTCGGCTTTTGCAAACCGCGATTGTCTGTCGTCGACCATTGCCAAATCCAATCGGATTTACCTGACGCCGTGACTTGTGCGTACGACGGAAGAGTCGATGTGTAAGCCATGAGACTGTATCCCCGCGCACCGTAAACTCCGCTCCAATTCCCCGCGGTCGTTGTATCAACGGCCACGAATTGAGCCTGATTCGCTGTCGTAGAATCCGGAGCCGTATTCGTAACTACAGGTGTCGGGTTCGTAACAACCGGCGGCGTATTGGTAATGACCGGGGTCGTCGTCACGGCGCGAGTAAACGAGGCTGAGGCAACCGTGCTGTTCGTGCCGCTGCTGAATGCAACCGCCTTCACGGTCGCAGTGTTCGTCAAAACGAATCCGCTCGTATACAGCGTGGAAGCAACAGTTGGCGTTGAACCATCGATTGTGTAACGAACAGAAGCTCCGCTCGTCGCCGAACCAATTGTTACGCTCACCGAGTTCGTGAATGTACCGCCGTTCGGCGAAATCGTCGGCGTATTCACAGTAACGGGAGCCGGCGTATTCACAGTAACGGGAGCCGGCGCAGGTGTCGGTGTAGATGTCGTAGCGGGATCAAAGAAGATGCCGGAGATCACGCTATTGTAGCCACTGGTCCGGGTAAACGTCACTTTCACGCGACCTTTGATCTCCCACACTAAATATTTACCACCGCTGAATGCGGAAACATTTTGGGAATTCAAAACCGTGCCAGTCGCGGCATCGGTGACCTGAACGGTCTGCGCGCGACCGCTGTTATCCCAATCGAGGCAGTAGAACGCCACCTTGTGTGCCTGACCATCGGTAAAGTTCAAGTCCACGGTGAATGCACCTGATGAATACCAACATCCGGCGACGCGATCGGTAGCAGTGCCACCTTTTTGAGGACAACGAACGTCGCTCGTCGACGACTGCCACGTCCAATCTGCCTTGCCGGAAGGAGTCACCTGCGCGTATGTCGGAATACTCGATGCACCGCCAATGACAGTATAGCCGTCGCTACCATAAACACCCTTCCATGTACCCTGTGCCGTTGCATCCGTTGTAACGTACGTCGCGTAGACGGCAGCACTGTTGGTCGTTGTGCTGGTTGTATTCGTGTTTCCAGAACCTGAGGTGGTCGCCGTCACTTCAGATGACGCCGTGGAATCGCCAGCACTGTTGTAAGCGCGGACGCGAAACGCGTATGGCGTTCCTGCTGTCAGATTCGAATTGATATAACTTGTTGAATTCATCACCAACGTCGCAATCTGGACGTAATTCGTCGCATTACCGGACTTGCGTTCCACCTTGAAACCCGACTCGTTCGTCGACGTATCGGTCCAGCTCAAATTAATTTGATTGGACGAAACCACAGTCGCAGTCATGCCAGATGGCGCGGTCGGGACCGACACAGTGTTCGTCACGACCGGAGTTGTGTTTGTCGCGGTATTGGTATTCGTGTTTCCGCTGCCGCCGGTTGTGGTACCATTCACGAAAATACCCTGGCTCGCATTCGTGTAGGTTCCGCTGCCGGAGCGCTCGAGTTTAATTGCTCGAACCATGTAAGTGTAAGCCCCCGCCGAAACGGTGGAATCGTTGTAACTCGTCGAAGTGACTGGCGAGCTTGTAACACGGGTGAATGGACCTGCAGCCGATGTAGCACGATAAACGTGATATCCCTGCACGCTCGAGTCCGACGACGCGCCCCAACTCACAGTGCTGCCATTGAGAGTAACGTTTGCTGGCGGTGCAACCGGATGCATGCGCAACGTTGGGTCGCCCATCAAGGCCACATGCACGCCACGGGAACCGTAGTTTTGTTTCGAGTAGATGCTGCCGTTGTTCTGGCTGCGTTTCGCTGAAGCGCCGATTGTTTCACCCAGCGCCATCGGATGAACGAACCAATGCGGACGTCCTGCCCAAACTGCAGCAAGACCGTATGTCTTCGAGGCTAAAGGACCGCGGAGGAAATTGCTTTCCGAATCCCAGTCACCAAAGTAACTGCCGAACAGCATGGTGAACATGCTCTTAATATCCGTGCGGCCGAAATCTTCCGTCGATCCAACCCCGTAGCAAGTGGTGTAACTGCCGCCGCCGCAACCATACGACCAAAGATAATCCTGCGAACCAAGTGTCGGGAAATATTGATCCTGACCGACAAGCGTGACGTTGTTCGCACCAAACATTGCCGAAAACGCCCGATAGCCACTTGCCGAAAACGCTTCGCCATCCTTCTCACCGAAGTTATCGCAGATCAAACCGCGACGCTGCGCCGTGATCAGGTTATGACGGAAGTTGTGGTCCTTGTTCAAATATTGACGGAGCAATTCCTTTTCGGTCAGTCCCGAAGTGTTGGCGATAGCCGTCATTTTCGCGAGATCGACGCGGCCCACTTCCAAATCGACGTTCGATGGAAGATCGCTTTGGTCAAATTTGCCGTCGCCAGGAGCATTCTTATTTTCCGTTCGGGTGGCTCCGCCAGAGTACGTTGAGCTGTCGGTCCAATTGCCGTCGATGTCCCCATAATACACATCTGCCGCCCAGGCGCCCTGATGATCAGGATGACCGTCCGGATTAAAGTTGCCGGAATATGGGACAGGCACATGTCCGAAGAGGAACACTGATTTCACATTCTGCGGATCAGCGTTGTATTCGTTCTTAATCAGATTCTTGATGTTCTGCGGCGAATCGCTGCGGGAAACATCTTTGCGCACCACCGTCCAACCATCACCAACGAGGTCCTGCTGCAACCGGGACAATTCTGATGCGAGATCTGAGGCGTAAGTGCTATCGACAATCAGCAATACTTTACCGCGATATTCGACGAGCGGCGCATTGATGCCGGAAAGCACATAGCCATATCCGCTGTAATTCCACGCGGTACTGCTGGAAACCTGATATTCATACGTCTGCCCCGCCGCAACACCTGTGTCGGTGTAACTGCCGGTGCTGCCCGAAAGCGATGCAATCTGAGACCACGATGAGGCAGTCGGAGATTTGCGATAAATCGTGTAGCTCTGGGCATTGGAATCAACTGGCCAGGTCAATGTGATCTGCGCGGGCGAAGCCTGCACCGTAGCGCTGACCTGCACCGCGTACCATTTCGGATCTGTAGCATGCGCAGATTGGGCAATCAGACCAACTGCAGCGCAAACAAACGCGAAAAGAATTCGCGCCTTTGTCCATACGTAACGACAATTATTCTGCTTCATAAATTTTTTACGTGGTTCAACGAATTGGAACGAAGCCAAAACGAACAACCGATCGGCCTTACGACCGTTTAGTTGCGCCCGGGAGTTTTTGGATTGTGCGGGAACTTTCGACCTCCTACAGCGAAAGCAACGCACCTCCTCAGGAACGCGGGATAGTTTTAGCAATGCACGTGCCTCCATGCCGGTTCCGTGGAAAAAAGTCCGAAAAGCAAGATAAATTGGCGAAAAGACGTTGCCCGAGGGAGGCTCACGGGCGGTTTTGAGACAATGAGTGTCTCGAAAGGAAAGCGTGTGAATGTAGAAGCCTGGAGAAAAAGAAAAAGCCCGTCCTGGAAAACCTACTAACCAGAACGGGCAGTATCCTTATAACACCCTGTGTCCAAATTACACCAGAACATCACCCTGTCAAATTGCTCAGAAAAAAAAACCGAAAATGATGACTGCCGCAATATTTATTGGCCGCCTATTTCCCCCGAAACCTGCATCGCATAATTATCAGTCATTCCGGCAACGTAATCCATCACCTGCGCGAGCCACCAACTATAATCTTTCGTCTGATTTGCGCGGACATATTTATCTCCCCACGCCAGATCTACACAGCGTGTCTGAACGAAACTAAGTTTTTCGTAATCGCAGCTGGTGCTCAATTGTTTTACCGCGCGCGTGTAGGTCCCGAGAATTCTACCAAGGGTGTTGTAAGCCCCAAGTTCGACGGCGACTTTAGGGCGATGGCTAAAGATGAAGCCATAGCGCTCTTTGATGGTGCTCAAAGCATCTTTGATATGCTCAGGAAAATCTGACTTTAAATCGCGTTTCGGCGATCGCGCGCCGGTCATGATCTCTTCGTAGAAAGTATCAAATACTGCGATGGCCGCTTCAGTGAGACAACCAATTGTCCGGGCGCGCAACGCGGAAAGAGGCCGGCCATTGTCTTCGCCAATGATCCGCTTGAAAATGTCGCGCACCTCTTGCTCCGGCAATATTCGCATTTGCACCGCGTCTTCGAAATCAGCAATGCGATAACAAATATCGTCGGCGGCTTCTGACAGGTACGATAACGGATGTCGCACAACTTCTCCATTGGTGCGTCGAAGCCCGAGTGTTTGCACGATGTTTTCGAAGATGGCCTTCTCGGAAGAAAAGACGCTGTATTTGCGTTCTGTTGGCACTCGTTGGTCGCAAGAATCCCATGGATACTTCACCAGTGCGCCCAACGAAGCAGCAGTAAGCCGGAAATAAATTTGGTCGCGGTTATCGGGGCGCGCCACCATCCGAAAACTTTGCGCGTTACCTTCGAAGAACAGCCAATCACGAGCGACGCCATGGAGAGTCGTCGCCATTTCCTCTCCAAATAATTCCCGGGAATGCGCCTTGGCCCACTCTCGAATGGCAAACTCGCCAGCGTGGCCAAATGGAGGATTCCCAATGTCATGCGCGAGGCATGCTGCCTGAACAATGCAGTTGATGTCTTCAGCGGTGCGTCCTTTTGGCAATTCGTTATGCTTAACCAACAACCTCCCTGCGGCATAGGCCAGCGATCGGCCAACGCTCGCAACTTCCAGCGAGTGTGTCAGGCGATTATGAATATGATCCATTTCTGCGAACGGATGCACCTGAGTCTTTCGGGCAAGGCGGCGGAAAGGCGCCGAGAAAATGATGCGATCGTAATCACGCTCGAATTCTGTGCGGGTGTCGAGATTCTCCGGGGGCCGCAACACCGGCGCGGGAGCCGAAGCTGCAGCGCCCGGCATGACTTGCCGTTTATCCGACAGCAGCTGGTTCCAATCGAGACGAAAACTCATGTAAGGCGCAGCATATCCGGCTGGCAGATTTTTTTCACCATAAACCGCT
>CBHWET010000094.1:0-14468 GCA_966112985.1 uncultured bacterium | reverse complement strand
GGATATTTTGTGAACGGACCAAGCGGTGACTTCGCCGTTGCGAAACCGATTCCATAATTTGGTGAATCCGCTCCAGTACCTGAAAACATCAGGTAATACGTCCCGTTATGCTTCAGCATGAAAGGCCCTTCCGTCACTTCGCCGCTCACTTTCTCCCATGGTTCGGTTGGCGACAGGACTTGAAAGCGTTCGCCTTTCGGGGTCAACGGATCGCTCATCCGTTGGACAAAGATTTTGAACCCATTCGCAATCTCGACGTAGTAGAGGTAATACTTGCCGTCATCGTCCTGGAACAGATGGGCATCGATCGAGTCGGGCGCAAGGACGCCTTTATCCTCGAAAGGTCCAAGCGGACTATTCGCTACAGCGACACCGATCTGTTTATGCTTATCGAAGTAAGTGCTGTTGGTCGCCGTGTCAGTGTAATAGAGGTAAAACTTTCCGTCCCCACGAACGTCCTGAAATAAATCCGGTGCCCACGCTCCGCCCCGGGGATCTATGAACGCGCGACCGTTCGTCTGCCAATCGACAAGATTTGTTGAGACGAACACTTCATAGCCGCGGCCATCCGTTGTGGCGTAGAGATAATAATTGGTGCCAACCTTCAGCACGTCGGGATCGGCGATGTCGCGGTCGGGGAGCAGGGGATTGCTATAGGTATGTTTCGCTGCCGTTTTTGTACCTGCCGCGGGAGCTGCGAACGCCTGGATGAACACCAAAGCCGCAGTGGCCGTCGTGAGTGTCAGTAGCGTCTGGCGAAATGAAAAAGTGCTGCGTACGAACATCGCAGAATCAGACGCGGGCGGCGCCCGAAATATTCTGGCGAAGAATCACTTTTCCGAGGTTTCGGTAAAGAAGCCGCCGAAACCTTGATACGAGTCAACCACGCGGCCCTAATTCTTAGATTTCGCCAATTCTTCTTCGAAATCGACGATCTCTTTAATCTGCGTCAGGAACCAACGGTCGATCTTCGTTAAATTGAAGATATCGTCGATGGTAAAGCCGGCGCGCAAGGCGTGGCGGATGAAGAAAATGCGTTCGGCATTCGGGGAAACGAGCTTACGCGTGATGACGTCCTTGGGCAGGACATCACGATCGCCATAAACTTCCGTGCCGATACGCCATGGTTTGCCGTCGCCGCCCAAGCCGCTCCGGCCGATTTCCAAAGAGCGCAGGCATTTCTGCAAACTTTCCTTGAACGTACGGCCGATGGCCATCGCTTCGCCGACGCTTTTCATCATCGTGTTGAGCGTTGGATCAGCTTGCGGGAATTTTTCGAAAGCAAAACGCGGAATCTTCGTGACGACATAATCGATCGTCGGCTCAAAGCTCGCTGGGGTTTCGCGCGTAATGTCGTTCTTGATCTCGTCGAGGAGATAACCAACGGCGAGTTTCGCCGCGATCTTCGCAATCGGGAAGCCAGTGGCCTTGGATGCGAGAGCTGAGGAACGCGACACGCGCGGATTCATTTCAATGATCACCATGCGGCCGGTGTCGGGATTCACGCCGAATTGAATGTTCGAACCGCCGGTTTCGACGCCGACAGCCCGGATCACGGCGAAGCTCTGATCCCGCATGATCTGGTATTCTTTATCCGTCAGCGTCTGGATCGGCGCAACGGTGATGGAGTCGCCAGTGTGGACGCCCATCGGATCAAAGTTTTCGATGGAGCAGATGATGACGCAATTGTCGGCACGGTCGCGCATCACTTCCATTTCGTACTCTTTCCAGCCGAGCAACGATTCTTCGATCAGGACTTCGTTGACCGGAGAGAGTTCGATACCGCGTTTCGCGATCTCTTCAAATTCATCACGATTGTAGGCAATACCGCCGCCAGTGCCGCCGAGGGTGTATGCCGGGCGAATGATCAGCGGGTAATGACCAATCTTCTCCGCCACACAACGCGCTTCATTCAAGTTATGCGCCGTGCCGCTAATCGGGACGTCGAGGCCGATGCTCAACATCAAATCTTTGAAAATCTGGCGGTCTTCACCTTTTTCGATCGCTTCAGCTTTTGCGCCGATCATTTCGACGCCGTATTTTTCCAAAACACCTTTGCGATGGAGCGACATCGCCGTGTTCAGGGCGGTCTGTCCGCCGAGCGTTGGGAGCAAAACGAGCTTGCCCTTCGCGCCCATCTTTTTCATCTCGTCCAATTCGCGGACGATAATTTTCTCAACGCATTCGGGAGTGATGGGCTCGATGTAAGTGCGGTCGGCGAATTCCGGATCGGTCATGATCGTGGCCGGGTTGGAATTCACGAGCACAATGCGGTAGCCCTCTTCGCGGAGCGCTTTGCAGGCTTGCGTGCCGGAGTAATCGAATTCGCAGGCCTGGCCGATGATGATCGGGCCGGCGCCAATGATGAGAACGGAATGAATGTCGGTGCGCTTCGGCATAAACGGGCGAAAGTTAAAGAGATTTGTGGTGGTTTGTCATGTTTAATTCGCCGAAACGATTTTTGGCCGGAAAACCGGTCGGGATCAACCTTCCTCCACATTTTTCGGAATGCCAGGGGGTCATTGTTGGATCTTTGGAAATCTTTGCAGCGTGATGGCGAATGAAACGGGTTTCAATAGCCTCGTAGAGGCGCAAGACAGTAGCCCATGGCGTAAGCCATGGGAGCTGGTGTAGATGACGCAAGCTCCGGAGGAGCGAGAGAAAGCCGGTCCTATTTCCGATTAAACATCTGTCGCCGCTCCGCGGCTTTGAGTAAACATGCGCTTGTTTCCCACGGCTGGCGCCGTGGGCTACTTTCTTGCGCTGCTCCGCAGCTGTCGTTGTGGAAATCATCGGAAGGCAAGCGGCTTATTTTTTCGGATACTGGACATAATTGGAGAGCTGACATAAACCCACATTCCCAGAACGTTTCAAAACTCCTCCATTATGGTCATGCTGTGATTTTGAACCGTTCAAAAATCGGGCATTACGGTCATGGCGTGATTTCGGACGGTTAAAAACTCCGGTTTACGCGCACGGCTTGTTTGGGAACTGTTCACGGGAGGCGTACCTTGGTCATACCCATTTTCGGAACGCTTCGGGCGAGGGAAATGTCGGCTGTACGTCCGTTTTGAACAGTTCAAAATTCCGGTACAAGGGCTGTACCGTATCAATGAACGGTTCGGCAACAGGGTACAACGGTTGTACCCTCCTTTTGAACGGTCCAAAACAGAGGTACACCGCGTTGTACGTCCATTTATGGCTAAAAATGACCACAATGACCGTTGTACCCCTCTCTTGAACCGTTGAAAAGGGAGGTACTTCGCGTTGTACGCACCTCCGGACCGTTCGGGGAAGGCGTACAAGGCTTGTACCCGAGTTTTGTTCAATCAAAAGTTAACGTACGGCCCTCGTACCGGAGTTTTGAAGCGTTCAAAATCGAGGTACAACGCGTTGTACCTTCTTGCAAGAGGTTGTAATCTGGCGACTTGCAGAAAGTTGGCTCGTTTCTTTTGCGATGCCTTAAGCTGCCATTAGACGCCCGTCTTTGCGGCCCGGTGGTTCGCTCGGAGTCTCGCTTTGTTTTGAGTCTATCCTTCCCAAAATCCGGTAACCTTGCCACAACCGGGTCCCGTCTGCCTCGAACGAGAACGGTTCAAAATGCGGTCGTTACGAGCATCATTTCGTTGTGTCGTTCGTCGCTTAATTTGAATTCACTCGACACGTCGATTCTGTGACACTGACTCAATTAATCCTGTTTCATGAAAAAAATTACCGCTCTTTCTGCTTCGCTTGTTCTCGCAGTAGCGTTCAGTGCCGATGCCGCGCAGTTTACGTTTGGGGATCAGGTGTTGACGGTGCCCGATGGATTTGAAGTCGAACTCGTCGCGGGGACGAATGTGTTGCAGCGGCCGATCTCGATGGATTACGACGAACTTGGCCGCCTCTATGTCACTGATTCATCCGGCTCCAGCGAACGAGGTCCCAAGCAACTCGAGGATAAGTCGCATCGAATCCTCCGGCTCGAAGACACAGATGGAGATGGAAAGTTTGATAAATCGGTCGTCTTCGGGGACAAGGTGATGTTCCCCGAAGGTTGCATGTGGTTCGACGGTTCGCTTTATGTGTCCGCCCCGCCGAGCATCTGGAAATTTACCGACGCCGATGGTGATGGAGTCGCCGAAAAGCGCGAAGAGTGGCATGAAGGCAAGACGCTGACCGGCTGCGCGAACGATTTGCACGGTCCTTATCTCGGTCCGGATGGATTTATTTATTGGTGCAAAGGGGCCTTCGCGGAACAGACATATGAAGTGAATGGAAAACCTTTCACGTCGAAAGCCGCACACATTTTCCGCGCGCGTCCGGATCACAGCCGGATTGAACCGGTGCTAACGGGTGGCATGGATAATCCGGTCGGGCTGGCTTTCTCCCCGACTGGCGAACGTTTTCTCGCAGGGACATTTTTCGAACCGCACATTCCGGGACGACGCGACGGTGTGATTCACGCGATTTATGGTGGCGTTTATGGGAAGCCGCATCCTGATGTTCTGGATTCCCATAAAAAGACTGGCGATCTGATGCCTGTGATGGTCCACCTCGGCCCCGCTGCCTCGGCGAGCGTAATCTCTTACAAGTCCGAAGTGCTCGGGAAGGAATACAAAGACAATCTGTTCGTTTGCAATTTCAACCTGCACAACGTGACGCGTCACGTGCTGACACCGGATGGTGCGACATTCAAAACGGAAGACAGTGCGTTCCTCAGCTGCGAAGACCCGGATTTCCATCCGACCTGTGTGCTCGAAGATGCGGATGGCAGCCTGCTGGTTGTCGATACGGGTGGCTGGTATAAGATTTGTTGCCCCACATCGCAGCTATATAAACCTGATGTGCTCGGCGCGATTTATCGCATCAGGCGGAAAGGCGCTCCGAAGGTGGAAGATGCGCGCGGGCTGAAGATTCAGTGGGCTAAGCTAACCGTAAGCGATCTCGTTCAATACCTCGGTGATCAGCGGCCTTATGTCGTCGAACATGCGACGCAGTTGCTGGCGAAGAAAGGAAAGGAAGCTGTCCCGACGCTTCGTCAGGCGGGGCATCTTTCCAATGAGATCAACAGCCGGCAGCCGTACCAGGCGCCGAATCCCTACAAACTGCGTAACATTCTTTGGGCTCTGACGAGAATCGATGATCCGGCCGCGCGTGCTGCGGTGCGCGGAGCTTTAGCCAAGGAGGATGAGAGTGTTCGTCGAGTCGCATTGCAGTCGATCAGCCTTTGGCGCGACAAGGAAGACGCGATTCATCTCGGGGAATTCTTGAAACAGAAGTCGCCCGCTCAAACCCAGCGCATCGCCGCTGAAGCCATCGGCCGCGTCGACGCTTCGAACCTCATTCCATTGTTGCTATCGGAAGGAGCGAACCATCTTCAGACGGGCGATCGCGTGCTCGAACACAGCCTCGCCTACGCATTGATCGAACTCGATGCTCCGGAAGCGACGACGAAGTGGGCCAATTATTCCTCAGGGACACCGGCGTCAATCGTGCGTGTTGCATTGATTGCACTTGATCAAATGGATAACGGCGGACTTAAACCAGAACTGGTGACGCCATGTCTTTTGTCGACGAACGCCGAGCTGAAGAAAACAGCCTCGTGGATCATCAGCCGTCACCCGGAATGGGGCGATGCCTTGACTGGCTTCTTCCGTGATGCCCTTGCCAAAAAGGAAATCTCGCAAACGGACCAAAACGAACTGCAAAAGCAGCTCGCTGAACTGTCTTCCAACGCAAAGATCCAGGAGTTGATCACTGCGACACTGAAAAGTGATTCGAAGCAAAAACAACTGCTCGCCTTGCGTGCCATCCATTGGGCCGACTTGAAAGCAGCTCCTCCGGAATGGGGGGACCTGGTCGCACAGTTATTATCGACGAAAGATCCTCAGCTGCTGCAGCAGGCCGTGACGACGGCGCGTAATCTATCGTTTGAGAAAAAATCCAAGGCTCTGATTGATGCATTGCTTGCGATGGCCAAAGACAAGGGCGCGGCTCCTGAGAACCGGCTCAACGCACTGTCGGCAGTGCGCGGACAATTGACGCTCGACGCTGAACTATTTGATTTCGTGAAAGGGAACCTGGCGTCGAGCCAGCCCGTTCTGATCCGCGGCGCGGCATCGAGCATTCTTACTCGCGCGAAGCTGACCGACGAACAGCTCGTGAGTTTGACCGATTCGCTTAAATCATCTGGACCACTGGAGGTATCCAAACTGTTGAGCGTGTTTGAACACTCTACCAATGAAGCGCTCGGGTTGAAAATTGTCGCGGAACTGAAAGAAGCGAAGGCGTTGAAGAGCTTACGCGGCGAGAGCTTGAAGCAACACCTTGGGAAATATCCCAGCAGTGTCCAACAGCAGTTGGATCAGTTGGTTGCGACGTTGAACATCGACGCTGGAAAACAAAGCGCTCATATCAACGAGTTGCTGGCTTCGCTTCAGAATGGCGATATCCGTCGTGGCCAGAAAATCTTCAAGAGCACGAAAGCAGCCTGCTCGTCGTGCCATCGCATTGGTTACGGTGGCGGCCAGGTAGGGCCCGATCTGACGAAGATTGGACAGGTTCGAACAGAACGCGACCTGCTTGAAGCGATCGTTTATCCGAGCGCGAGTTTTGTGCGTAGCTTCGAGCCGATGATTGTTACAACGAAGAACGAGGAAGAATACAGCGGCATCCTGAAGAAAGATGCCGCTGATGAAGTCGTGCTCGTGACAGGGCCGAACGCTGAATCGCGGATCGCCCGCTCCGATATTGCGGAGATGCGTCCCGGAACCGTTTCCGTCATGCCGCAAGGTCTTGATGAACAGCTGACGAAACAGGAGCTGGCTGACTTGATTGCCTTCCTGAAGGCAACGAAATGGTAGTCGATTTATGAGCCGGCAGGGTTGCGGGCGAGCGGCGGAATTCTCTGAGCCATTCCGGTCCGGGGCCGAAGCCCTCAATTGAGGTGTCTTCGCGTCGGCGAATGCCCGTAGTTTTTGCGATTAGCCATTCAAGGCCGTGCCAGAAACGTATGCCGTCGAGAATTGGGTTCGTAATATTGGTCACGACGCAGTAGTGGCTGTTCTTCGGATCGGTGTGATGCAGCGCATGGTGGCGATAGGTTTGCAGAATGCGTGCATCCTGGAGAAACGAAACAATCGGCCCATTTTCCTTGCGAGTCTGGTGTGCCCACTTGTGAATCTGATTGCTGTTTGTGACGACGAACGCGAATAGCCACATGTGCCACGTTAGAACCCCGAGAGCCCAGGCCGTTCCAATCAGGGCAACGGAAATCAACAACAAGTCCCACGAACTTTGCCACCAGTTCTTTTTCGTAAAGTAACGGGGATAGTGATGGTGAATGATATTATTGCGTGCAACGAACTTGCCGATAAGAGGTGTGTCCTCGCGGATATAAGCGTCTTCAAGCCAATGGATGAAGCCGGCTACGAAATCGGCAAGTAGAATGACCCCGATCACTTCGAGGGCTGTGAGGATAAATACTTTCATGCCCGCGTTGTAACGTTCCTTGCCCACGGAGCGTGAATTGATAAAACTTCGGCAACATTGCTAAAAGGAATGAACGTCCATCACCTCGAACTCTTTTACTACGTTGCGAAACATGGCGGCATCATGCCTGCGGTGCGGCGAATTCCTTATGGCATTCAGCAGCCGGCTATCAGCAAGCAGATGGTGCAATTGGAAGAGTTCCTGGGCGTAACTTTATTTCATCGTCGTCCATTTGAGCTTACTCCGGCTGGTGAAAAACTTTTCAAATACGTCGAACCATTCTTTGCCAACCTCGACGCCATTACATCGGAATTGCAGGGTGGGGAAACGCGTTCGCTGCGGATTGGGGCATCAACAATCGTTTTACGCGATCACATGCCGGAACTGGTGCGGGAATTGAGAAAGAAGTTTTCGAAGCTGAAAGTAACCTTGCGAGAAGGGCATCAGCCTGAACTCGAAAACCTTCTTTTGCGTGAAGAGATCGATCTCGCGATAACCTTGGTTGAACAGAAATCGGCACCGGGTGTTCACGCGATTCCGTTGCTGGAATTACCTTTGGTCCTGCTCGTCGAAAAGAATAGCCGTTTTACGAAAGCCGAGCAGTTGTGGAACCTCGATAAAATAATAGAGCCTCTGATTTGTCTCCCTCCGTTCGAAGCACTGTGCAAAAACTTTCAGGCAGGACTCGCGTCCAAGGGTGTCGATTGGTTCCCGAGCATCGAGGTAAGTTCGCTCGACCTGATTGAGAAGTATGTTGCCGGCGGGTTGGGTATTGGTCTGTCGGTCGCGATTCCAAAGCTCGACTTTTCGCCGAAGGTGAGAGCCCTCCCATTGCCGGATTTCAAACCGATTCTTCTTGGAGCTTTACGCGGAACGAAAGTGACACCCTTGCAGCAGGCGTTGATCGGGGACTTAAAAGTAAAAGCGCAGTTGCTGGCTAAAGGGTGATCAGTTGTCGAAGGTCAAAACAACTTCGCCTGGTTGCCGCCCATTTTCATGCCGAGCTTTTTGTAGCTGAGTTCGGTCGCGACACGTCCTTGCGCTGTGCGGTTGAGATAACCTTCCATGATCAGGTAAGGCTCATAGACTTCTTCCAGCGTGTCGGGTTCTTCGCCCACTGCGACTGCCAGCGAGCTGACACCGACGGGGCCACCACCGAATTTGCAAATGACTGTTTCGAGGATGCGTTTATCCATTTCGTCGAGACCATTTTGATCGATCTCCAACATGGCCAGAGCAGCATCGGCAATTTGAGAAGTGATACGTCCGTCACCTTTGACCTGCGCATAATCACGGACACGGCGCAGCAGATTGTTAGCGATACGCGGCGTGCCCCGGCTTCGGCGTGCAATTTCCAATGCCCCTTTTTCTTCAATGGCGATGTTCAGTAGATTCGCTGAACGAACGACGATCTTTTGCAATTGATCGGAGTGATAATAATCAACGCGTTCGCGGACGGGAAAACGAGTGAGCAGGGGAGCGGTGAGCAAACCGCTGCGGGTGGTGGCACCGATCAACGTAAAACGCGGCAGATTCAGGCGGACACTGCGGGCGTTTGGCCCCTGGTCGATGATGATATCCAGCTTGAAATCCTCCATCGCGGGATAAAGGTATTCTTCAATCGTCTTTTGCAGACGGTGGATTTCATCGATAAAGAGGACGTCACCTTCCTCGAGATTCGTTAGCAGGCCGGCGAGGTCTCCGGCTTTTTCAATCGTTGGACCGCTCGTGCTCTTCAAATTCGAGCCCATGGCCTTTGCAATAATGTTGGCCAGCGTGGTCTTGCCCAATCCTGGAGGACCACTGAGCAGGATGTGATCGAGTGCTTCTCCTCGTTGTTTCGCGGCTGCCACGGAGATCTCCAGGCGCTCCTTTACCTTCGCCTGACCGGTGAAATCAGAGAAGAGGGACGGACGCAGCGTCATCTCCAGCGCAGCATCTGGTTTTGTGAGCACATCTGAAATCATTCGATCGGCCATCGCGCAAAAAGGATGCGAGAAGCATCTGGCTGCGACAAGGAAAACGTTTCTCTTTCCCGGCTTTGAAAATGCTACGAATACAGCATTGTCATCCGCGCTGAACCTGTTAGTGTCGCTCACCTCAGCCCGGAGTGACCAAACAACCATGCAGATGCCTGGGAGGAAACAGCCATCATTGCGGCGAGCGTTCACATTACTTGAACTGCTTGTCGTGATTGCCATTGTAGCCGTTCTGGCTTCATTGCTCCTGCCTGCCTTGATCAAGGCAAAGGCGCAGGCGAAACAGATGAGGTGCGTTAACAACCAGAACCAGCTGGCGTTGGCGTGGAATTTTTACGCCGCAGATAATAATCAGCTTCTTGTGTTGAACGGATTTCCTGCGAATTCCACGAATCAAAAACTTTGGGTTCAGGGTACATTATATTACAGCAGCGATAACGAGCGTCCTGAACTCGTCCTTGATCCGAAATATGCATTATTCGGATCGTACATTCGTTCCGCGAAAACATACTTGTGCCCTGCGGATAAGGAAAAAGTAAAAGTTGGAAACGGCGTGTATTCAAAAGTACGAAGTTATTCGCTCAATGCGTTTACGGGGTGGACGGGGACAGGGTGGGATGATCGTTTGGCCTACAATTCGACGACCTTTAAAATATTCACCCGCAGTTCAGACATTAACCTCCCCACAAGCCAGCTGTTCCTGTTTCAGGACGTTAATTACAACAGCATTTGCTGGCCTTATTTTGGGGTGTGCATGGACCGTGACCAGTTTTTCAACTTTCCGGGGTCGGTGCATAGCAAGAGAACAGTGATCAGCTTTTCGGATGGGCACGTCGAAAAGCACCAGTGGACTGATAAACGCACGATGGAAGCCTATTCACCCGATTATCATAAGCACAACGATCCTTCGCCAAACAACTCTGACCTAAGGTGGCTCCGCGAACGTACTACTGTGCGCCGGTAGTCTTTTTATCGTCGGCTTTGGGTGCTGCGGCTTCACGAGTAAAACCCATTGCTTCGCCGAGTCCGCGGGGATCCGCACAGCCGATAAAGCCCGGCGCTTCAGGATTTTTGGCGATGGCCTGGCAGGCGCCAATGGATTTCACTTTGTTCAGCTTATGGCCCTTCTTCTCGAGGCTTTCCAGAATGCTGGGATGCATTGATTTCTCAGGTACATCGGAAGCCTCGATGCGCAATTCGTCCGGACTCCATTGTTGATGGAATCGCGGCGTTTTAAGGGCGACATCCAGCGGCATCTTGAAATCCAGGCAGTTGATCGTGGTCAGCAACACCTGGCTAATGATCGTGGGACCGCCGGCGGCGCCGACGGCGAGAATCGGTTCACCATCTTTCAAGACGATGGTGGGGCTCATGCTGGAAAGCGGGCGCTTGCCTGGGGCGACGGCATTTGCTTCCGCTCCGACGAGGCCAAAAAAGTTCGGTGCTCCGGGCTGTGCGGAGAAGTCATCCATCTCATTATTCATCACGATGCCTGTCCCCGGAATGACGACCTTGGATCCGAACGAAGTATTGATCGTCATCGTGCATGAAACCCAATTCCCTTCGGCATCAGCAGTGCAGAGATGTGTCGTGTGTTTGCTCAGCGCTTTCGAAAAGACATCTTTATCCGCATTATCAGGCGTGCCGTGGCCCTCGACTTTGATGACCTTCTCCATGTTGATTTTTGCGGCCAGGTTTGTTGCGTATCGTTTGGTGATTAAACCTTTGGGCACTTTGACGAAGTCTGGATCACCCAGCCAATAGGCACGATCGGCAAAGGCCAGTTTCATCGCTTCCGCAATGAAATGTACGGCGTCGCCACCGTTGCGGCCGACCTCGGAAAGGTTCTTCGTTTCAAGGATCTTGAGGATTTCAACGACATGCACGCCTCCCGAGCTTGGCGGCGGAAACGTTGCAATGGTGTAACTGCCGCGGTAATTGGCGAAGATCGGTTCACGAAACTGGAAGCTATAGTTCTTGAAATCATCAGTCGTGATCAGGCCTCCATTCTTCTTCATCCACTCTTCAGTCGCCTTCGCGAATGTTCCACCGTAAAACCAGCCAGTGCCATTGGTCGCGATAGCCCGATAGCTCTTTGCAAGATCAGGTTGTTTCAATATTTCCCCCGCGCCATAAGGATCTCCGTCTTTCTTCAGGAACGCGGCACGGGAGCTTTCGAATTTTTTCAGATCAACCGCCGAAGCTTTCAAAACCTCCGCGTAATGTTTGTCTACGGGAAAACCATCTTCAGCGATTTTGGCGGCGGCGAGCAGATGCTCTTTAAGCGAAAGCTTTCCCCAACGTTGCAGCGCGGCATCGTAGGCCGAAAGTGCGCCGGGGACGCCGATAGCGAGCGCGCCGGTCTGGCTGAGTTCCGGGTCAGCTTTGCCGTTGCGAAGGAACATGTCGCGCGTCGCTTTCGCGGGTGCCGTTTCCCGACCGTCTATTGCGAGGAAACTTCCATTGGGTCGGCGGATCAGCATGAAGCAACCACCGCCAATCCCGGAATTGTGACCGTCGACGACTCCAAGCGTCAGCGCGGCAGCGACAGCAGCGTCGATTGCATTGCCGCCCTTTTTCATGGCATCGATCGCTGCCTTGGTGGCAATCGGATTAACCGTGACCGCTATTCCGTGTTCGCCGGTTGCGACATCGGCGTGAAGAGATACTACGCAGCAGACAAGAGCCAATAACTGAACAGATAAGGCCAATCGTTTCATAGGCGTCATTTCACTTGGGTGATAAAGAAGCTAATAGTAATCGAGTTAAGAAAATCAATGAGGAATGCGCCGACGATCGGGACGACAAGAAAAGCGCGGGGTGACGGCCCGAACCGTTCAACAAGGGTTTTCATGTTTGCCACCGCATTCGCAGTTGTGCCTAAACCGAACCCACAATGTCCACCTGACATGATGGCAGCATCGAAGTCGTGACCCATAATCGGAAAGGTGATGAACCATGCGTAGGCCGCCATGACGACCACTTGCACAGACAAGATAACTAGCATCGGCAACGCGGCGTTCGCGAGATCCGCCAGATTCAAGCTCATCATCGCAGTCGCCAGAAATATGCCGAGGATCACGGAGGCAAGGGTATCAATGATTTCGGTTCGCAAACGCAGGCCCAGCACGTCGGCCACATTGCGGAATGCCATGCCAAAGAGCATCGCGCCCATATAGACAGGAAACGTCATGTGCGTTTTTTGAATGAGATAACTCACCCAGGCACCTGCTTTCAAACAGGTGAACAAAACAAGAAGATGGATCAGGGTTGCGGTTCCGAACTTCATTAGCGCACGGACATCAACGAGAATTCCTGATTCGTTTGCCTTGCCGGCCTCGAGATGCACGTTCGTCTCGATGGCGGGCTTCAACGCATTACGCTGAATGAGTCGCCCTCCAATCGGTCCTCCAAGCAACCCACCCGTCACCAGGCCAAAGGTCGCCGCAGCAACGCCGATGACGGCTGCACCCTTTAAGCCCGCCGCTTCAAGGTCAGCAGCGAATCCGAGAGCCGTGCCGTGGCCTCCCGTCAGGGTGACACTTCCGCAAACCAGTCCGAGCAGGGGTTGTACGTGCATGAGCTTTGCGAGTCCAACGCCCACGAGATTCTGAATAACCGCAAGTGTCGCGGAGAGCAAAAGGAAGATCGGAATCTGGACACTTCCGCGTTTCATCAGGGACCAACTCGCGTTCAAACCAATGCAGGTGAAGAAAGCCACAAGGAACGGACGATTTACGTCCAAAGATGGAGACTTGCTCCAATCGAGTTCCGTCGTGATGAGCCAGGTCCACCATTTTGCATTGGTCTTGGTCAGAATGGCGCCATCGAAAACCCCAGTCTTGTTCGCGAACAAAACAATGATTGAAACAAGCAATCCACCTACAACTGGTGCCGGGATGTTAAATCTGCGCAGGAGAGCGGTGCGCTTCACCAATGCTTCGCCGAGCAGCAACACCGGGATGGCGAATAAAAGAAGATTCCACGGTGAATTCATTGCTTTGAATTTGGAGCGATTTCGCGTATTTAGCGGGCGAATTTTATAAATGAAAATCAAAATCGCGCAGTTTGGTCTCGGTCCAATTGGTGTTGAAACGTTAAAACTCGCTGCTACCAAGCCGTGGGTGCAGATTGTCGGCGGCATCGACATCGATCCTCAGAAGATTGGCAAATCACTGACTGAAGTTACTGGAATCAAGGGACTCGAAAAGGTGCGCGTCTATTCCTCTTTTGCCGAACTTGCGAAGAAGACAAAACCGCAAGTCGTTCTGCACACGGCTGTATCACGCACGAAAACGGCGCTTCCTCAAATCGAGCCGATCATTAAAGCGGGCGTGAGCATCGTTTCATCATGCGAAGAATTGCTTTTCCCGCAACTCCGCGAACCGGCCCTCGCAAAGAAGATCGATGCGCTTTGTCGCAAACATAAGGCCCGCGTTCTTGGTACCGGCGTCAACCCCGGATTCGTCATGGACACGCTCGCTGTTTGTTTGACTGGCGTTTGCCGCACGGTCGACAAAGTGGAAATCGAACGCGTCGTGAATGCCTCGCTGCGCCGTTTACCTCTGCAAAAGAAAATTGGCAGCGGTCTGCCTCCGGAAGAATTTCGCAAATTGTTCCGCGAAGGCAAAATGGGCCACGTCGGGCTCGTCGAATCGATTGCGTTAGTGGCACATTGCCTTGGTTGGAAGATTGGTAAGATCAAAGAAACCTGTGAGCCGGTAATAGCGGATCACGACATCAAGACGGAATTTCTCGAAGTGAAGAAGGGGCTGACTTGCGGCATCCATCATCGCGCGGAGGCTGCCGATGGTAAAAAGAAGCTTGTCCTCGACTTGAAGATGTATTTGGACGCAGAAAATCCTCGCGATGCGGTCACGGTCTTCGGTGATCCGCCGATTAACTCAGTCATTCACGGCGGTGTTCATGGTGATCGGGCCACGGTAGCGGCTTTGGTCAACGCGGTGCCGAACGTTTTGAAAGCGCAGCCCGGGATGTTGTTGATGACAGACATTG
>CBHWET010000093.1:0-14541 GCA_966112985.1 uncultured bacterium | reverse complement strand
GTCATCACAAAATTGACCGGACGGCAGTCAGTGCTAGGCTTCGAACGTGAGCAAAGCGAAATACGACTTTGACGTTGTGGTCATTGGCGGGGGAAGCGGCGGTTATGCTGCCGCGCGATCCGCTGCGGCGTTGAAACTACGAACAGCGGTTATTGAGGGCGGGCATGAGGTGGGCGGCTTGTGCATTCTTCGCGGTTGCATGCCGACCAAGACGCTTCTTTATGCCGCCGATGTTTTGCATCTGGCCCGACAAGGCGCCACGTGGGGCTTGAACATTCCACAGGCGGGTTTTGATTTCGAAAAGGTAATGGCGCGAAAGAATTCGTTGATCAAAGAGTTTGCCGATTATCGGGAGCAGCAACTGATTGGAGGCAAATTCAAATTCATTCGCGGCAAAGCCAGTTTCATTGATCCACACACCGTTGTTGTAGACAATGACAAGACCGTCACTGCTGGAAGCTTTGTCATTAGCACTGGATCATCGATTGCCCCTTCTCCATTGCCACATCTGAAAGAAGTCGGATGCCTGACAAGCGACATGGCTCTTTCACTCAAAAAATTGCCAAAGTCGATGATCGTCCTCGGAGGCGGAGCCGTCGCCGTCGAGTTTGCACAATTCTTTTTGCGCTTCGATGTAAAGGTCACACTCGTTCAACGAAGCGAGCATATCCTTCGCGATTTCGATACGGATGCAGCCTTGGAAATTGAAAAGGTTTTTCGACGGGAAGGGATGGAAGTCATCAGCAACACGCAATTGCTCGATGCGTCCAAGACTGGCGATTCAAAATGCGTTTCCTTCCGCCGGGATAAAAAAGTGGAACGGGTTCACGCCGAAGAAATTTTTTTCGGGCTCGGACGTTGCCCGAATACATCTTCACTGAACCTGGAGAAGATCGGCGTCGAAACGGAATTCGGTCGTATTGTGACGAACCCACACATGGAAACAACGGTGCCGCACATTTTTGCAGCGGGAGATTGCACGGGTCCCCATGAGATTGTCCACATTGCGATACAGCAAGGAGAAATTGCCGCGCATAACATTGCGCATCCGCACAAGAAGCGGAGCGTGGACTATCGTCTGCTCGTAAATGTTGTTTTTACCGACCCGCAAGTCGCTACTGTCGGTCTGACTGAAAAAGAAGCACGTGCGAAGGCAATCCCATATCTTGTCGCCAGCTATCCGTTTAATGACCATGGCAAATCGCTGATCATGGAAGCCAAAGACGGTTTCGTGAAACTGCTGGCGAACCCACAGACCGGCGAGATTCTCGGTGCAAGTTGCGTGGGGCCAATGGGCGGCGAACTGATTCACCAGATCATCACCGCCATGCATAAACACATGACTGTGCAGGAGCTGGCGGTAATGCCGCATTACCATCCTACTCTCGCGGAAATCTGGACTTACCCTGCTGAAGAGCTGGCGGACAAGATTACCAGTGCCTGATTGATCAAGCTTTCAACGACTTTGCCTTTGCCGATTCAGATGCGATTGGCAGGTAAAGCGTAAAGGTTGTTCCTTTATCAACTTCACTCTCAACATCAATCCAACCCTGATGCTGTTTTGCAATGCCGTAAACAGTCGCCAGGCCAAGCCCCGTTCCTTTCCCAACCTCTTTTGTCGTGAAAAACGGCTCAAAGATTTTCTTCAGATTCTCCGCCGGGATACCGCATCCAGTATCAGTCACGGAAAGACAGCCAAATGAACCTTCCCGCGCTTCTGGGTTCTCCAAATCTCTCGTCGACAGGATTTCCTTTGTCTCGACACTGATTACGAGGTGTCCGCCTTTCGGCATCGCGTCACGCGCGTTTACAGCGAGGTTGATGACAACTTGTTCCATCATTCCGACGTCGGCGCAGACGATCGGATTTCGCGGACAATATTTGAATTCGAGGATGATTTGTTCTCCGAGGACACGCTTCAACATCGAAGTCATATTATTGACCACGTCGTTAAGGTTCAGCGGACGAATTTGCATCATCTGCTTTCGGCTGAACGTCAGAAGCTGCTTGGTCAGATGCGCAGCGCGGTCGGCGGCAACAGAGATCTTCTCCAATGGTTGCCGGTCATCGTCTGAAAGCTTTTCACTCGTCATCAACATGCAAGTGTGTCCCTGCACAATGGTGAGAATATTATTAAATTCATGAGCGATGCCCGCCGCGAGTTGCCCGACGACGGCGAGGCGTTCCTGGCGTAATAACATTTCCTGGCTTTGACGAAGCGCTTCTTCCGCCTGTTTGCGTTCGGAAATTTCCTGCTGCAGCGCTTTCGTCCTCTCCTCAACGAGTGCCGAAAGGTGTTTTTCGTGTTTTCTCAGATGCTGAATGCGCAGGCGATAAACTCCGAAACTACTTACGCCGAGCACTAGAACACAACCGACATAAAATGTGTACGTCTGATAAAAATGCGGTTGCAGGATGAAGGCGACACTTGCACCAGCTTCGTTCCAAACGCCATCGTTATTGCATGCAATGACATGAAATTCGTATTCCCGCGGCTTCAGATTGTTGTAAGTCGCGGTGCGACGATTACCTCCGTCCTGCCAATCCGAGTCGAAACCTTCCAGCTTATAACGAAAATGCACGCGCTCTGGTTGTTGAAAGCTCAAAGCAGTGTATTCGATTTCAACCTGTCCCTGCCCCGGCGGAACTTCAATCAATGAACTGATCTGCACCGGTTTTCCATCTACAGAAAGATGCTCAATGGTTATTAGGGGCGGCAGTTTGTTGCTGGCCACTTCGCGCGGGTCGAAGCTCACCGCACCGTGCATTGTCACGAACGAAAGGGAGCCGTCGTTCATTTTCCAGCCAGAGGGCTGAGCGATTCCATTGCACTGCGCCCGCTTCAATCCTTCTTTCTTGCCGAATGAAAGCAGCTTTACGGCAGAGATTTTGCCGGATGCCAGGTCATTCAAATCTTTTTTTGGAACGCTGAAAATCCCCACGCGCGTGCCCATCCACAAGTTGCCATAATTGTCATCGAGCAGGTGCAGCACGCGTTCGTTAAAGAGACCTTCCGCAGCACCAAGCGAAGTAAACTTTTCATCTCGAAAACGCGTTAATCCGCCGCCGTCGGTTCCGATCCAGAGTGTGCCATCAGTGTCTTCGTAAAGAGCGTTGATCTGCGTTGCGGCCAAACCATCTTTCTTCATGTAGGTGGTTACTTTTCCATCCTTCCACCGCATCAACCCTGTACGTGAACCAACCCACAAACTCCCGCTGTGATCCTCGAGAATTACGCGTGTCGACACGATCACAATGTTTTCATTGATGAATTCGCCGTTTGCGAAACGGCCGATCGAACTATTGCTGCCGATCCACAGGTTACCGGCGCGATCTTCATAAATCACACGGACCGTGTTCATCCGCAGGTCCTGGGACTGCACATATTGCGTAAACTTGCCGTCGCGATAGCGCACGAGGCCTGCGCCATCCGTTCCGATCCACAAATTGCCGTTGTGGTCTTCACAGAGGGCCAGGATGAAGTTACTGGCCAACCCATCGGCCGTCGTAAAGGTTTTCAGCTCACCGTCTTTGATTCGCGTTAAGCCGCCTCCATATGTCCCAACCCATTTCGTTCCGGATCGATCCTGATAGACCAGCGTGGCGACGTTGTTCCCGAGACCGTTCTCCTTTGAAAGAATGCTAAATCTCTGCGGTTTTAACCGATTTAACCCCAGATTGGTTCCCACCCAAACATTCCCTTCATGATCCTGAAAGATTGTGTAAACGAAAGAAATCGCGTCTTCGAAATCAGCTGTCGAATGGATGACGGGATTGACCAGTTTGCCGTCGATAATCAGTTGAACGCCGCCCTGACTGCCGACCCAAATTTTGCCATCTTCATCCTCGATTACACCTCTCACCGTCCCATGGGCGAGACCATCGGCTTCAGTGAAATGAGTCGGCGCACCGTTCTCGACCATCGTCACACCCTTTGCCGTCCCAATCCAGAGCCGGTTCTGTCGGTCTTCGGACAAACTCATGATTGACGGATTGACCGCAAACTTGTTCGTATGACTTTCAAATCCGCCCGTCGTTCGAACGCAAACGCCACGTGAGGTTCCGATCCAGAGCTTTCCAGAATGATCTTCCAGCAACGCGCGAACAGAACCGCGAACCAGTCCCGAAATTTCGTTGGTGTAATTGACAAATTTGCCGTCTTTGAAACAACTCAATCCGATGTCTGTCCCAATCCAAAGAGCCCCTTGCCTATCTTCACAGAGGCTCATGATGTAATTGCTCGGAAGTCCATCTTTGATCTGATAAAGCTTCTTCTGACCGTTTTTCCACCACCGGAGGCCACCGTTAGGACTCGAAGACCAGATCGCACCGTCCCTGGTTTCAACCAAGGCTGTAAACCAGCGATCGATTTTGTCGGGGCTTGTTTTACGGTCAATCTCGATGAAACGGACGCCGTCAAAACGCAACAGGGACTCCTCAGTCGCCAGCCATAGATATCCATCCCGGCTCTGGACGATTTTCCGAACGATTGGGTCAGGGATGCCGTCCTCGGTCCGCCAAATCTGATGAAGGTACTCTGGAACCGCCCCGAAGGTACTGCTCACCCAAAAGAAACAGAGCAAAAGGATACTCGCCAGGTTTGTTCGCCTTTGAGACTTCCTCCTCGTATGTGCGGTAAAAAACATCGACTCAATTCTTCACATGGGTGCCAATTTCGGGACAATGCAGCACCCCCCGTTTCTGGCGCAACTCAATATTTGCCCTGTGATAGGTCTGAATTGGCCCATTATTGGCCGAAAACCCTAACAAACCTATTGCGACCTTGCTTATGCACAGGGCGTGCCAACAGGTCCGCGAAAAGGTCAACGAGAATTAACGCACCGTCAGCCTCTTCTACAGGGTATAAAAAAAGCCCCGGTTCGCACCGGGGCTTTGCAGATGTCTCAAAAGGAGATTACTTCAAACGATTGAAAGTTGACTGGAGAATTTCCCAATCCTTCTTACCGCCAACCTTTTCACGCGCCTTGCAATTGATGTTCTGCTCAAGGGCGTTCTTTGTCGGACGATGAGCGTTATAGAAAATGCCAAACTTGCCGGGGAACGGTTCCGTCGCGAGCTTGTATGCAGCGACCTCGTCAGTCACGTCATGGGTATCAGGAACGAGTTCAAATTTGCCGCCTTTGCGTGGATTTGCCGCGTCAAACGCACCTTCATAAAACTCAACGCATTCGCTGAAGCACTCGATCACACTGAAGCCGTCATGGTCCATCGCTGCTTCCATCATCTGGAGCAAATGACTGACGTTAGTCGTCGTAGCGCGGGCAACGAATGTCGCACCGGCGCTGATAAGTTGTTTCATCGGATTGATCGGCTGATCAACTGCCCCCCACGTATCCGTCTTGCTCTTGAAACCAAGAGGTGACGTCGGGGAGGTCTGTTTCTTCGTCAAGCCGTAAACCCAGTTATCCATAATGACGTAAGTCATCTTGATATTCTTACGGGCTGTGTGATTGACGTGGTTGCCACCGATGGAGAACGCGTCGCCGTCGCCGCCGAAAACGAACAAGTGCAGGTCAGGACGGCTCAAGGAAATACCGCTGGCGAAAGGCAAAGCGCGTCCGTGAATGTAATGGGCGCCGTGCGCTTGAACGAAATAAGGAAAACGACTCGAGCAACCGATGCCCGCTACCGTCGTAATCTTTTCATGCCACAGCTTGCGCTTTTCAATCAATTTGAAATACAGCGCGAGAACCGAGAAGTCACCGCAGCCGGGGCACCACGTTGGATGATCGGCGGCAATTTCTTTTTTAGTCAGGCCTTTGCGTTCTTCGCCGAGTGAGGGAGCAGCCGCAGGAACCGCCGTAAGGTTTCCACGAGCCGGAATTTCAGTAATCGGATTGCTCATATCTATTCTAAAATCTTTAAAGTTAAGTCTTACAGTTTGCGAATACCCGTTGCGATCGTTGTCTTGGCTCGATCGAGAATTTCACGAACCTTGAAGGTCAAACCATCAGTCTTCGTGAGGCCGCGAATCTTCGGATCGCAGTAGCGGGCGCGGAGCAAGCCACCGAGCTGTCCATAACCATAAAGCCCTTCATCATTCATTTCCACTACGATGACATTGTTGAAACCCGCGAAGATGTTCTCCAAACCGTTTGGCAACGGAGAAATGTGGCGGATGTGGATCGATGAAACACTGTCGCCAGCCGCACGGGCCCGGTCGACCGCCTCGCGGATCGGGCCTTCCGTAGAACCCCAGCCCACGAGTAACACGTTGCCTTCCGCAGGACCATACACTTTCGGAGTCGGCAACTCCGCTGCGAGCACCTGCAATTTCTTGCGGCGTTTTGCCGTCATTTGCATGTGCAATTTCGGCGAACCGGTTGGATGACCGTATTCGTCGTGTTCCAGACCCGTCGCGATCGGATATTTGCCATCCATGATGCGCGTTCCAGGAACCACGCGAGGTGCAACGCTGTTCGGCGTGCTCAGGTCATAAGGCTTGTATGAATTGACCGGTGAAAGGTCTGGCGTGATGTCCTGGCAAATCTTTTCAAGATTCGGTTCTTCGAACGCTTCAATGCGCGTCGCAATGGCCTGGTCGCTCACGATGATGACCGGCACATTGTACTTACGGGCGATATTGACGGCTTCAATCGCCATGTAGAAACAGTCTTCAACATTGGCAGGAGCGATCACGACGCGCGGAGCGTCACCGTGGCCGCCGAAGCACGCGATGTTCAAGTCCGATTGCTCAACGTTTGTCGGCATACCAGTCGAGGGGCCACCACGTTGAATGTCGACGACAACAAGGGGAACTTCCGCCATCACTGCCCAACCAAGCGCTTCCGTTTTGAGCGCAATACCAGGGCCGCTCGAGCCCGTGACTGCAACACGTCCGGCGTAACTCGCGCCAATCGCCATAGAAATTGAAGCAATCTCGTCTTCGCACTGAATGAACGTGCCGCCGTATTTCGGCAATTCGCGGCGCAGCAACTCCATGATATCGCTCCATGGAGTAATTGGATAACCGGCGCCGAAACGAATACCGCCGGCGATGAGGCCGTAGCCGAGCGCTTCGTTGCCGTTCATTACGATTTGCGGGCGATCTTTCTTCGCTGCATCGGCAAATTGGAAAACTTCAAAGAGGTGCCCAACAGAGAAACTATAACCAGCATGAAATGCGGCGAGCGCGTTCTTAACGATGCTCTCGTCTTTGCCAGTGAAGCGTTCCGCGATGAGCTTCTCAAGCTTTGGCACATTCAGGTCGAACATCTTGGCGACGAGACCGAGTGTGAAAATGTTTTTGCCCTTGTCCTTAGCAGTGCCACCAATCGCTTCGATTGTGCGGCTGGAGATTGGCAGACCGATGTGACGATATTCTTTTTCGAATTCAGCGTTCGGTTGGACGTGATCAGAATCGTATACAACAATTCCACCCTTCTTCACTGAGCTGATATGACCTTCGTAAGAGTGCTGGTAAAATGCGAGCAGCACGTCCGCTTCGTCACCAGCGCTCAAGACTTCGCCGGAACCGATACGGACCTGGAAGATAGAGGGACCGCCAGAAATCGTTGCCGGAATCGTCATGAACGTCATGACTTCCTGTTCGCTACGACCTGCTAAACGGGCGAGAAAACCGCCGATCGCTTGAATACCGTCTTGCGAGTTACCGGCGATTCGAATGACTGCTTCCGAAATTTTCGAGATTTTTGGTGCTCCCCCGGAACTGGGATTGCTTAAAGTTGCTTCGCTCATGATTCTGATATGTGGCTCAGGCTAACTTGTAGACTAAGCGCAACGTAAATCGTAAGGCAGGGGCTGCGGAAGTGTCAAATTGGTATTAGTTTTTTAGAATTTTGCTGGGAATCAATGACTTATGAAGCGATTTGATTATACGTAGAAAAAGAAAGCGCCGCTAGAATTAGCGGCGCTTATGAAATCCGAGACTTTAGCCAACTAGGCGTTAACCGCCTGCTCCTTGCCTTTGGCGGCAGCTTCAGGATGCTTTTTGAGATAATCTTCCAAAGCAGCCTTCAATGCTTCCTCCGCCAAAACGGAACAATGAATTTTTACAGGTGGCAAACCACCCAAAGCATCGACAACTTCCTGGTTCGAGAAGCTCATGGCTTCTTCGATGGAGCGACCTTTGATAAGTTCCGTTGCCATACTGGAGCTGGCGATCGCAGAACCGCAGCCGAACGTCTTGAAACGTGCGTCTTCGATCTTACCATCCTTGATCTTCAGGCTGATCTTCATGATGTCGCCGCAGGCCGCGGCGCCCACTTCGCCCACGCCATCGGCTTCCTTTAGATCCCCCATGTTCCGCGGATTCATGAAATGATCCATGACCGTCTGATTATAAAGTGTGTAGGTATCGCTCATAACTCACTCAACATCTCTTGCTATCGAAAGGACAACATTACACCAGATGCCAAATCAAGCAACAGTTGCTTAGGGAAATATAGGATCGCGCCCCGACGTGTCAATTCGCGTCTGTAAAAGAATACTGTGGGCGGCAAATGCAAAATCGTTAATCGCGCCGCCGTCAAGTCACTAACCTTCAAAATGGGTCTAAAAGCGCCTTTACAGAGAAATGAGCCCAATAAGCAGCCCCGCCCAAGGCGTTTTTGACTCAATTGAAGGTTTTGTGAGCCCCAAAATTCCCTTGCGAACGTTCGCGAGCGTTTTCTGAGCATCAGAATTCCCTTGCGGAGGTTCGCGAGCGTTTTTTGAGAGTCAGAATTTCGTTGCGGACGTTCGCGACGGTTTTTTGAGCGTCAGATTTTCGTCGCGAACGCTCGCGAGCATTTACAACAGGCTAGAACTGAGGGAGTTCTGCTATACAGAAGCCGTCACAAAGGATTATGGGGGATCTCCCGCCATATCTGGATACCTGACTGTGATCCATAGATGTCCTGATCGCCGGTCCAACACGTACGTCCAAGTGTTGTCCTTCGATCTTGCGGAGTATCCAACTAGGTCTGCATTGGGCGGAATGGACTGAAATCTTGGATCAAGCTTCTGCATTCCCATCAAGCCACACTCCGCATAACGAGTGGGCGCGAAGTGCCGCGAGAAGTCGGGTATGGCCGCTGTTGGAATCAATACGTGAGCGGTGATAAAAAATTCTCCATTATCGTATATGCTCACTTCGCGAACGCCCCGCGGAAGCTTGATGCCGGTAGCCTTCTGTATCCATGCCAAGTCACTAGGGGGTAAAAAACAAGCCAACTCGATGTGCCGATTATCCCGATCAGGATACCAAACCAGAGTCGATGTTTCGGCATCATACCGTTTACCCCGCCTCCGTTCTTACCGGCCAGATACCGTCAATGCAATATAAGTAAAGGCGGAGCCAAAATGCCGTGCCCTGTGCATTGCAAATAAACACGGAAAACCGATGCGTCCGAATTTGTCCCTCACGCTCAAACTCACAGCTAAATAGGCGATGACCGCCATACAGATTGAAGTCTTCGCCGAGTCTTGCGCCGAACCGTGCGAGAATGCTTCGAAAAAATCCTTTGCCGATTTGAGCAACGACTTGCTGTGATGGCGGCGATGCTGCCGTCAGCACAAAGTCAACCATCCCGTCGCGTTGCAGAGAAAGGTCCGCTTCGATTCTGCCGATGCCAGTTCGAAGAAGGCAGGTGATGAGAAAATCAGGATAAAGCGACAGATCGCTCTCGTTTACTCGCTCAGGAACAGGCTGTAGCGTCAGCGATTGCATGGAACCAGAGCGGTTTGGTTGAACCGCTTATCCCAATTTCACGTAAGCAGCTAAACCCTGGACGCCGCCTTCGCGGCCGAAACCGCTTTCCTTGTATCCGCCGAAAGGACTCGTCGGATCGAACTTGTTGTAGGTGTTGGCCCAAACGACACCGGCGCGCAGTTTGTTCACCATCTTGAAAATCTTGCTGCCTTTGTCGGTCCAGACACCGGCGCTCAAACCATACGGAGTATTGTTAGCACGTTCGAAAGCTTCTTCGGGCGTGCGGAACGTCATCACGCTCAAAACCGGTCCAAAGATTTCTTCCTGCGCGACACGATGCGACATCGTCACGTTGGTCAGGAAGCTTGGCGCGAACCAATAACCTTTCGCCGGCAGGTTACATTGGCACTGCTCGAGTTCGGCGCCTTCGTCGACACCGCTCTGGACCATCTCACGAATTTTTTCGAGCTGAGGCTTGGAATTGATCGCGCCGATGTCCGTGTTTTTGTCCAACGGATTACCGACCCGCAACGTCTGGATGCGATCCCGCAGCTTGCGAATGACCGCATTGTAAACACTCTCCTGAACAAAGAGTCGGGAACCCGCGCAGCAAACGTGCCCTTGATTGAAATAAATGCCAGAAACAACACCTTCAACCGCTTGTTCGATCGGGGCGTCTTCGAAAATAATGTTTGCCGCTTTCCCGCCGAGTTCGAGTGTGAGTTTTTTGCCCGTTCCAGCGACGGCTTTCGCAATCATTTTGCCGACCTCAGTCGAACCGGTGAAAGCAATTTTGTTTATGTCGGGATGTTTAACGATGGCGCTGCCCGTTTCCCCTGCTCCGGTCACGATGTTCACCACGCCTTCCGGCAATCCCGCTTCCTGGAAGATCTGTGCCAGGTGCATCGCGGTGATGCTGGTGGTTTCAGCTGGCTTGATAACAACTGTATTCCCGCAAGCCAGCGCCGGAGCGATTTTCCACGCCGCCATCAGCAACGGAAAATTCCACGGAATGATTTGCCCAACCACGCCGAGCGGCTGTGGCGTCTTGCCTGGAAAAGCATACTGCAACTTATCGGCCCAACCGGCGTGATAAAAGAAATGCGCTGCGACCATCGGCAAATCGAAATCGCGGCTTTCCTTGATCGGTTTGCCGCCATCCATCGTTTCGAGCACTGCGAGTTCACGCGCCTTTTCCTGGATGATGCGGGCGATTCGATAAAGATATTTGCCACGTTCGCGTCCGGGCAACTTGCTCCAAACGTTGTCGTAAGCACGGCGCGCGGCTTTTACCGCAATATCGACGTCATTCGCATCTGCCGCGGCGATTTCAGCGAGCTTTTCTTCAGTGGCAGGATTGAGGGATGGAAAATATTTGCCCGATTTCGGCGCCGTGAATTTACCGTCGATGAACAGCTCGTAGCGTTTCTCAATCTTCACGGGGACGGATTCGGGAGCCGGTGTGTAATCCCATTTGTTGCCAAAGTTCAGGCGGCGATCTTTCGCCGGAACGACAGCATGACTGCTTTGCGCTACGGAGACGGGTTTGAGAACAGAAACAGCCTTACGACTTCCAGCAGCTTTGGTTGCAGCCTTAGTTTTTTTCATCGCGGGCTGCAGTAAAACATAAACGCCGCGTCAACGAAACGCTTTTTGCTTGTGACCCCTCTTCGTATTTATGAGGACGGGTTCTACTCAACCGAATGAAAACTCGAAGGCGCCTTAGGATCGTAGTTCGGATTGTCGAACATCATCTGCGCATTCACGTAACGCCGCCACGCATCCAGCTCCATCTGCATCTGCACAGCTTGTTCCCAGTGTTGATGGACGACATTTGTTTTTTCGCTGAGATCATTCTTCAGATCATACAATTCCCACGCACCATCTTCATACCATTCGATCAACTTGAAGTCGCCTTCGCGGATAATTCCACCTGGGCGTCCACCCTGGTTTGCATAATGCGGATAATGCCAAAACAGCTCACGGGCGGGTAAATTACCCTTTTCCATCAACAAGGGCGCCAGGCTCACACCATCAAGTTTGTTCGTCACTGGAACATGAGCCAGCTCACAAATCGTCGGGAAATAGTCGACTGAACTGATCGGCGTGTCACAGACAGTTCCAGGTTTGATTTTGCCCGGCCAGCGTACCAGCAACGGTTCGCGAATGCCGCCTTCGTAAAGATACCCTTTGCCTGCACGCAACGGCTTGTTTGATGTCGGCCTGCTGCCACCTTCGCCAACACTGACACCGCCGTTATCGGACGTGAAAAATACCACCGTGTCGGCGGCAACGTTCAAATTTTTCAACGTTGCCATAAGCCGACCGACATTTTGATCGACGCTTTCAATCATCGCGGCGTAAACCGCGTTGGACTGAACCCCGCGCGAATCTTTTATGTTTTGATATTTTTGAATCAGCTCCTGCTTTGCTTGCAGCGGAATGTGGACAGCGTAGTACGGCAAATAGAGGAAGAATGGTTTCTCTTTATTGTTTTCGATAAATTTAATCGCTTCATCCGTCAGCCGGTCGGTGAGATACTCGCCAGCCTTTCCCGGAGACAATGGAATGGAACGTTTTTTTGCGGTGTAAGGACTGAAATACGACGGAGGCGAACCGTTATGATTCCCACCGACATTTACCTCAAAGCCCTGGTTTTCTGGAGTGAACTCTTTTCCGCCCAAATGCCACTTGCCGATCGACGCCGTTGTATAGCCGGCGGACTTCAGCGTCTCGGCAATCGTTAATTCACTCAGGGATAATTGCATTTCGATCTTTGGGCGGGCGAGCTTCTGATCCGGTTTATCGTCGCGCCCGGGCAGCCAATCCGTGAGATGAAGACGAGCCGGATATTTACCCGTTAAAATACTGGCACGAGTGGGCGAACAAACCGGGCACGTCGCATAGGCCTGTGTGAACCTCATTCCATCCAAGGCCAACTGATCAATATTCGGCGTCTGGTAATATTCGCTGCCGTAACAGCCGAGGTCAGTCCAACCCATGTCATCAATCAGGATGAAGACGAAATTCGGTTTGCGATCCTGACCATCAGCGGTTGAACCACCAAGAAGGATGCAGAGACAAAGAACGATCGCGTGCGAACAAAGGCGAAACATGGATTTCACGTTCTGAATTGAAACAGATTCCATTACCATGTCATCCCTGATTTGAGGCCGTTTAATCTCGACTCCAGATCGTTTGTTTGCGATAACGTGCGCCGGCGCAAACAACATCCTCCTTATGAAATTCCTTCACCTGATCGTATTGTTAGTGGCTTTGCCTGCTGCAGTGCTGGCTGACACGTATACCTGCTCTAATTGCAACAAAAACACCTCACAACCATTTGTTATCAAAGGCATTGCCGGACAAACAGCCACTCTTTGTCCGAGTTGCTATTACCTGGTCCCACGCTGCAACGTCTGCAACATGCCGGTAAAGGAAAATGGCGGAAAAGAACTCAGCGACGGCCGGATGCTGTGCGATGACGATTACGCAGTTGGAATTTTCACCACGCAACAGGTTGAAGAAATATTCCGCGATACGCGTAATGAATTGAATCGGTTATTCAACCGCTTCGCGATGACTTTCCCTGAAAAAAACGTCACCGTCTCCATCGTCAGTGCCGATCGCATCTACGAACTCGCCGGCCGAAAATATGATGCGGAACGGGCCTCGATCTATGGTTTAACCAAACCAAAATTCTTCGATGCGAAAGGCGACGAAATGTCTGATGACGACATTGTCAAAAAACATCAGAAGCCTGCACGGATTGAATATCGCGTTTTTCTCCTGAACGGTTTGCCAAAATCACGCCTAATGGCGGTTGCGGCGCATGAATATGCCCACGTATGGCAATTCGAAAATCTGAAGCTCGACCGCGTCATGGAACTTGAAGGCAAGACGCAGGAAGCATTCTGTGAATTGGTTGCCTACCAGATGATGGATTACGTCAATGATTCCTTCGAAAAAGCTGTTATCCGCGCCAATCTCTACACCTCCGGACAGGCAGATCTGCTGATGGATATTGATCGCGATTTTGGATTTCCGCGCATTTTGGCGTGGATGAAGAATGGCGTTGATCTGCAAATCAACCGTGAAGACCTGGATCGTATTCGTCTCGTGAACGGAGAGACCGCTCCGAAGGCAGCTGCTTCGGAAAGCCCGCTGACATATGGCGCGGCGCCGTTGAAAATCCCCGAAACGCTCATGCTAAAAGGCATTCTGGGTTCCGGCAGCAAGAAGATGGCATTGATCAATAATCAATCTTTCCAGGTTTCCGAGAAGATGAAGGTCCGCGTCGGCAACACAAATATCATGGTCCAATTGGTTGATATTCGGGATAGATCCGTCTTGGTGCGCACCAACGATGTAGCCGAGACGACAGAAATCTTCCTTCAAGCCAAGTAAGGATCCGTCCGACCGTTTTCCTTCACGGAATTCGGCATCTGGCGTGCTTAAGATACGATGGTGAGAATGTTTTTTACGCTCTGCCGGCCGGTGCACCTGTGGCTCGCGCTGACTGTTCTGTCGGCGGCGGTCTTCGCGCAGGGCAATTTCTGCGGCATTTGCGGCAAGGACGTACCGGAACTCTTTCCCGTTTACGATATTGCAGGTCAGAAGAAGATGGTGTGTACCGCTTGCAAGTCGCAAACGCGATGCGCCGTATGCCAGTTGCCAGTAAAGACAAATCAATTCACAGAACTCGAAGATAAACGCACAGTATGTAAACAGGACTTCAACGTTGGGGTTTTTTCTCAACAGGACCTGGATACTATTCTCCTGGATACACGCCGCGAGTTGAATCGCGTGTTCTACCGATTCGGCATGGAATTTCCCGAAACGAACGTCACGGCAACGCTTGTGCCGTC
>CBHWET010000092.1:0-14610 GCA_966112985.1 uncultured bacterium | reverse complement strand
TCGGGAAAAAACTTTTTAGCGATGTCGCCCTGACCGACGATGATGGTCTCCTTTGGTAAATTTTGTTCGTTTGTTACGACGGCGAAGGCGGCGGCCGTAATTTGTTGAAGCGTGCGAGAA
Organism: uncultured bacterium; assembly: GCA_966112985.1. Lineage (GTDB taxonomy): Bacteria > Verrucomicrobiota > Verrucomicrobiia > Limisphaerales > JACDHS01 > CBHWET01. The sequence continues at coordinate 14,490 of CBHWET010000092.1, read as the reverse complement.
AGCTCCTCAGCCGCTTTCAATTCGGTGGCTGTGGCGTTCAATTGTGTGACAATGGTTGCTTGCGCCTTACCGTCCTGCGCGAGAGTCAGCTTTGCGATTGATGCAATGGGAAGCGTGAAGCAAATGAGTAGAAAGGCGGAGTAATTCACGGTGGTGGTTTGGTTGTGAGTTCCGACGAATGGAAGATGAACAAATTCAAAAACGGTGTGAACGGTCGCCCGCTCTGCCGGTGCGAGTTGAAGTTTGAAGTGCCGCGGTTAATCCGCCAAAAAGGAATTCACATCCACATCCGCGGGTCTAGTATTTGTCTCATCCATGTTATTGACATTCAAACGCTGCGGGCTTGTTTTGCTTTTTTCGATCGCGCTGGTGAATGGATCACCCGCCGCAGCCTCAAACACGCGACTGCACTACGTCGCCATCAGCGCGAAGACAGACGCGAACACGCCGTTTGCCGCGCTCGATTTCGTCTACGGTCCTCGAGAGAAGGCAGGGAAGCGCCAAACAAATTACTGGTGGCAGATGGAAGTGCGGACAAACGCGAATCAAAATACGTCGCCGATTTGCATTGTCCGTGCCATGACGACGACGGATCCATTGGAGAAAAAACATGATTCGTTGACGTTTAAACGCTACCAGGTGCACGTTCCTGATACGGGAGAGTCGCTTGAATACGCCGATGCTCGGACAAAGCAGCCGCTCCTTCCACCCTGGCTGGACTTCGAGAAATATTTTGTTCCTGCGCCAGTCGCTGTCTCCCGCCGACAATCCGGTGCTCCGGAGACCTGTGAGTATCTCGGCCATGTTCTCAGCCTGCACTCCATCACGAACGATGTCATGTGGACGAATTGGCCGAATGTGAAAACGCTTTTGCTCGATCGCGAAATGCTGGTCGGAACTGGGCGCAATTTCAAAGATGCAGAAGGTAAACGTCTACCGCAACAGCCACAGCGGACGGAGTACACCTATGTTCCTTTTAAGCAGGGGGACTATCGAACGATGTTTGATGCAGGCATGAATCTTTTCATGGTTGATGCCAGCCAGCAGCAATGGGTTCGTAGCGAACCAGTGTTCTATGTATTAACTGTCGCACCGCGTTTCCCGACAGACTTTTATCGAGCGAACTACTTCGGGATGGCAATGTTCATGGACGAACCGGCGTCGATTCTTACGTGGGATCAATTCGCGCAGGGCAAAATCCAGCACTTCTCTGATGGAGTAACTTTGATCGAGAAGCGCGCTCGCGTTGGTTATGACAAGCAGCCTTATGGCCGTTATTGGCTGGAATCTTATCTCGCTGGAGGCGGGCTCAATTTCGGCGACATGCGATTGGCGCAGACGGAGTGTCCGGTGTGGGAAACATTTTTTGATCGTGCTTACTACGTGTTAAAAGGCGGCGGTTCAGGAATTGTGCACGAGGGCCGTTATAATCTGAATACCTTTAATTGGGTGATGCTGCAGCAAGACCAAAAAAAACGGCAATTTACGACGGAACAGATGTATCGCTATTACTATGCGTTTTTGCGCGGCGGAGCTCGTGCGTTCAATAAGCCCTGGGGAACCGCAATTTACGGCCAATGCGATACCAATATTGCCGCCCAGGCATTCACACAGGCGTATGACATGGGCGCTCGCTACTTTTGGTTTTGGACGTCCGACCACGATCATCATGTTCCCTGGCCCGAGCAACTGGCGTTCTCACGTGCGCTAAAGAAACATGCGAGCGAACATCCGCGTCCATCGATTTTTGATAAACCTCGAAAGCTCGACACGGCCATTGTCGTTCCGAACGGATATTTCGTTTCTTTTGATTGGATCGGCTGGTTGCACGCGCTTGATAACAAAGAGGGCGACGAAGCAAAGAAATACCACCGGTTGATGCAGCAGGCCTATGACGAAGTCCATAACTGCCTCAAACGCGGTGAAGACTTCGATTTTACCGTGGATGACGGAAAACCGGTCGAAGGCTACAAACGGATTGTTAAACTATCCGCAGATTAAAACTGCTGCAGGAATCGCGCGTCGTTTTCGTAGAAAAGGCGAATGTCGTTGATCCCATAGCGGATCATCGCAATGCGTTCCACGCCGAAACCAAAAGCCCATCCGCTCCAGACCTCAGGATCATAGTTCACATTTTCGAACACCTGTGGATGCACCATGCCGCAGCCGGCAATCTCCAACCATTCTTTGCCGAGCTTCTTCACGAGGGAATTCTGGAAATCAATTTCGAAGCTCGGCTCGGTGTAACTGAAATAATGCGGGCGAAAACGAATCTTCGTCTCTTTGCCAAGCAACTCGCGGAAAACAAATTCCACGGTGCCCTTCAAATCACCAACCGTGACGTTCTTGTCGACATAAAGCCCTTCGATCTGGTGGAACGTCGGATTGTGTGTCGCATCAGCGTTGTCGCGGCGAAAAACACGGCCCATCGAAATAATTCGCACGGGAGGTTGCTGCTTCTTCATCACACGAATCTGCACGGATGAAGTATGGGTGCGCAAAAGCTGTTTCTCCCCGGTACTGAGGTAAAAAGTATCCTGCAGATCGCGGGCAGGATGGTCGGCTGGTGTGTTCAGCGCGTCGAAGCAGTGATATTCATCTTCAATCTCTGGACCGTCAGCGACAACGAAACCAATCTTGCGGAACGCGCGCACGATGTCATCGGCCACCTGCGTCAACGGATGAAGTTTGCCAAGAACACTGCGCCGTCCGGGCAATGTAAAATCTGTTGGCTCCTTCGGGAGAGCTGCTTTCAATTCGAGTTCTGACCGACGTTCGGCAAGAACAGTTTCCAGCTCAACTTTAGCCTGGTTAATCAATTTTCCTGCGGCTGGACGTTCTTCCTTGGTCAGCGTCCCGAGCTGCTTCATCAACGCAGTAAATTTTCCGTTCGGACCGACATAGGCACCTTTGGCCTGGTCAAGCGCCGCGAGATCGGCGACGGCTTTGAGTTCTGTCAAGGCAGCCTGTTTCAGCGGCTCAATATCGTTCAGCAAAGACATAAATTTCTAAGGACAAAGAAACACCGACAAACGAACGCGCGAATTGATAACCCGAGAAAGAGCCGAAGGCAATTGATGAAATTGATCCAGTTGGATGTAGTAGCAAAAAGAAAACGGGCAACCAGATGAATGGTTGCCCGTTTAGAAAATCGGAACGATTAGGCCTTGGCAGCAGCCGCCGCGGCTTTGTTCATCAGAGCCTGTTGGGCAACACCCACCAGCTCAATGAAAGCAGCATTGTCCGTCGCGGCAATGTCAGCGAGGACCTTGCGATCCAAACCGCAACCGGCGGCTTTCAAGCCTTCCATGAAGCGACTGTAGGTGGTTCCAGCGGCACGAGCAGCGGAATTGATGCGAATCTGCCAAAGATAACGGAACGTGCGTTTTTTGCGGCGGCGATCGCGATACGCGTATTGGAGACCGTGATCAACGGCGTCTGAAGCGTAGCGATAAAGTTTCGAACGGCGCATCCGGTAGCCTTTAGCGGCCTTGATCATCCGGATACGGCGTTTACGGGATGCTGGAGAATTTGTTACGCGCATAGTACTTACCTCAAAAAATCAAAAATTAACCGCGACGGCCTGTGGGCAGGTTTTGGAGAATACGATATTCGTCGCGCTTGTGAACCAAAGAGGTTCCAGTGAGACCGCGACGACGCTTCGAGTTCTTGGATTGCAGGAGATGGCGTTTGCCAGCACTCGAGCGCAATACTTTGCCGCGCGCAGTGACTTTGAAGCGTTTTGATACCGCTTTCTTGGTTTTAATACCTTTTGGTCGTCGCATAAAAATTGTCCGTTCTTCTAAAAAGAGCGCGAAATATAGGTTGGCTGTTTCAGCTAATCAAGTGGTATTTTGACACATTTGTCCACTACCGGAACCTCATGAAATCCGCAGCCACACGGTTTTCAAGTATGCCGGTTCATCGCTACTGACCGGAAAATCGATTGGTTGAGGGACGTAATGCTGTTGCAAAACACGCCGCCCGCCCTGCGCCACTGCCGCCGTTACTGTCTCCAGAAACCGCTCGGGTGCCAGTGTAGCACAATTTGTCGATGCCAGGACAACACCATTCGCGTTGAGGAGCGGGATGGCAAGCCCAATAAGTTTCCCATAATCCTTATCTGCACGGAACACACCGGTCTCTTTCGACTGAGAAAACGTCGGCGGATCCAGAACAATAACGTCAAACCGACGACCTTTCTTCGCCAACCTGCCCATCCAATCGAACACATCGCCGTAAATGAAGTCGTGCTCCTCGGGGTTTAATCCGTTTATTTCGAAGTTCCGCCGACCCCACTCCAGATATTTTTTCGAAAGATCAAGACTGGTCGTTTTTCCTCCTCCGATCGCGGCACATACGGAAAAACCGCATGTATAGGAAAAGGTGTTCAGAACACTTGCGGCGGCAGGAAGTTCAAATCGCGGTGCAACGTATCGAGTGACGAAACGGCGCCGATTCTCACGTTGGTCAAGAAATAGGCCGACTGAATAACCTTCGTTGAAGCGAATCGCGAACCGTACACCGTTTTCAGTGATCGTAAATCCATCCGAAACGGGTTCGCCAAAAAGCAATTCAGGTGACGCTTCGGTAACGGTGCTGCTTCTGACATGTCGGTTGATTGTCTTGTGATATACACCACGAGCGGAAAGTTGCTCCATCCGCTCTCGCAGGTAACTCATCTGAGATTCAGAAAGGGCAGTCGCCGATTGCGACAAAAGAAAGTCACCCAGTTTCTCCACATACCAACCGGGGAACCGATCAGATGCGCCATTCACGATCCGAAACGAGTCCGTTTCACTCGGATCGATCGTCAGGGAGCGAATGGCAAATCGCGAATCAGTCAGAAAGTCGGCGGCGGCCGTAAACTTTAACGGCTCGTTGGTTTCCGGATGCTTGAAAGAAAGTTCGGCCGCGTGAAGGCAGACCCGATCGAATCGCGCACCTCCATAGAGCGTATCGCCGAGAATCGGAAATCCGTGTTCACTAGCGTGAACGCGAATTTGGTGCGTGCGCCCGGTAACCGGTTCAGCTTCAACCAAAGCTCCAAGCGGCGTCTGTTCTAGAAAGCGGAAGTGTGTTTCAGCCTTGTCAGCTCCGGTTGTCAGCGGCCGACTGACATATTTATCTCCGGCGCGAATTAAAGTCGACCGGGTGACCAGAGTTTTCTGCGAAGGTTTTTGCCTGGAAACCAATCGATACTTCTTATGCACCTGTCGTTCGGTAAACTGGCTCGTCAACGACCGATTGGCCACCGTGGTCTTGCTAAAAACGATCAGGCCCGAGGTTTCTTTATCCAATCGATGAATGATTGCCAGATTACTCCATCGCCCTTCGCGATTCTTCAACCATTCGTAAATACCCTCATTCGCGAACGGGCTCGGGGAATGTGTATTCACTCCCGCTGGTTTATTGATTACCAGCAGGTGCTCATCTTCGAAGATCAGGGCAGGGAAGGGCACAAGGAGTGTCTATCGTGTTCGATGAAACGTTTCAGCTGAAATGTGTATCAGTGGCGGCGGGCGAGCCACGTCAGGATAAGGAACCAGCTGATCATGAACGTCCAGATGACAAGGCCGAGAACGACCGGTATTCGATTAGGAATTTTCGTGCCGCAGTGCTGACAAACCAGCTTGTGCCAGTTTAACCGCTTTTTGCAGTATCTACATCGATTGGAGGACATATCGCCCGAACGGACGCTGACACCAATACGCTAACTTTCCCTTAATTCAACCGAAATTCCGGGCGCACCGTTCTACTTTGCGTCAGCCGTAGAGATATAGTCTAACAAATCAGCAACGTCCTGGAGTTTTAGTCCGGCTTCCAGCCCTTCGGGCATGAGCGATTGATTCTGGTTTTTGATTTGTTTGATATTTGATCGGAGGACCACGTCTTCTTTCCCGTATGCCTGGCGAACGGTGACGCTGGTCCCGGTTTCATTGGCAACGAGCCCAATAAGACTCTCACCATCTTTCAGTTCGACTTCAAAAGCCTGGAACTGCGGCGCTACCTCGCGATTCGGGTCAAGGATGTTTACCAACATCTTTTCTTTTCCGGTGTTCTTAACGGTTACGAGATCCGGCCCGAGTTGATGGCCGGCTCCGCCCAGTCGATGACAGGATGAACAGCGTTGGAGATAAATTTCGCGGCCGTGCGATGTATCCCCCTTTAGCGTTAGTGCGGGAGTGAACTCATTGATCGCATCCTGCCGTTTGCCGACGACTGGTTTTCCTAAAACTCTTGCCGCAGCGGCACGAACATCTTTCTCACGGTGGCCACGAAGGAACTTTGCCTGGGCAGTTGTGAGGTCCATCACGCGAAGCTTTCCCTGGTCGATTGCATTTAGTAATGCAACCGCTCGATCTCCGCGCGCAAGGAGGGTGTCGATAGCTTCACTCCGCACTCGCGGTGTAAAGGTGCTGACGCGCTCGGCCAATTCGGTGCCGACTTTGGCATCATTAAATTTTCCGAGAGTCGAAATTGCGGCGAGTTGCACCGACTGCGGTTCCTTTAAATTTAAAAGAGAAAGCAATGTGGCGCCGGAGATTTCGTACGAAGTCAAACCGAGCAGTTGAACTGCCGGTAAACGCAACTCTTCTTTCGCCTTCGAATCCGTCGCAACCTGCGCTGCCTTTGCAAAAATGTTTTTTGTGCTGCATTTATCCACCTCTGCAAGAGATGTGCCCGCTTGTTTTAATCCTTCGCCGAGGGCGCGCACTGTGGAGAAGGCTGTTGCCGATTCGCTGTTCTTACTCAGGAAGGCAAGGACTGCATCGATTTCCGCTGGATCCTTCTTGCCGCCGATGATCTTGACGAGTTGCTCGAGAAACTCGTGCCCTTTGGCGTCGTTCACCACTTTCGGCTCCATGGATGCCAGCGCGAACATTTCTCCTGCGCCTTCACGTAATGAACTCAGGACCGCAGCTCGCATCCACTGACTCGGCACGTCGCGGAATAAACAGCGGGCGAGCGTTTTCGTTCTCTCGGCATTTTTAATTTCGCCGAGTGTGAACGCTAACTGATATACGACCGCCACAGACGGATCGGCCGCCAGCGATTGCAACTTCGTCCAGAGCGCCTCGGAGGGCTTTCCGTCATGTATGAACTTTTCGGAAAGTTTTATCGCGTGTTCGCGAATGTGTGCGTCTTTGTCATTCAGCGCGGTTAAGACATCCTTTTCAGTCAACGAATCGAGACCATCCAACATCCATAAACCATGCAACCGTCCGAATACAGATTTCGAGTCGGAGGCAACTTTGCGCACAGCAGAAACAACAGATTTGTCCTGTCGTTCGAATAGCAGTCGCGATGCAGTTTCGCGGTGCCATGCATTCGGGTGTTCGAGCAGCTTGACCAGCTCGGCTGATTTCAAAGAACCAAGTTTCGGTTGAGCGCGGCGTTTGAAATTGTCCGGAACGATCCGATAGATGCGCCCGCGATTGTTGCCGCTGTTCAGATCAATGTGTTTCTTGATCTGCTCGGGCAAAGACCACGGATGCTCGATCACCTCGCGATACATATCGATTACGTAAAATGCACCGTCGGGCCCATTGGCAAATTGAACAGGGCGAAACCACGTATCTTTGGACGCCAGGAATTCGACCTTCTGTTCGTCATCGGGGCGAACCGCCTTCACGCCGACGTCATCCGGCAAAATCAATTTGCGATGCACAAGGTTCCCTCCGGCATCTCCAATAAAAGCATTGTTTAGGAAACCTTCGGGAAATGCGTCGCCTTTATAGATCGTCACGCCGGTCGCGCCGGTGAAGTAACCCGAGGCGCGGCCCCCGCCTTCGATCGGACCTGTCGCGATGCCTGAAACTCGCCATTTCGTGCGAATCACGCGCCATGGTTCTTCCGGGCTCAATCGATAGACTTCAGCGGCCGGTCCATCGACGGGAATATCGACCAGCGCGCCAGGCATTGCGTAATACGGATTTCGCTCGGCATATTTTGCGTCATACATGTAGGTCATGATGTGACGGCTGTTGCTTGTGGCGTAACGGCGTCCCCACGTATCGAAACTCAAGCCATGCTGCCCGCCGCCGTTTTCGGGGAACAATTCGTAGTTGCGAGGGTCGAAATAGAAATCGCGCGTCTTCAGGTCAACTGGCTTTTGCGATTTGAGAACGAGGTTTGTCAGAATCCCGCCGTTCGGTGCGGTGGCCGCGTGAATGCGATTGTCCAGACCCCACAGGAAACTATTCATCAACCCCTGAACGTTCAATCGGTCCTTGGTGTTGCCGAATCCGGTATAGACGACCTTGCGCTCATCGGCTTTGCCGTCGCCGTTCGTATCTTTGAAATAAATCAGGTCAGGAGTTGCGCCTACAAACAAACCGCCATTATAACAAAACAATGCCGTCGGCCAGGCGAGGTTCTCCGCGTAAACAGTCGATTTATCATATTGGCCATCACTGTTTGTGTCTTCGAGCATGACGATCCGTCCGAGATGTTCATCTCGGCGTTCGGAGTAATCGATCATCTCGCAAACAAACAACCGTCCATTCTCGTCGAAGCACATGGCGACCGGACTCTGGATTTGCGGTTCTGAAGCAGCGATCTCGAGATGAAAGCCCTTTTTGATCTGCATTGTGCTGATCGCGTCTTTAGGTTCCACCGCGGGAAACCGGGGCAAGTCCTTTGACGGATCAAGTTCAGGCGGATTGGCTGCCAGGTGATTCGTCAGGAATAAAGAGCCTGCGAGAAGGACAAGGCGAAGTTTCGTCGTCATGGTTTCAATGAAAAGACAAACAAATTGAGGGCGCTGCAAGTAATTTCCGTTTGTTCCAAAATGGATTGTGCTATCCAGACGTGGTCCAGGTTGGATTTGTTCAGATGAAATATAAATTGGTACGTGTCGCCGAAAACGTGCACAGCATTCATTCCGTTGAACATGGTGAAACGTTTCATCCGGTGATCGGACCTGTCGCGGAAGCAGAGGCGCTCTACGTCAAACAGTTGCGACTCCGCGAGCGTCTTGCCACGCACAGTGGCGACTTCGTCATCTGGGACATTGGTCTCGGCGCCGCCGCGAATGCCTTAACTGTCCTGCGTGCAACGCAAGACCTGGCTTGTTCCATCAAGGTCATTAGTTTCGAGCACACATTGGATCCCCTCCGGTTCGCCGTGGAACACGCCGAAACTTTAAAGTATCTGCGGGACTTCGAAAGCCGACTGCATTCCTTGTTGGATACGCATCACGCCTCTTTTCAACATGGTCCGCAAAAGGTTAACTGGCAGCTCGTTCTCGGCGATTTTCCAACGGTGCTGGCAAAATGGAATGAGAATCCCACAGCGAGCGATCGTGTTCTCGCACCGCACGCCATATTGTTCGATCCGTTTTCTCCTGCGAAAAACCCTGCGATGTGGACGCCGCGTGTGTTTGAGAATTTATATCGTTGCCTCCGTCCCGAATCCCCGTGCGCACTTGCGACTTATTCCAGAAGTACTTTTGTTCGGATCAGTCTGTTGCTTGCCGGCTTTTATGTTGGCGCAGGCCATCCGACCGGTGAAAAGGAAGAAACCACGGGCGCCGCAAACACAACGAACCTGTTGGATGAGCCTCTTACCATCAAATGGCTGCTCCGGGTGTTAAAGTCCGGAAGCGCCGAGCCGCTTTGGGATGGCGTTTATCGGCAAATGCCCGTATCGATCGAAACCTGGGAAAAGCTCAAGAACCATCCTCAGTTCGCCGGATTTCTGGAAATATAGTTCAACGACAGAAGGACAAAAAAAGTCGGAGCGGCTCTTGCGAACCGCTCCGTTCCCATCCACAACAAAAAGGGCGTGAAAACCAAAACGCCCCAGCCACATAGTAGAACAATTTCCGTTTTTCGCAAGTCGGCATTTAACGAAATTTCGACTTTTCATTCGTTCAAGGGGGGAAATCCCTTACGAAACAACTATCGGGTTCGCTGAGTAGCGGTTACAAGCCCGCCCGCTATACGCGAGCGGCGAAAAGCTTTAAAGGTATTCATCCTCCCGCATGACGACCTTATGAGAAAACATCTTTATACGCCTATATTACTGTTCGCATCAGTTATCGTCGCCGTTAACGCACAAGCCGGTTCCTTCGTGGCCGACTTCAATTCTGGAACTCCCACCAATGCCACGTTATATGGTGCGGCGGTAGTTTCCACAAATGGCGGCTATGGCAATACGGGGTGCTTGAAACTCACCACTGCCGTGGCAAATCAGAGTGGCTCGATTGTTATCAATGACCTGGATGCCGGGCAGCCGATCGCTAGTTTCATCGCGACATTCAAAGCATTGGTCGGCGGCGGAACGGGCGCGGATGGCTTTAGTTTCAATTTTGCTTCTGATATCGCGAATGGCTCATTTGGCGAACAAGGGTCGGGCACGGGACTCACTGTGGCATTCGATACCTATCAAAATGCCGGTGACAATGCACCTGGTGTTCGCGTTTTTGTCGGCGGCAGCCTTGTTGCCGACCAGGCATTCGCTTCACTTCGCGCCAATCAATTTGTTAACGTTCTCGTTAAACTCGATCCTGACGGCACCCTCGACGTGTCTTACAATGGAACGACCATCGTCGATAACATGGGTATCACGCTACCCAGCGCCCTGGGGCGCTTTGCCTTGGGGGCTCGTACTGGCGGCAGTTTCGATAACCATTTTATCGATAATCTGAGCATTACCACAACCAGGACAAACATGCCTTTCGTCGAATCATATTCGCCTGTGGTTGCCGTGGTCCGTCCCGACGCATCGGTCAATGTTGTGTTGAAAGATTCGACAACTGCTGTCGTCACAAATTCGATTCAGCTCCTGTTTGATGGCACGAATGTGGTTTCTTCTTCGACGATCGTCCAATCGAGTCCTACTACGACTATCGCGTTCGATCCGCCGGGCCTGATGGCAGGTAATTCAAGTCACACGGTAACTCTTATCTATGCCGATGACGCTACGCCGACTCCGAATACGAATAGTTTTCAATGGAGTTTCGCTGTTTCGAGTTATTCCACCCTCCCCACCAATCTGATTGCCGCTCCGACAATGTTCGACACGAACTCTCCTGGTTTCCTTGTGCGATTCGGACAGGTGACTGATAACAATCAGCCCGGCAACCTTGCGCGTGCTGAACAACAGCTGGCTGGTTTGATTATCGATCCAAATACCAGTTTGCCGGCGGTCAATTCTGCTGATCCTAACATCGTTACCGTTCCAGCAAATCTCGTTGGTACCAACGACGCCGCTTATACCTATCTTGAGACCAACGTGATCAACTATGGATATCCGCAGGGGCAGGGCAACTTCACCACTGATCTGGTAATGCCAGGACTTCCGGGCACTAGTTCTGATCAGCACAACTATGCTTTGGATGCGGTCACTTACCTGCATTTAACGCCTGGCTTCTATAGTCTCGGTGTGAACAGTGCCGATGGTTTCCGTTTGACCGCATCCGCGAATCCTGACGTTTTCTCGCCCGTCGAAGCGGTCTTCGATGGGCCTCGCGTCACTCCAGCTGACTCCACTGTTACCTTCGCGGTCGCTCAGGAAGGTTATTATCCTTTTCGATTGTTGTATTTTGTCGGGCAGAAAGCGGTCTTCGGTGTCTTCAGTCCTGGCACCGATACGCCGAGCCTCGAGTTTTTCTCGACAGATGTGAATGGGGTAAAAACATTGATTAACGACACAACTGCTCCTGGCTTTGTCTCTGCTTGTCGGCCAGCCGCGACGCTACCGTATGTGCGTTCAGTCAATCCGAGCAGCGGCGAAGCGGCCGTCTCCCGCAATGAATCGATCGACGTCGTCATTGTTGATGGCAGTATTACCGTTCAGACGAATACAATTCAGCTCAAGCTCGCGGGGAACGACGTCACTGCATCGAGCCTCATTACGACCAATGGCCTGGGTATCACTACAATTCATTATCAGCCTCCGACCTTGCTTGGCGTGAACTCGAATTACACGGTCCAGGTTGCATTCACGGACAGCGCCTCGACTCGACGGACCAATTCTTATCAATTCACCACAGAGAACATCCTTTCGCAGCTCTGGATTATTCCGCCGAATCAAACCACTAATACTACGCTGGCGAAATGGGTGACCACAGGAACTACGGAGCGCGGGATCGCCTACAATCCAAAGACGGGGCACGTGTTGTTGGTAAGTCGTGCTGCCGCCACGGGTGCCGATGGTCCCAACGGGGCAGGTATTGCCGTGTTGGATGGAAATACAGGATTATATATTAAACAGCTCGACCAAGGCACCGGGATCATTGCTGGAGGAACATTCAAAATGAACCTTATCGACGTCACAGACGACGGTGTGATTTACATGGCGAGCCTCGCCACTTCTGCGTCATCGCCATTCAAAATCTATCGATGGCAAGACGAGAATGCACAGCCGACGATTGCCTACAGCGGATTCCCCGTTGCATCGGCAGGCACACCGCGGTGGGGTGATTCCTTCTGCGTAAGAGGATCTGGCGCTGGGACGCAAATCATTTCTTCTGGCAACAACTCGTCGGTGAACACCGTTCCTTTATTTACGACCGCAGATGGAACGAATTTCACCCTTACGCTCATTACACCGACCGGAATGCCGAACAACGCCGCTCGTCTGGGCATCGCCTTCGGTTGTGGAAACACATTTTACGGCAAGGACAACGCGTCCGGTGTAGCCATGCAGTTCTGCTCGTTCACGGGAGCGCCGTCGACAGCAGGCAGCCGGACAGCCGCCTACTCGTTGCTCGATCTGCTTGGAAATAACAATATCGGCCCAATCGGTGTAGACATCGCTAATCAGCGTGTCATGGGCGATACGACAATTGGTGGCACAGTTCCACATTCGCTCAGCTTGTTCGATCTTGATCAACTCAGCACCACTTCCGCCAACAGTCCGATCGATTCAAAATCATACGCCACTTCCAGCGGCAGCGCTGGCACGGGAGCGGTCGACTTCACGCCGGATGGAACTCGCGTGTATGCCCTCGATACCGGCAACGGCATCATCGCTTTCAACCTCGCGCCGAAACTGGCAGCTCCTACGATCTGCAGCCAGCCGCGTGATTTCATCCGATCCAATATCGTCGGTACCGTAGCATTCTTTGGTGTGCAACCAATCGGTGCGCCACTTACGTATCAGTGGCTGAAGAATGGAGCGCCTATTGGGGGTGCTACCAACCGGACACTGGATATTTATAACGTCCAGACCACTGATTTCGCCCAGTACAGCGTGCGTGTTACCAATGCGATGGGAAGCGTTACCAGTTCGAACGTTATTCTCGATGAACTGATCACCTTCTCGACCCCGCCCTCAGATCAAATTACGCCGGTCGGAGGGTCGGCCACGTTTAATGTCGCTGTTGCCGGCGGCTTGCCGGCCTTCAGCTATCAATGGAAGAAAAATGGTGGCAATGTTAGTGGTGCAACTACTTCTTCCCTCACCATCACCAACGCCCAAGTTTCGGATGCTGGCGGATACACTGTCGCGGTTACCGATTCACTCGGCCAGGTGGTTGTAAGCCCCGTTGCGAGCCTCACGGTTGGCACCTTGGGCAGCGGCACAGGGCTGCGCGGCGAATATTATACTGGTCAGACCAACTTTGCTGGCTATCCACCTCTCGTCCGCATTGACCCCGTCATCGACTTCAGTTTCGGCACCGGTTCACCAGACCCAAGCATCTCGGCCGATCTGTTCTCCATTCGATGGACTGGCAAAGTGCAGCCACTCTACTCGCAAACCTATACCTTCTACGTTACGAGCGACGACGGGAGTCGATTGTGGGTCAATGGCCAGCTCCTGATTAATAAATGGAAAAATCAGGCGCCGACAGAATCGAGCGGTACGATTGCTCTCACCGCCGGCCAACAATACGATGTTGTACTCGAATATTATGAGAACGCTTCGAGCGCAAGCGTCTCCATGAGTTGGGCGAGTGTTGGCCAAGTGAAACAAATCATCCCACAGACGCAGCTGTATCCGTCTGCATCGCTCACGCCAAATCACCCGTTGCTGAGCTCGACCTCCGGTGGTGGACCGCAAACGTTTACGTGGGCAGGTTCTTATACCTTGCAAAGCGCGACCAATGTCGAAGGGCCATATTTGGATATTAGTGGCGCAACTAGCCCATACACTAATGCCTTGACCTCTGATCCACAGCGGTATTTCCGCTTGATCAGTAAGTAAAGCGCTAAGTTAGTCTAGCATCTAAGCCGCCCGGAACGCCGGGCGGCTTTTTGTTTCAATTTTGTTTAAACGCAATTCCGTGTTGGTGAAAAATCGCTGTGGCTTAGCACCTGCGTTGGATAAAAGAATAATTCTAAAAGAAAAGAGCCGCCCCGGTTCCCCGAGGCGGCTTTGGTAGGGACACCTCGCCGACGTGTCCCATTATTTTTCCGTGCAGATAAGCGTCTTATTGGCGTGTCGATATCTCTTTCGCCGAAAGAGCGCTCATCCGCCTGTCGTTTAGTCAGGGCAAAGCGGCAGCTTTGCCCTACCCGATTTTATCGGTGGGGCGGC
>CBHWET010000091.1:0-14628 GCA_966112985.1 uncultured bacterium | reverse complement strand
GGAATGGAAACGCTTGGAATAAATTTTTAGTCGGCGAAAACGAAGTGGTTTGTGGTAACTAAGAATTTCTGTACGCCGATTCCAAAGCTGTTTGCGCCAACTAAAAATTTTTAGTCATCGCCACAGCCCTGTAAATCAGTAACTTAGAACAAATGGCTATTTTTGACCATCGAGGCGGGCCGGGTTTCTGTCACGTCGTTGAATTCCGGGGTAATTAGTTGCGGCTCTATCAGAATGGGCGGCGCAGCAACGCCACCCTACCAAATAAATTGGGTAGGGCAAAGCTGCCGCTTTGCCCAAACTTTCGATGGCAGGTAGGTGCCGCTACATTCAAAACCTCTCTTTCGTTCCCAAAACGCGCCTGAGACAACTTCCTGTGGTTGCCAGGGCTGAAATTAAACATTTTCCTTGGCTGACGGGCCTGGTTGCTCGTTAATGCGGTCTTCACATGACGCTTTCGGCCATCGATTGGATTATCATCGCCGTTTACCTCGTCGGCTGCATGGCGGCTGGCATTTGGATGAATCGCTTCGTGAGGGTTGTCGATGACTTCGCAGTCGCCGGGCGCGAAATGGACGTCAATCTGGGAATCGCTTCCCTCGCCGCAACGGAACTCGGGCTCGTTACCATCATGTATACCGCCCAACTCGGATTCGAGAAGGGATTCGCGGGGGCGACAATTGGCGTCATCATGGCGCTTGCGATGTGGCTGGTGGGGAAAACCGGATTTGTCATCGAACCGCTACGACGTGCGGGCGTCATGACGATTCCGGAATTGTTTGAGAAACGATTTGGCAAAAACGTCCGTTGGCTCGCCGGTTTTTTTGTGGCGCTTGGCGGCATTTTGAACATGGGCGTTTTCCTCCGCGTAGGCGGCGAATTCCTCGTTCATGCGACTGGCATGCCACTGGAAAGTTTGAAGTGGGTGATGACGGCGCTGCTCGCGATTGTTCTCGTCTATACCGTACTCGGCGGAATGTTGTCGGTGTTAATCACCGATTATCTTCAATTCCTCGTAATGGGACTGGGGATTGTGATCGTTTCCGTTCTGGTAATTAAAGATCTTGGCTGGACGGCAATCGTGACAAATCTGGGGCAATGCTGGGACGGATCCGGTGGGCACGCGCAAACGTTGAAGGCGCATCCGTTCAATCCGTTCCATGAATCGAGCTTCGGATGGCAATATATTGTCTGGCAATTCATCTTTCAGATTGCCGTGGTGACGACATGGCAAACGACCGTCGCCCGTGTGTTGGCGGCGAAGGATGAGCATGCCGCGAAACGAATTTACCGCCGCACAGCGTTTTATTTCGTCGGACGCTTCGCACTGCCGGGACTTTGGGGTGCTGCGGCTTTGATCTATTTTACGAACAAAGGCGGCTTGCCGGCGGGACTTAATAGCCTCACCGCTATGCCTGCTTATCTGCAAACTATCCTGCCGGTGGGCGTCATCGGCATCGTGATCGCAGGAATGCTCGCGGCTGAAATGTCTACCGACAGCGGTTATCTCCTCACGTGGGCAACGGTTATTTACAACGACCTGATTCTGCCACGCACAAAGAAGCCGATGTCACCGCGCAATAAACTATTGCTGACTCGAGCGCTGGTGGTTGCCATTGGACTCTTTCTCGTGTTTTGGGGCTTGTGGTACGAACTGAAGGGCGATGTCTGGAATTACCTGGCGATTACGGGAAATATTTACCTCGCCAGTGTCTTCACGCTGTTGGTGGCAGGATTATATTGGCCACGCGCGAATGCGACAGGTGCGTTCGCCGCGATGGTTCTGGGAGCGATCGGCCCGATTGCATTTCTCGCCTTTGAAAAGCAATTGAAGATTTCGCCAGCCACGGCGGGAATGTCTTCGTTTGGTCTGGCATTCGCCGGAATGATTTTGGGATCTTTACTAACATCGCCAAAAGCTGGAGACGCGAATGAGTGATCCTTTTGTAATTATCTGGACCGTGTTGATTTTAAGCTCCGTCGCGTGGTACGCGTTCTTACTCTTTTACGTCGGCTACAAAGGCGGCGTGGAGATAAAGGAGATGACGCAGACGTTATCCGAACGCAACGACGCAAGCGCCAACAAGACGGAGCAGCAATGAAGTCAGTGGCTGTTGTTATGATCCTTCTGCTGTTGTGTGTGTGCGCAATAGCACAAACGAATCGTTTCGAATATCGCGAGGGAGGCATTGTTCGCGGTCCAAAGGATAGGAAACGCATCGCGCTAGAATTCACGGCCGATACCTTTTCAAAGGGCGCAGAAACCATTCTCGACGCACTCGAAAAGCGTCACGTCAAAGCTTCGTTCTTTCTGACGGGTAACTTTTTTCGCAAATTGGAAAACAAACCATTGGTCAAACGTATCATTGCCGCTGGACATTACGTCGGCCCGCACTCGGACAAGCATCCGCTTTATTGTCCATGGAGCGGCGAGAAAAAGACGTTGATCAGCAAGGAAGCATTTACGCAAGACGTGGAAGCGAACCTGCGCGAGATCGAGCGATGCGGCGTGAAACGTGAAAACGTGAAATTTTGGATTCCACCTTTCGAATGGTACAACGAGGAGATTGTTGAGTGGAGCAGGGGAATGGGGCTGACATTAATCAATTTTACTCCAGGCACTCGCTCGTCGGCAGATTACACAGAGGATGACGCAAAAAACTTTGTTTCCGCGGACGCCGTTTACAACAGCATTGTGGAAAAGGAGAAGAAAGACGGGTTGAACGGTTTTCTTCTTTTGCTGCACTTTGGCGTGAGTCCGAAACGGACCGATTTGATGGCGAACCGTGTGGGCGATCTGCTCGATTATCTTCAGAAGCAAGGTTACGAATTCGTCCGCGTCGACGAGCTGCTTGTGCCGTGACGGGTTTCGCCTATTTTGAGTACAGAAACGGAAAATCCGAGAGTTGCGACGACTTGTCGTAACCGTTACTTTCAACGCCGATGATCGATTTGACCGATATTCAGCCGAGCCTGGTTCAGCCAGAATTCGTGACGCGCCGGCCCTTGCCGCCTGCGGAACTCGACAAGTTGTCGCGCGATATCATCGCCCTGAAGAAAAAGCTGAACGCGGTCATTCTCGCCCACAATTACCAGGTTCCCGAAATCCAGGACGTAGCGGATTTTGTCGGCGATTCGCTGGGTTTGTCGCAACAGGCAGCGAAGACAAATGCTGAGGTGATTGTTTTCTGCGGCGTTCACTTCATGGCCGAAACGGCAAAGATTCTTAATCCGAACAAGATCGTCATTCTTCCAGACAAAGACGCTGGTTGTTCGCTCGAAGAAAGTTGCCCTGCGCCAAAGTTGAAGGCATTGCAGGATACTAATCCGAACTTTTACACGGTCACTTACATCAATTGCAGCGCCGAAGTAAAAGCATTGAGTGATGTGATTTGCACGAGCGGCAACGCCGTGAAAATCGTGAATGCGTCGCCGAAGGATCGTGATTTACTTTTTGTGCCCGACGAAAATCTTGGTGCGTGGGTCATGGAACAGACGGGACGCAAGATGACTTTATGGCGTGGCAGTTGTTACGCGCATGTGGAGTTCACGCACGCGGGGATTGTGAAGATTCGCAGTGAGTATCCGAATGCGCCGGTCGTTGCGCATCCGGAATGCACCAAAGCGGTGCGGATGTTGGCGGATGAAGTTTGTTCGACGGAAAAGATGGTAGACTTCTGCAAACGTTCGCCCGCAAAACAAATCATTATCGCAACGGAATCGGGAATGATTCATCGCCTGCGACGCGAATGCCCTGACAAAGTTTTTATTCCAGCTCCGACAGGTTCGTGCCGTTGCAATGAGTGCAAATTCATGAAGATGAATACGCTCGAGAAATTACACGATTGCATGATTGATCTTGCGCCGCGCGTTGAGTTGCCGCCGGACATTATCAAGCGTGCGCGTTTGCCGATCGATAGGATGCTGGAGATTTCTGCGCGGCCGGTCGAAAACGCTGGATAATTCGCGCCCTAGATATCCTGCGCAAAGGATATCAACCGACGATATTCGGTTAGAATTGTCTTTAGCGCGACGACCAGCGCTTGAACCTGCTTATCCAACGGAGCATGACCGGGTGTTTCAAAAACAATCTCGAAAGGCACCGGATTCATTTCAGCGGGTGATGCAAGGACTCCTTCATAAAGGTCATAAATAATTCCATCGCGCGCGGCGAATCCATCGATGAGGGCGTTAATATTTCGCGGTAGAACTTTTCCGGCTTCGAGAAGGGCAGGACGCAAGAGATTTTCTGTCAACGTGTGACCGCGGACGAATCCATAAATGCCGTCACTCGTGTCGTCAGCGTGTAATTGAATAATTCCGCTGAAACGATGTGAGCGAAGTTCGCGTTCCAGCAATTGCACTTCAGGCTTGGAGGAGTTCTTCCAAAATTCCCGATTCAAATCGCAGCCGTGTCGTGCGTGCCGAGTAGCGTCTTCGAATCCACTCGGATTACAAATCGGATACGCGTGAATCTCGTAATCAAAAGAAAGTTCTGATTCTGTGGTCAATTCGCGGAGGAAATCGATGACGGCCAAAGCGCCTGCTGGTTCATCACCATGAATTGCAGCGAAGATTCCAATACGAATTGGATCGGAGACGCGTTTATCCCGGAACGAAAACTTCGGGAGAAAATATTGGCGGTCGCCAACGTTAAAAGGCCCCAGCTCATTTCGTGCGAGGTTTTGAAATGAAGCCAATGGGCTGAGCACCGCATCGATTGAGCGGTAATTCTCAATAATTCCAGCAACTGCCGATGGGTTGCTCTCCACGCCAGAAACTTATACGCGAAAATCCAAAAGAGGAAATGGAGCAGTTAGTAAATTGTTGGTGACAGCACATCGAGGAAAGTCCGTCCCCTCATTTGTGGGTATTCTCAAAATATCTCGTTCCGGCACACTCGCATCAATTCCTGTTTATCCCAAGCCAGCACTGGCGTGCCGGTTTCCCCAAACACACAGGAATTGTGTCCGCATCCGCCAACCAAAAAGTGTTCGAGAGTCCGTCAGACCGTTCAATCCATCATGAAAACGTTTGAAAGATTCGCCCTCGTCTCCACGCTGGCGCTGTGTGTCGCCGGCTTTAGTTCAGCTCGCGCTGGCACTGTGGTTATCAGTGATGCCTATAACGTCACCGGCACTGGTTCAGGTTTTGCGCTAAATACCGGCATCAACTCAGGGATTAATCCACCCACGACGCGTTTGACCGGTACCGTTGCGAGTAACCTGCGCTACATCAATACCGGCACTAAGACGAATACCGCTTACACGATCACCACCAGCAAACTGAAAGTGACGTCAGCGGTAAATCCAGGACGCTTTGTTTTGTCGGCAGATGGAACGACGCCCTACGATTTCGGTCCGGCGCTCGGCGTGGGGAGCGCCACGCCACAGAATCCTGTTGTCTACGATCTCTCGATCAGCATGGATAACGATTCTGTGGGTATCCAACGGTTCTCATTTGCGATCGCAACGTCGGAAGGAGATGCGTTCACATGGGATTTCGGTGTGCAGGTTTATCGAGCCACCAGCAGCGACACTTTCTACACCATCGGAAAACGAATCGACACTGGATCGTCAGGACTCGCCAGTGATTTGAATGCGAGTGTGCTGACGATGGGCGCCGGAACTTATGGCACAGAAATTACCATCCTTGTGCGCGTGACGGACGCAGGTTCGCAAACGAACGCCTACAACTCACGTGTGCAATTGTCGCTCAACGGTGGCAGCACGTGGTTCTACGACACGGCAACTGATGCCAGCCTTTCGAATGGATTCCGATTCAACGGTCCAGGTCGCGTCGTCATTTGGGACGTTGCACCTGATGCAGGCCCGGTGACTTATGACAATTTTTCGGTGAACTGGAATTCCGGGCCACGCGCCTGGACTGGGGCAGGCGCCAACGGGAATTGGTCAACGAGCGCCAACTGGGGTGGAGTAAGCCCAAGCACGGGAAACCCGCTGATATTCAGCGGAACGACTCGACAAACAAACACGAACGACCTCAGCGGGTTGACCGTGCCTTGGGTGGCTTTCAACAATGGCGGCTTTGCGTTGTATGGCAACGCACTGACGCTAAGCAGCAGTATCACGAACTTTGCCGGCGTGAATAGTTTCCGCGGCAACATCGCGTGGAGTTCCACTGCTGCCAAAACATGGAGCATCGCCAGTGGCAGCGAAGTGACTGTCAACGGTACCAACACGATTGAAGTAACGGGTGATCATACGATTGTCGGTGGTGGTGCTTTGCGCTCTAAAGGAACGGTTAATATTGGCGTGGCCACGACGGCCAACCCCTCTTTCGTGGTGAATGAAGGCCAACACATTATTGATGCGGCGACTTTCACCTCCCGCGGCGGATACCGCATTGGATCACTTGCGACGGGAACCGGTGCACAGACGATTCTGACGAATGGCGCGAACCTGACGTTGAATGTCGCTGGAGGAAACCTCCGTGTTGGGGATAGCGCGAACGCCGTTACCAGTAAACTTTTAATCGACAACAGCACACTGACCCTTGCGGGCGGTGTTTTGGCTGTGCCGTACGCAGCAGGTGCGAGTGGCAACGTCACTCAAACGGGTGGAACGGTGTCCGGCGGTACGTTGAGCTTCAACGACGGCGGCGCAGGCACCGGAACATACACGGTAAAGAACGGCACTTTGCAGGTGCTGGAGATTCGCGAGAATACCGTCGGCGGATCTGCCTCCATCTATTTTGATGGAGCAACACTGCGCCCGGCGACTGGCGCGAACTCATCTTTCATGTCGGGATTGGATCTGGCACAAATTGACGCGGGTGGTCTTACCGTTGACGCTGTCACCGACATTACGGTTGCGCAGACCTTGACCGGAACCGGGGGCTTAACGAAAACGGGCAGCGGAGTTCTTCAAGTTTCGGGCACGAGCGCGAACACATATAGCGGTGCGACAGTTGTAAACGCGGGCACGCTGTTACTCGCCAAGATTGCGGGCGTAAATGCGATCACGGGCGGGTTGACGATCGGAGATGGCGTCGGTGGTGCGGGAGCGGATATTGTTCGACTCGGCGCCGCGAATCAAATTCCCGACACAACCGTCATCAACATCGGCGCAAGTGGTTTACTCGACTTAAACGGAATGAGTGAAACCGTCGCGGGAATTTCAAGTGCGAGCACGGCGAGCCAGGTCGCCTTGGGTGCAGCCACGCTGACGCTGGGAGATTCCGGATCGAGTTCATTTGCGGGCGCAATCTCGGGTACGGGCAGTTTGCTTAAACAAGGCTCGGGCACGATTACATTGAGCGGCGCGAACACGTTCACCGGAAACACAACGATCAGTGCAGGAACTTTGGTGCTGGGTGCCGGTGGCTCACTTGCCAGCGCGACCATCAACCTCGCTTCAAACACGATCTATAATGTTTCTGCTGTAAGCGGCTATGCAGTGGCCTCGGGGAAAGCGCTTGCGCGCAATTCCGCAGCGGGCGTTGGCAACATCACTGGTGCGGTGACTTTCAATTCGGGCGCAACGGTCTCTCTTATGGCGGACGGAACCAGCGGGACGGTCGGCACGCTGGCGATTTCCGGGAATATCACAGTCAATGCCAATGTCATTAGCGTTGGCATCGTTGGGAGTCCACTTGATGTCGGAACCTATACACTAATGACGTACACCGGAACGAAGACCGGATCATTCAACGTTGCGCCGACAATTACCGGGGCAGGGCTTGGAATGGGATTAGCCGCGAAAATTGTTGAAAGCGCAGGCGTGATTTCATTGAAGGTTTACGTGCCCGCTCACGGTATCCCTGCTGCGAGCATCAAGGTTGTTGAAAATGACCTCGCCAACACTACTAATTCTGTAGACGTATCGACTACTGTGGCGGTGAATGGCTTTGCGGTGCGAGATGGTTCGAGTCGCGGCGATTACACGGTTCAAATTGGCACTTCAGCGACGGACGATTTAGCTAATGGTGCAATTATCAGTTCAGTTGCCGAAAACGGCCGCGATCACGGTGAAGATTCAGGCATCAACTACTGCGTCAGTACGATCAGTTCTACGACTAGCGGTTATTTCATTCCAACGTCGAGCGCTCCAGGCGGGGCTGAATATAACATCAACGTGACCGCTGCTTACTTCCCTTACGCAAAATGGCTCGCAGGCTACGCAAGGAATTCTGCTGGAACGAGCGGTGGTCCAAACGATCTTTTGACGAGTTCTTCAAGCATCGTGTTGGGGACGCACTTCATTGATAACGGCGGCGGTGTATCAACGCTCGACCTGACAAGTCTCGGGATCAATTCACAAACGGACGGCGTATTGCTCGTATGCGGCGGTGCGAACAACGATAGAACGGGATCATCCGTGGCGAATACGAACGGGACCTGGTCCATTTACGTCAAGGATACCGGCACTAATTCGCAAGGGCCTGTGGCATTTGCCTTCATTCCCAAGACAAATGTTTCAGTGATTTCCGGCAAGTTCCAGGGAGACGGCACAATCCTGATGTATAACGGAACGTCACCGCGGTTCAGCGTCGTGAATACGACAAACGGAACCTGGAAGCTGACGATTCCCGGATACTCGTCAACAAAAGGCGTTCTCGTCATTTCGCCTGAAGCTGATGCTGCCAATGTCGACAATATTCTCAGTGCCCAACCGAGCGGCAGTGATTGGATCATCCAATCACGCGATCTTCCTGGACTCGGTCTCCAAACAGCCCCGGGAGCTATTGCATCCTTTATTTTTATCCCTGCTCCGACCGCGACCCTCGTTGCTCCCGCAAATGGCGTGACGAACATCGCCACCGCTCCGACGCTTAAGGTCACCGCAAACAATACCGCGGGTGGTAATTTGTCCGTTACGTTTTACGGTCATCGGGCGAGAATTCCTGGTCCCGGCGAAGACTTCCTGTTGCCTGTATTACCTGACACGCAGAATTACGCGCGACAAGCAGCTGGCGTCGGCGATGCCACCAAGGAAATGTGGTTCGCGCAGACCGACTGGATTATCAGCCACCGCTTCACCGATAACATTCCATTCGTTTGCACACTCGGCGACTGCGTTCAGAATGGCGACACGCTGAATGGAAGTCCCAATCTCAATGAGTGGAAGATCGCGACGAATGCGTATTACCGGCTCGAAAGCCAGGCGAATACGCAGCTCTTGGACGGTATTCCGTACGGCGTCACGGTAGGCAATCATGATCAGGATCCGAACGGCGACCCGGATGGAACTACAGATTTGTACAATCAATTCTTCGGGACGAGTCATTTCACCGGGAAGCGATACTACGGCGGTAACTTCAGCTCGAACAACGATAGCTGGTTCGATTTGTTTAGCGCGGGCGGACTGGACTTCATCGTCTTCTCCTTCGAATACGGACGCTACGGCCAGACGATTATGGATTGGGCGAACAGCGTTCTGGCAACGAACCTCAATCGCCGTGTTATCGTTTTGACGCATCATGCCGGCGACGACACACCGGATGACACAACCGTCGCCCCGTTCAGTGCGCAAGGTTCGGCGATTTATGCTGCATTGAAGTCGAATCCGAATTTCTTCCTGATGCTTGGCGGTCACGTCTTCAATGAAGGCGGTGAAGGGCGTCGTACCGATACTTTCAACGGACATACGACGCGCACGCTGATCTCCGATTACCAAGGACGCTTCAATGGCGGTAACGGTCTGATGCGTTTGATGTATTTCTCGCCGAGCAACAACCTCGTGAGCGTCAAAACGTATTCGCCTTACACGGGTAATTACGAAACGGATGCGAATAGCCAATTTTCATTCACCTACAACATGCAGCCTAATGGTGCAGGTTCCGCTGCGACGGCATATACCGCCTTGCGCACCACAAACGTCACCTCGGGAGTGCAGGCGACAAATCTCTGGTCCGGTCTCGTCGCCAGCAAGCCATACGAATGGTATGTCACGGTCACTGATGAAGTCGGTGATTATTCAACAAGTCCGGTATGGAGCTTCAAGACAACACCAACCTTCGCGCGCACTATCGTCACCGATGCGAACGGCAACGGTATCGACGACGCGTGGGAGGCTGAATTCGGCATAACCGATGCCAATGCTGATAACGACGGCGACGGACAGAGTAACTACTCCGAATACGTTTCCCGCACGGATCCAAACGATCGCGGCTCTGCTCTCCGCATCACGAACACAACATGGACCGACGACGGCCACGTCAACATCCAATGGTCTGCCATTGGTGGGGTTCGTTACCGTGTTCAAGCTGCCGATGATGTGGGTGGCTTCACCGATATCGTCCGCGATGCAGCCGACGAACGGGATCCGAATCCGCCCGGCAACACATCGACGCAGTCATTCACAGATACATCAAGCGCCGCGAATACTACCCGGTTTTATCGCGTCAAAGTTGTGCCTTGATGAGTTACAATCCGAATCTTCCCAAAACAACCATTCGAAAAAGTGTTTTAGTTGCATTGCTCATGACGTTGGCGGTAGCCCTGACCACGCTGCCGGCCAACGCATGGAACAATGTCGGGCATCGTGTCGTTGCTGAACTGGCCTGGCGGAAGATGAGTCCGGCCCAGAAGCGCGCCGCGACGGATCTACTGAAACAGCATCCGCACTATAAACAAATCCTCACCGCCGACGTTCCGCGCGGAGTGAGCAAAGACGAGTGGGCATTTCTTACCGCTGCCGTCTGGCCTGATCTCGTTCGACCCGCCAAACATGGCCAGCCCAAAAAGCCTGAGTCTGTTACGAAGTATGATTTGTATCCGCATGCGATCGGTTACCCGTTTCTCCGCCGCGGCGATACTAATCAGTCATTAATCGACAATTTCTTTATCGCACGTCCCGACGCAGAGATGGTGTTGTCGAATTCGATCATCACATTGCAAAACAAAAAGGCCTCTGCACATGATCGTGCCGTCAGTCTTTGTTGGGTCCTTCACCTGATGGGAGATCTGCATCAGCCGCTTCATGCCGCAAATCTTGTGACCAAAGACCGACCCGGTGGGGATAGTCTCGGCGGTTTCCATATCGTTCGAACCGAAAACGGCGAACAGATTTCGTTGCATTCATTTTGGGACCGTCTTCCCGGCGTTGATCCTTCGTATCGAAATGTCGCGAGAGTCACTGATGAATTGACGCGGAATCCTGAATTGAAGCCCGCGACGTTGAGCGAATTACAAACAAACAAAACTATTGCATCGTGGGTTCAGGAAAGTTTTCAAATCGCGATCAAACTCGCGTATGCAGAAGATCGCGTCCAATTCGTTCACGAAAGCGACCTCGATTCCGGCAAAGTGAAAGAGTCAGACATTCCGACCTTGCGACCGGATTACGTTCGCGAAGCCCATGCGCATGCTCAACGCCGCCTGGTCCTCGCCGGTCAACGGCTTCTCGAAGTGATGCAGCAGACCTGGTAACTGCATTTTCCCGCAATAAATGGAGTGATAGTAACGGCTTTTCTGGTATTCTGTCCGTTATCTGACGGCTGTGAATCTGAAACGCATCGCTATCGCTTTGCTATCGATGGGCACGCTTGGCGTGTCTTCGTTTATTCCGTTGCGCGCTCAAAGTGCAATCGAATCGACCGCTGCACTTCTTCGTGACGAATCAGATCACAGCTCTGAATTCATGATCAGTAACTGGAAGACGAGCGAAGGTTTGCCCGTCAATGAAATCCAGGACCTGAAAGAAAGCCCCGACGGTTATTTGTGGCTGGGCACGCATCAAGGACTTGTCCGATTTGACGGTATTCGTTTTCAAACATTCTTCAGTGCGCCTTCCGGTAATCGATTCGGCACCCGCGTTGGCCCGATGGAAGTGGATGCGCGCGGAAAACTTTGGGTTGCTCCAGACCAGATCGGGCTGCTTTATCGCGATACCGACGAATTTCGCGAAGTGCTGACAAACAATAGCGGATTCACTGCACGTGTCGTGAATCTTTGCAGCGACGGCACGAACGGCCTGATGTGGGTCGACGGCAACCACGGCGTTGGCCGTATTTCAATGACGTCAGGACCGCGCGGACCTCAATTCTCAATCGAGCATCTTCCCAATAATGGAATCTTGAACTTTGCCCGATGGATGCGCGATGTTCACGGCGGCCTCTGGCTCGAAAACTCACGCACCTTAAAACGTTTTGAAAAAGGTAATTTTCATGATGTCGCACTTCCCGGCACGGCGACTCTCGTCGCCGCGCCGCGCAATGCGGGTGGCATGTGGGTGGCGCGGGAAGCGAAGTTGCGATTTGTCACTGCATCGGGAGAGTCCCACGAAATTGCGACGTTCCCGTGGAAAGGCCAATCGCGTGTAAACATCCTGATGGAGGACAGGCACAATCGGCTGTGGATCGGGACCGCCGGGGCCGGACTATACTGCTACGCAAACAACGAGTTTCGCCAAATCATCGCAACCTCCAGCACGGTGTCGTCGTTGCTCGAGGACGCGCAGGATAACATTTGGGCGGGCACGCGCGGCGGCGGTTTGTTCCGTGTCCGCAAACGTCAATTTTTCGTCCACGACGTCCGCAGCGGCTTGCAGAATGAATTCGTTCGCAGCCTTGCCGAAGACAAAGAGGGTCGGATGTGGGTGCTCACCGCCGAAGGCGGAGCAGGTTGGTTCGAAGCTGGCGTCTTCCACGCATTGGGAGAGGCCGAAGGCTGGCGCCATTCGGATGCGTTATCAATCCGCCCGATGAGCGATGGCACGGTTTGGATTTCAACCATTCGCCGCGGAATGTGGCGGTTTTCAAATGGCCGTATCTCGCGGCGTGAATTTGATAAGCCGCTCAGGGAGCCTCCCGTCGACATGTTGGAGGACAAGCGTGGACGTCTTTGGATGGTCACTGACAACAACGGTATTTACTGTCTCGATCAGGGCAAACTCTCGAACTACTCGGCGGCGGAAGGATTACCAAGTCCGCAAATTCGCCAGATCATTCTGGACGATAAAGGCGACCTCTGGGCCGGCGATTGGGAAGGGGGAGTGGCTCGACTGCGCGATGATCACTGGGAAATCATTCGCAAACCGACCGGTCACGGCGATGCCGTCCGATCGATGGCTGCCGCCGATGGAGTCGTCTGGATTGGCACCAGCGCCGGTGGATTGTTGCGTTTAAAAAATGGAGAGACGCAACGGGTTTCAGTGGATGAAGGCCTTCCGAACGCCTGTATCCAGGAATTGTTACTCGATGGCCGCGGTTATTTGTGGGGAGGCACGCCGCACCGATTGTTTCGTCTCTCACTAAAACACGTGAACGCGGTCATGGACGGCCGCGAGCCGCGTGTCCAGGCGATCACATACGGACGCGGCGACGGATTGCCAGACGCTTCCTTCGGCAACTGGTTTGATCCGCGTTGTTATCGGACGAAGGACGGTGAGCTCTGGTTCGCGACGGCGAGTGGTGCGATTCATTTCCGTCCCGAGGAACTGATCCCGAGCAAAGTGCCGCACACGATTATCGAGCAAACACTGCTCGATGGAAAAACCGTCGAGCCTGATTCGTTGCAGCATCTTCGTCCCGGGCCGGCCCGATTGGAATTTCGTTTTACCGCTCCATGTTTATCGGCACCGGAACGTGTGCATTTTCGTTATCAACTTTCGGGAGTCGATCAGATGTGGGTCGATGCCGGCACAACCCGAACCGCAACCTACGCGAGTATTCCCGCGGGCGATCACACCTTCCGTGTTTCTGCATGCAGTCCTGATGGTGAATGGAGTGCCGTCGCCGCGACGACGACGGTTTCGGTTCATCCATTTTACTGGCAGACCAAATGGTTTCTCGCATGCGTCGTTGCGCTCGTGACGGGTGGTGCTGTGTGGATGTTGCGACGTGCGGCCGTCCAGCGCCTGCGTCGTCGCCTTGAATTAATGCGCCAGCAGCAAGCCGTGGAACGCGAGCGGGCACGCATCGCACAAGATATTCATGATGAACTTGGCGCCAATCTGACGAGCATCGGTTTGTTGGCCGACATGGGCGCCCGGCACAAAACCGATCCGGCTGCTGTCACCCGTGAGTTGGATCAGATCTCCCAGACCGCGCGCGAAAGTGTCGCCGCAATGGATGCCATTGTGTGGGCCCTGAATCCACGCAACGATTCACTCGATCACTTTGCGAATTACATTGCGCAGTTCACGCGTGAATTCTTCCGCCCGACTTCGATGCGCACGCGACTCGATCTTCCCGTTGATTTGCCGCCGCAACCGATGAGCACGGAAACGCGCCATCAGCTTTTCCTGATCGTGAAGGAATGTTTCAACAACATCGTCCGTCACTCGGAAGCGACCGAAGTAAATCTAAAACTCGCCTGCGACAACGGCGGACTGCGCCTGACCATCGCTGACAACGGCAAAGGTTTGTCGGGCCAGCCCGGCGAAGGTCACGATGGCTTGAACAATCTCCGCGAACGTATTGAAGGACTTGGTGGCACCCTCTGCATTGAAAGTAAAAAGGGCAGGGGCGCAAAACTCGAATTCATTCTCCCGTTAACAAACATACGAACAACCTGATTATGCGGCTAAAAGTTGCAATCGTTGAAGATGATCTGCGCTGGCGCACGAACCTCGAATTATTGCTCCGCGAAACCGAGGGGCTCGAATTCGTCGGCAGCTATCGCACCGGCGAAGATGCTGTGCGCGAACTTCCCGCGCGCCGCCC
>CBHWET010000090.1:0-14632 GCA_966112985.1 uncultured bacterium | reverse complement strand
TGATTCGGCGAATCAATTCGCTTTGCTCTGGTTTTCCGGGAACGACCGGGTGCTTGCCTTTGATTTCATCGAAGGCTCCGTTTTGAGTGTCGAGGCGTAATCCAGCTTTGCGATGATTTTTGTCTGGTCCGTGGCAGGTGAAGCATTTGTCAGAAAGAATCGGCCGGATATCTCGATTGAATTCGATTGTCTTCGGCTGTGGCTCTGCGGAAAAAACAGTGCCTAAGGCAATAAAGTATCCGGCAATGACAACGGCAATCAGCTTCATGAGGAATTCCGTGCATGTTGTCACAAACCGTGTTGGACCGGAAGACCGATTCTTCTCAGCACGAGATGTTTACGGCTCATGCTTGAGCATTGACGATGGATGATATTAAGCCAGTTAGTCGGCCGCGGTGCACTTCAACGGACATTGCCACGCAATGATCAGGTCACAAAAGATTTGGCAAACAGCTTACTTAGTGTTAAAAATACACTAACGCCGCCATCGTGGTGGTTTAAGTTCAAATGAATGCAGCCAACCTTTCGCTTCTTACCGACCTGTATCAATTAACGATGGCCTACGGGTACTGGCGTTCCGGTTGTGCCGATAAACATGCCGTTTTCCATTTGTTCTTTCGCAAAAATCCTTTCGGAGGCGGCTTTGCAATTGCCTGTGGTTTGGATGCAGCGATCGATTACCTGAAAAATTTCCGGTTTGAGGACGCTCAGCTCAAATACCTGGCGACGTTGACGGGGAATGATGGTCAGCCATTGTTCGAGGGAAAGTTTCTCGAGTATCTCGGGAAACTGAAACTGACTTGCAATGTTGATGGTGTTACTGAGGGGACCGTTGTTTTCCCGCACGAACCTCTGCTTCGGATAGAAGGCCCCATTATTGAAGCGCAGATTTTTGAAACGGCATTGCTCAACATCATTAATTTCCAGACGTTGATTGCGACTAAAGCAGCCCGTGTTTGCCTTGCCGCAAAAGGTGATGCGGTCATCGAATTCGGTCTCCGGCGCGCCCAGGGCACCGACGGTGCTCTCAGTGCTGCGCGAGCAGCTTATATCGGTGGATGCACAGCTACGTCGAACGTTCAGGCGGGGTACATGTATGGAATCCCAGTAAAGGGAACCCACGCACATAGCTGGGTAATGTCGTTTCCCAGGGAGCTTGAGGCGTTTGAGCAGTATGCGGACGCGATGCCGAACAACTGTGTGTTTCTCGTTGATACGTACAACACGCTTGAAGGTGTTCGAAACGCAATAACGGTTGGGAAAAAATTACGTGAACGGGGCCACGAAATGAATGGCATCCGTTTGGACTCGGGAGATCTCGCGTATTTGAGTATCGAAGCCCGGAAACTTCTCGATCAGGCGGGTTTTCCTAAAGCATCCATTGTCGCCAGCAATGATCTCGACGAAACAATCATTGCCAGTTTGAAGGAGCAGGGCGCCGCAATTGACGTCTGGGGTGTTGGTACCAATTTGGTGACAGCTTTTGATCAGCCCGCGCTGGGTGGCGTCTACAAACTCAGCGCGATCCGTGACCGCAATGCGACGTGGGATTACAAAGTCAAACTGTCCGAACAAACGGTCAAAGTTTCCAATCCAGGTATCCAGCAGGTTCGTCGTTTTCAAGCCCATGGCGAATATGTTGGTGATGCAATTTATGATTCGGCGACAAAAGGCCCCAATGAGTGGGTCATTGTCGATCCCGCTGATCCATTGCGGCAGAAGCACATTGCCGCCGACACGATGGCCGAAGATTTGTTAGTACCTGTTTTCCGTTGTGGCGATCCAGTGTACGAATGCCCGGACATTCACGCGTCTCGTCAACGAACGCGGGATCAGTTGAAGATGTTTCACCCTGGAGTAAAACGGATGGTTCATCCTCACCAGTATCCGGTCGGTCTTGAGTTCGGATTGCACCAGTTGAAAACGAAGCTTGTTCAACAAATGCGTGCAGGCAAGGCGGCGCCGCTATGAAACTCATTAAAGTTGGTGCAGCGGTGCTGAATCAGACACCGCTCGATTGGCCGGGCAATCGGCGCAACATTTGTGCCGCCATTGAACGCGCCCGTGCCGAAGCGGTAACAATTCTATGCCTACCGGAGTTGTGTATTACCGGCTACGGATGTGAGGACGCTTTCCATTCGGCAGCGACCCACCGCATGGCATGGAAAATCCTGCAGGAAATTTTGCCGATGACAAAGGGCATGATTGTTTCCGTCGGCCTGCCGATTCTCCATCACAATGCTCTATTCAATTGCGCGTGCCTCGTCGTTGACACTCGCATCGCTGGCTTTGTCGCTAAAAAATTTCTTGCGGGGGATGGGATTCATTACGAGCCACGGTGGTTTAAGCCGTGGCCCGCAGAATTACGCGATGAACTCGTTGTCGACGGAAACCATTATCCGATTGGAGATATATATTTCGATTGCGGTGGGATACGAATCGGCTTTGAGATTTGCGAAGACGCATGGGTCGCGCAACGTCCCGGCGCCGGTCTCGCGCTAAAAGGTGTCGACCTCATACTGAACCCAAGCGCAAGCCACTTTGCCTTCGGTAAGTTGGAAATTCGCAGACGTCTGGTACTCGAAGCATCGCGGGCTTTTGGAGTCAGTTACCTTTATTCGAACCTGCTGGGAAATGAATCTGGACGTGCGGTTTACGACGGCGGGGCACTGATTGCTTCCGCGGGCAAGATGCGGAATGAGGGGCCCAGGTTCAGTTATGCAGACTATGACATCACGACGGCTGTCGTTGACGTCGAAACGACACGCATGCGGCAGGCGAGCACGGCCAGCTTCAGGCCCGATCTTTCGACTGAGAACAATGTTGTAAGGGCAGCATTTCAATTTGCCGAGGCAGCGTCGGAGAAAACGGTGCTGCAACGTTCCACATGGGAAACGAGCGACTATCTCAAAGAGGAAGAATTCACGAGGGCGGTCGCCCTGGCCTTATTTGATTACATGCGCAAAAGCCGTTCGAACGGCTTTGTTGTGTCTCTAAGTGGAGGTGCTGACTCTGCGGCAGTCAGTTGTCTTGTTGGCTTGATGGTGGAAATGGCGACCCGTGAGCTTGGACTTGATCAGTTCTTCAACAAGCTGAGTTTTTGGCCGGCAATTAAGGCTTGCACGAACGTACCAGCCATCGTGAGCAATTTACTGACGTGCGTCTACCAGTCGACGGCGAATAGTTCGTCGACGACGCGGAACGCTGCGAAGGCTGTCGCACAAGCGCTCGGGGCAACGTTCATTGAATTCGACGTCGAATCCATCGTGCAATCGTATATGGGAATTGTTTCCCGCGGCCTGAACCGGGAGTTAACATGGAGCGAGGATGACCTCGCGCTTCAGAACATCCAGGCCCGCGTGCGTTCGCCCGGCGTGTGGATGCTGGCGAATATTCGACGTGCGCTTTTGCTTTCCACCAGCAATCGTTCCGAAGCGGCCGTCGGGTATGCGACGATGGACGGAGATACTTCCGGTGGATTGAGCCCCATCGCTGGAATTGATAAAGCATTTTTACGGCAATGGCTGGCGTGGCTGGAATCGAATGGTCCCGAAGGTTTGCATCCTATCGCAGCTTTGGCAGCCGTGAATTGTCAAGCCCCCACGGCTGAATTGCGTCCCGCAACCAGTAAACAGACGGATGAAGATGACCTGATGCCATACCCGTTGTTGGATGCGATTGAGCGTGCATCGATCCGAGATAAACAACCTCCTCTTGGCGTGTTTCAATTGATGCACGTCCAATTTCCAGAATACGACGTGCAACAACTCGCGACCTGGGTGGAGCGGTTTTTCAGATTGTGGTGCCGCAATCAATGGAAGCGAGAACGATACGCGCCATCCTTCCACGTGGATGACGAGAATCTCGACCCGAAGACATGGTGCCGTTTTCCAATCTTGTCCGGAGGCTTCGAAGTTGAATTGGCCGAACTGCGCGATTACGTCGCTAAACTAAAATAGGCTTTTCCGCGACCAATATCATATTGGTCGGTGGATAAGGAATACGCTCGCCTGACTGAATGTCGTAAAGCGCCGCATGCTTTTCGTAGCGGTTCTTCACGATCCAGGGATTTGTATAAACGCGCGAACCGCTGGTGAGATCATTGGGGTTTTCCAAAACATTGAATCCCGTGTCGGTAAGGACCTGTTTCCATTCCTCGAAAGACCAAAAGCAAAATTCCTCGTTCATTTCAGAGGCCCAGTTATCGGTATAATCTTTTTTCGACAGGAATTCCGCTGCATTGCGTCGTGAAAGAATGAATCCGCGTCTTTCGCCAATGCTGCTTTCTCGGAAATGAATTGTTGGTGCGGTCGTGTGTTTCTTTCGAAGGTAATCGCGAACAAATACGAGGAAACGTGAGTAAGTCGAAAGGCTTGCCAGCCATTCCGGGCTTCTTTCCGTATGCGATGCAAGCTCGTCGTCGGTTAAATTTATTCCATCGTTTTCGGAGCACGAAAGAAACACTTCCGTATCGCCAGCGTCAGGGCCTGTGACGTCACGAATGACGAGCCGTCCTCCCGGACGAAGCTGTCGATATTTTTCAGCCAGATAGGATCGGACTGTCTTTTCCTGTTCGGCGTAACTCCAAAGTTCGTGCAGCGTACTGTTGCAGATTGTGGTGTCGATCGTGCCGGGTTCGAAAAGGCAATCAAGGAGGTTGCGCAGGAAAAAGTGAACGTAGGCGCCTGAAAAATCCCCCGCGCGCTGTCGCTCGTGAAAGCGATGTGCAAATTCTGCGGCGATATCGACTCCAAACAAATCAGAATCCTGAAAATCCTGACTGATTTCTGCGAGCAAGGCTCCATCTGCGCAACCTTCATCAACAATACGACCGGCCTTTATAGCGCTCTGGATGTCGAGATATTTGAGACGGACGATCTCGTTCATACCACGGGCGTAAGTATTATAATTCCGCTTGATGGTCAGGCTTCCTTCCTGCGTCGTGAGCGGATCTCGATACATTCTGCGGACTCGTTTGGGTACTTCCGGAAAGTCTCGAAAGAGGCTTGTGGTCGCTTCGGATAAGTTCTGCTGCAGCATGGCGTTGCCACTCCAGTCTTCGGATTCGCCGCCAAGTTGCCGGACTAAATCAATGGGACAAGTTGCTCCCTCCGTCGAGGATTCCCCGGGCAAAATAGAAAAACCTGACTCGACATAAAGTTTTGAGACCTCTGGAGTCGAGCAAAGGACGACAGTGTTCTTCGGCGTCAAAACAATGGCCCGTTCGCTTTGTTCAACGATTTCTTTGATGGTGAATGCCGCAAATTTTTCGGTGTGTCCGTAATGTGGAATGCCGAAAATTCTGTAGCCGAAAGGGACCTGCGATTGAAGTGATCGAGCAAACCGGTCCACACCGATGGCGCGGATGTAAAAGGGAATGGGATTAAACCGGGAGTTCTCCTGGTTGCTCGACGTGATTGCGAAAATAACTTTAGTGATCGGCTCCGTCGGAACGGTGGTCCCTCTTTGCAACCTCTCCCATACCTGCGGGACGCGACGCAAAACCGCACTCAGGTAATGTTCCTGAAAGCGGGTATTGACGAGATGTCGTCCGGGAAAAAGGAGATAGCTCATGCGTGGCCGTATTTGGGTTTAGACAGACCAGCCCCGCGCCATTGAA
This sequence comes from uncultured bacterium, assembly GCA_966112985.1. Taxonomy (GTDB): domain Bacteria; phylum Verrucomicrobiota; class Verrucomicrobiia; order Limisphaerales; family JACDHS01; genus CBHWET01. The sequence continues at coordinate 9,012 of CBHWET010000090.1, read as the reverse complement.
GTTTTTCGCTAAGGACGTCGTAATAATTGATCTCTGGGAGGAAAGCAATGGGAACGCGCTCTTTTGCTGTTTGCACCCGAATCACCATGGTCGGACTTGTTTTCGCTAAAGTCATCCCGTCGACCTGAACGAGACCCTGGCCTGCGTCGGGTGAGACCGTCATCTCAATGGGCTCCGTCGAATTGACAACCAGCGATCGATTGGTGAGCGCCTGCGGACAGATCGGGGTAATCGTCAGAACATTGCATTCTGGACTAATGATGGGGCCTCCCGCGGCCAGCGAGTAAGCGGTAGAACCCGTTGGCGTGGCTACAATAAGTCCGTCACATCGATAGTTGGTCAGCGGGCGCTTGCCCACTTTCGCGGCGATGTCGATGAGGTGTGGATTGTCACCGCGCGTTACGATCGCATCGTTCAGCGCCCAGCCTTTTAACTCTTTACCATTTCGCGAGACCACAAGTTCCAAAGCCGTGCGTTCACTGACGACAAATTCATTATTTAAAATGCGACGCATTTCGTTGCGAACACGGTTTCCGGGAATCGACGTGATGAAACCGAGATAGCCGATGTTGATGCCGAGGATCGGGATGCCGGTGCCGCGAACGCGGTGTGCTGTCTGAAGCAGGGTGCCGTCACCTCCGCAGGCAATCACCAGATCGGCGGATGCGTCGGCGAGATCGTGCAGACGGCGATAAAGATTTCTGCGTGGCGGCAATGTTTCTACCCATCGCTGCTCGATTTTCTCCGAGTCGAGAACAGCTTTCAGCATATTGGCAGTGCGCGTGGCGTGATTTTTCGAGCGGTTGATCACGACAATAACCTTGCTGATTTTCATGCTGCTTCTACGAGAGCACTTTTTTTGTAACGGGTCGAACGGAAAAGATTTTCCTTGCCTTAGTGTCCTTAATACACCATCTTCGTGTCGTAACGACACTAAGTATGCCCTACACTTACCAACATGCCCGTCCGGCTCTGACAGTTGACTGCGTCGTTTTCGGTTTCGATGAAGGCGATCTGAAAGTGATGCTCATTCAACGGGATGCTTCGCCCTTCGAGGGAAAATGGGCGCTGCCCGGCGGCTTTGCCCAGATTGACGAAACCCTGGAGAATGCGGCCTTGCGTGAACTGGAGGAAGAGACCGGTCTGCAAAACATTTTTCTCGAGCAGCTCTATACTTTTGGAGATCTCCAACGTGATCCGCGGGAACGAGTGGTAAGTGTCGCTTATTACGCGCTCGTAAAGTTAAAGGATTACCGTCTGCAGGCGGCGACTGACGCGCGACAGGCAGCGTGGTTTTCCGTGTCGGATGTGCCCTCCCTCGCCTTCGATCATAATCGCATTCTCGATGCCGGGTTGAAGCGGTTGCAGGGCAAGGTGCGTTATCAGCCCATCGGGTTCGAATTGTTACCAAAGAAATTTACCCTTTCGCAGTTGCAGCATTTGTATGAAGCGATCCTTGAACGGGAATTCGATAAACGAAATTTCCGCAAAAAAATCCAGGGCATGGGATTGCTCATCGAACTGGATGAAATCGAGCAGGACGTCGCGCATCGGGCTGCCCGACTCTACAGCTTTAACGAAAAGAAATACCAGCAACTGAAAAAACGCGGCTTCAATTTTGAAATCTGACCTATGAAAACAAAAGTTCGTGGCGGCAAACCTACCGGTGCCGCGCTTGATGAAAAACAGCTTCTGGAGGAACTCGCAAACCTCGAGCATCAGCAATGGACGAAATGGTCGAGGACCGTGGCGGAGCGGGTTGATACCGAAACCCGTGCGCGATGGGAGAACTACTGGATCCCCTACGAACAGTTATCGGAAGAGACAAAAGAGCAGGATCGCATTTGGGCGCGCCGGATTTTAAAGGCTCTACAAAAATCAATTCGCGCAGCCAAGACGGGGAGGAAACCATGAAGGCTCTCGTCATCGTGGATGTTCAGAACGACTTTGTCCCGGGCGGTGCGCTGCCGGTGCCGCACGGCAACGAAATTATTCCGTTGATTAACCGTTTGCAGTCGTTGTTTCCGTTGGTTGTCGCTACGCAGGACTGGCATCCAGCTGATCACGCCAGTTTTGCTGTCAATCATGCCGGAAAAAAAACTGGCGATATCATCGACCTCGATGGACTTAAGCAGGTTCTCTGGCCCGTCCATTGCGTTCAAAACACTCGCGGCGCCGATTTTGTGTCTTCACTCGATCGCCGCCGAATTGCCAAAGTTTTCCAAAAAGGCACCGATATTCATATCGATAGCTACAGCGGCTTTTTCGATAACGGCCATTGCAAGGCCACAGGTCTGGGCGATTTCTTGAAACGCAGCGACGTGCAAGACGTTTATGTTGTCGGCCTCGCAACAGACTATTGCGTCAAATTCACTGCCCTTGACGCCCTGAAGCTTGGCTTCAAAACGCATTTGATTGAGGACGCCTGCCGCGGCGTGAATCTCAACCCCGGCGACGTGGCGACGGCCATCAATGAAATGCGAGCGGCCGGCGCGATGGTCATAAACAGCGACGTCCTGGCTCCCAATGATTAAGGAACAACCGACAACCTGTTTTGCGGGCGCGTCCAACTTTGCTGATCGCATTTGTGGCGTTCTTGTTGGAACAGCTGTCGGAGACGCCATCGGGCTGCCGGCCGAAGGGATCAGCACACGGCGCATAAAACGATTGTGGAACGGTCAATGGCGTCACCGTTTCGTTTTGGGACGCGGTATGATCAGTGACGATACGGAACATACGTTGTTTGTTGCGCAGTCGCTTTTGGCGCAGTCAGCCGACGCCGAACGCTTCCAGGTCAAACTTGCATGGAAGTTCAGATGGTGGTTGATCGGTTTGCCAGCAGGCATCGGTATGGCGACCGCCAAATCGATCCTCAAACTTTGGATGGCGTTCTCGCCTGGGGGGAGCGGTGTTGTTTCGGCAGGCAATGGACCTGCGATGCGTAGCGCAATCCTCGGCGCTTATTTTTGGGACTCTCCTGAACAACTTAGAGAATTTGTATCTGCGTCAACGGAACTGACTCATAAAGATCCGAAAGCCAATGTCGGAGCTCTGGCCGTCGCGGAAGCGGTTGCATGGGAGTGCGCCGCGAGTGGAGACAGAATGAAGCTGCTTTCCTGTCTTCAAAATTTGAGTAACGACGCCGAATGGTGCGTCATCATGAGTAAGCTCAGGACAGCACTGGAAGCGAACGCGTCTGTTGAGCAATTCGCGGCCGACATCGGCTGTGCGACAGGCGTGAGTGGTTACATTTATCAAACGGTTCCTGTCGCGATCTTCGCATGGCTACGTCATTACGGTGACTTTCGCGCTGCTGTGGAGGCTGCACTGAACTGCGGAGGCGACACTGATAGCGTTGGTGCCATAACCGGTGCATTGGCGGGGGCCACGGTGGGCGTGCGGAATATACCTCTGGACTGGAAAGACGATCTCGCCGAATGGCCTCGTTCGTGCGAGTTGCTCGAACGCGTGGGCCAAAGGTTGGCGCAGCAACAGCAAACCAATACCACTCTCGGCCCTGTCCAATATTTTTGGCCCGCTCTCATTCCACGGAATTTGTTGTTTCTAATCGTCGTGTTATTGCACGGCTTTCGTCGACTTTTGCCACCGTATTGAATCAATCGATAAGAAAGGAGTCACATGTTCGGAATCAAATTCATCAAAGCAGAACCGACCACGTATCTGCTCCAGTACAAGAAGGGCCGCATTGTTCAAGAAGGGGCGGGGCTGTCCTTCTTTTATTATGCCCCGACGTCTTCGCTGGTTTCTGTGCCTATCGGGACAAATGATGTTCCGTTCATTTTCAGTGAAGTGACTGCGGATTTTCAGGAAGTCACCGTGCAAGGCCAGGTGACGTATCGGATTGCCGCGCCAGAACGGGTGGCCCGTTTGTTGAATTATACCCTGGACCCCAGTGGCCGCCGCTACGCTTCGGAAGATCCGGCAAAATTGCCGATGAGCGTTATCAATGTGGTGAACGTTCTCACGCGAAAGGAATTACAAAGCATGCCTTTGCGTGAAGCGGTGCGGGCGTCCGATACGCTGGTGCAGAGCGTGCGGGCCGGACTGGCCGAATCGGCGGAGATTGCTTCGTTCGGCCTCGAGATTCTCGGCCTTTCCATCCTCGCGATAAGGCCGAGCCCGGAAACGGCCCGCGCACTTGAGGCCGAAGCTCGTGAAGCATTATTGGGCCAGGCGGATGAAGCCATTTATGCCCGTCGCAATGCTGCTGTTGAAAAAGAGCGTGCCATTAAAGAAAACGAATTGAATACCGAAATCGCCGTGGAAAGCAAAAAACGGCAGATTCGCGAGACACAGATGGACGCCGAGCGCTCTGTGCAGAAGAAACAACATCAGCTGCAACAGGCCGATATGGCGGCCAGCGTTTCGCTTGAGCAACAGCGAAAACAACTCGTCTCGTTGAATGTCGAAAATTCGCGCGCTGAGTCTGACGCTCGTGCTTATGCGATCTCGGCGACCGTCAAGGCGCTCGAAGATACCGACCCGAAAGTTCTCCAGACCTTAGCGAGCAGTGGCATGAAACCGGATCAATTGATCGCCGTTGCATTTCAGGATCTGGCAGAGAAGGCCGACAAAATTGGCCAACTCAACATTTCCCCCGATCTGCTCCGTGAATTGATGAAGCCACAACAGCACCGTTGATGCGGCGTCTTACCGAAAACAAAATTGTGCTCGTGACGCGGGAGACGCGCCTGTCGGAACTTGTTGCCAAATACAACACAGTTCAACAGGCGCGCTTTTATGTTGAACATCTCGGTCTGGACTTCACCGACTATCTCCGGGAAGACGAAACGTACCGGCTGGCTTTGACAGAGGCCACCGCAACACTCGAAACACTCGGGCTGGTTCAACGGGTCGAACGCCGCTTCCTTGCCAATTTCGTTTTTGGCGAAAGCGATACCGTGGTCGTGCTGGGACAGGATGGATTGGTTGCGAATACTGTGAAGTACCTGGCGGGACAACCAGTCATCGGCGTCAATCCGGACACGGCGCGATGGGAAGGAAAACTTCTTCCATTCCAGGTGGCGGATTTGCGAACTATCGTTCCCGAAGTTTTCGCCGGTCAACGTTCTGCAAGAGCCGTAACAATGGCGAAGGCAGAACTGAATACCGGCCAGAAACTCTACGCGGTGAATGACCTGTTCATCGGACCCAAAAGTCATACATCGATCCGTTATTCCATTCAGCATGAACAAAGGGTTGAAGTGCAGTCCTCCAGCGGAGTGATTGTTTCGACCGGTGTCGGTTCGACTGGCTGGTTAAGAAGTATCCTCGCGGGAGCGCAGGCGATCACGAACACCTTTACAAACGGAACGCATACCGATTCGCCCCAAGGCTCGTTTCCGTGGGACGCCAATTATCTTTGGTTTAATGTTCGCGAACCGTTTCCGACCAAAGGAACTGGCGTTTCAATTGTATCGGGTCGAGTGACATCCCAACGACCATTGTCGATCACGTCGCTTATGCCGGAGAACGGGGTAATCTTCAGTGACGGCCTTGAAAACGATTTTCTGCCATTCGGCTCAGGCGTGAGGGCTCAGATTGGTATAGCGGAAAAAACGGGAACCCTCGTTGTTTAGGTTTAGCGGCGTAATGCCTCCAACTTTTTCGGCGCCGTCATTTCAAAAAATTCTGAAGACTGGATTACGGAGGCATTATCGGCTATTTACGACTCATCCCAATTCGCCCTGCATGACCATTAAAGTTGCCATTGTAGAAGATGACCGCGGCATTCGCGAGGGAATGGTCGCGTGGATGAAAAGCACCGCCGGCTTCCGTTGCACCGGCGCTTATCCCAATGCGGAAATGGCCTTGAAATTTATTCCCGTCGATTGGCCAGACGTGGTTCTCATGGATATCAATTTGCCACGCATGTCCGGCATTGATTGCGTCACGAAGCTGAAAGAACTTAGGCCGGAGCTCCATGTCATAATGCTGACGGTCTATGTAGATAGCGAAAAGATTTTCCAATCCTTGCAGGCTGGCGCGAGTGGTTACCTCATCAAGCAAACGCCACCCGCAGAAATTCTCGAGGCGATTACTGACATTCAGCGCGGTGGTGCTCCGATGAGCCACATGATCGCGCTGAAAGTGGTGCAATACTTTCAGCGTCGAAAGTCTGCCAGCGAAACAGAAGAACTCAGCAAACGGGAACACGAGATTCTAACACTTCTCGCGCAAGGCCGACAGAACAGAGAAATCGCGGAGAGCCTTTCATTGAGCGTGCTGACGGTTCGGAGTTACATCAAAAATATTTACGAAAAGTTGCACGTCCGTTCCCGCACTGAAGCAGTGGTCAAATTTCTGGGCCAATAAGCTGGCACCCCCATTTGGGGGTATTTTCCCCGCGTAAATCTGTTTGTTTCCGGTCATGTCCCCCACGAGTGGGGATATGTTTCCATTTCTCACCTCTTTAAACTTCTTCCTATCGCCCTATGAAAGAGTTTGCCCGAAAACCATCTGTTCTTTCGAAATGAAATTTAAAGAACAAATCGGGCATTGGGTCAGGAGACTGCAGGACTGGATCAGCGTGAAACGGCTCGAGCATGATCTGCGCGACAGCCGTCGTTTTCAAAAATACTGCGAGAAGTTCGGTTGCTCTCACCTGACTGCTTTAGAAAAGAGTTATCAGGCGGCCCTTGCCTTGAAAATTCGCAAAAAGAAAAACAAAGGGGCCACTGTTCCCTGCGGGCCGCACGAGAAATCCTGAACGTGCGGCCGGCGGAAACCAAATGATTCCAATTTCCGACAAAACACCACAACCCTGACCTCACCAACAAAATAAAAAGTATGTTAAAAATAAAACCTCATTTGAACCGCGCTGGAAACGGCGCTTTCACTCAAAAACTCCTCGCCATAGCGACTACGACTGGTCTCGCAGCCGGGATGACAGCACAAGCCAGCGGTGATTATGGCCCCGCGATCTGGCGGCCCACGTGCAACGCAAACTGGTATTCATCCGGTTACGGTCACAAATTCCACGTGGTTCATGACATGGAAGGCTATTACGCCTCCGTCGTTTCCTACTTCACCAGTTGCGGTTTTTCCGACGCCAGCGTGCATTACGCAATCAATGGCAAACAGGATACTTCAAGTGATTATGCGGCGGGTGAAATCACTCAAATGATTTCGGAAAATTACTATGCATGGCATGCCCGCTGTTGGAATCAGCATTGTACCGGCACCGAACACGAAGGTTTTGTCAGCAATCCAGCGTGGTATACCGAAGCGCAGTACCAGGCTTCGGCTGGCGTCAGCGCGCATGTCGCGAACAAATTCGGATTTGCCAAAGACCGGAATCACATTGTTGGTCATGACGCCAAGAAAAGCTCGGCCTGGGTGACCTACGCCAATGCCAATCTTGGCATCGACGCGACGTGCAACACCCACAACGATCCCGGCCCTTATTGGGATTGGAATCATTATATGGCTTTAGTAAATGGAGGCGCCGGCTCCGGTGGGGTAGTTCATGATTATCTCGGTGTTCTGGATGCAAATGGACTATTGATGGCGAAAGATGGGCCCTATGGCGGTTGGCTCAATCAAATCGGTGGCGTCTCCGCATTCCAGATCGAAGGCGGACGCATCGGTGCGTTGCAAGGCGGGGTGCTCCAGTGCAAAGACGGCGGGCTTTACGGCGCGTGGGCAGCCATGACCGGCCCTGGTGTGGTGAAATTTCAACTGTGCGGGGATCGCATCGCGGCTCTGTATTCTGATGGAACGTTACTATGCAAGGATGGTTTCTATGGAACCTGGTACACCCAAATCGGTGGCGTCTCTGCCTTCTATCTTGATGGCGATCGCATCGGTGTTTTACAAAACGGAGTGGTGCTGACCAAGTGGGGATTGTTCGGATCGTGGACGACGCAGACCTCAGGGGGTGTGACGAAATTCCAGATCAAAGGGGAACGCCTCGGTGTTCTCTATTCCGACGGAACCTTCTCCTGCAAGGATACGGAAAACGGAACATGGTACAACCAGCTTGGCGGCGTAACCGATTTTCGACTCGATGGCAATCGCATCGCAGCTCTCGCGGGCGGAGTGCTTTATGTCAAAGATGGTTTGCAGGGCGCGTGGACGACACAGACCGGCCCAGGCTTTGTGCAAATCGAAATCCGCGGCGACCGCATCGGCGCGTTGGGATCAGACGGAACTTTACTCTGTAAAGATGGTCTCTATGGCTCGTGGTACACGCAACTCGGCGGAGTCGGACGATTCCAACTAGATGGCGACCGCATCGGCCTCATTACAACCTCTGGCATGGTGACTCTTAAATATGGATTGCAGGGTGGCTGGCTCAATCAAACCGGTAACGGATACACCGGTTTCCAACTGGCTACGTGGGTCGAAGGTACTGTCCCCGGAAATCCTCCAATCCCTCCGGCATCCCTGGCCACAAGCGTCACCGTGGATAATGCATCGGCCGGTTTCAGCGTGACGGGAACCTGGAGCACTGCCAGCAGCTCAACGGATAAATACGGAGCAGATTATCGTTATCACTCCACCGCGGCCGTGGCTGATGCAGCAACCTTTACAGCTAATCTTGCCACCTCCGGAACTTACGAGATTTCTGTCTGGTGGCCGCAAGGCGCCAATCGTTCAACGTCCGCGCCCTTTGTCGTCAATCACTCCAGTGGATCGACCACAGTTAGTAAGAACCAACAAACGGGTGGTGGCACATGGCAATCGCTGGGAACATTCAACCTGAATGCAGGAAGCAACTCCGTGAAACTCAACTGCTCAACGACGACCGGATACATTGTGGTGGCAGATGCAGTTCGCTGGACACCGCAGCAATAATGCGCCGCACCTAAAAAATTGAGAATATCACACGGGCTTTGGCGATCGCAGTTTCGCCAAAGCCCCAGCTCCTCAACGTTTTCGATGGAATGGAAACTGTGGGAATAAGAAGAGAAAGAGAGGCAAAAAGCAAAAGGTTGGACGTTCTTCGATATCGCGGGTGGGACTGATAGGGTAGAAAGTAAGACATGA
>CBHWET010000089.1:0-14754 GCA_966112985.1 uncultured bacterium | reverse complement strand
CCATGCTACGTTTTTCAGCCGGAGGAACAAAGTTTGTGAAAAATTTCACAAATTACTTGCCATCATTTTTGTTTGGCCTTTTAGTTTCTTCGGTCGGCCGCATGAGCGGCTGATGCACAACCAGTTTTCGCAGTTCATGCACAACACCACCGAAATCGGTTATAACAGCAAAGTTGAGGGTGATGTCATCATCACTCGCGTCGAAGCTGCTCTCGGCTGGTTCCGAAAGAATTCCCTTTGGCCGATGCCGATGGGTCTCGCCTGCTGCGCCATTGAATTGATGGCAACGGGAGCCAGCCGCTATGACATCGCGCGTTTCGGCGCCGAAGTAATGCGTTTCTCTCCCCGCCAGTCGGACGTCATGATTGTCGCTGGCACCGTTACCTATAAAATGGCGATGGCGGTCAAACGTATTTACGACCAAATGCCGGAGCCGAAATGGGTTATCGCCATGGGTGCGTGTGCCTCGACCGGTGGTATGTATCGCAGCTATGCGGTGCTGCAGGGAGTCGACAATATTTTGCCGGTGGATGTTTATGTCGCTGGCTGTCCCCCGCGTCCGGAGGCCCTGCTTGACGCTCTGATCCGGCTGCAGAACAAAGTCGCAAAAGATCCCACGCTGCATGGGTTGCCTAAATCCGAAACGGTTGCGGAAACGGCGTTGCCGGGGACACCAAAACCAGAATTTGAGCTGACCAATAAGAAATGACAGCCTCGGAAGCAGCGCAAAAATTAAGTGAGAAATACGGCGAGTTAATCTCCGCGCCGGTCGAATTTCGTGGGGAAACAACCGTCGGGCTTGCGGATGCTGAGCGCATCACTGATGTCTGCTCGTTTATAAAGAAGCAACTTGGTTTCGATTACCTGGTTGATATCTGCTGCATCGATAATTACGGCGATGATCCACGATGGACGGTTGTTTATCATTTTTACGGGATCAGCCATAACGTGCATTTCCGGTTAAAAACCGACGTCGGCGAAGAAAAGTCTGAACTGCCTACGGTTACCACCGTCTGGCGGACTGCCGATTGGCATGAACGCGAGATTTACGACATGATGGGCATCCGGTTTCGCGGGCACCCTGACCTGCGTCGAATTTTGATGTGGGAAGGTTATCCTTACTTCCCTCTTCGCAAAGATTTCCCGCTTGCAGGTAGATCGAGCGAAATGCCTGAAGTGGCTTTCACGAAACCGGCGCCGCTCGAAGGTGGTCCGTTCGTAACAATTGCAGGCGGCAAAGACACCATCGCTCGTGAACCGCGGGTGCGCATTCCGGAAACCGATTCGCTCGCGACGACGAATCGCGTTGAACGCCGGGACGATATTAAAGATTTGCATGGCCATTCCCATGGCCCTGGTCCCGTTGGACCAACAGACAAGAAATAACAATGGCCACGCAAGAAATACAATTTCGTGACCCGGCCGCGCGCATCGCTGCTGCGCAGCCAAATGCTGTTGCGCCCACGTCGGTTTCGCCTAACGAAGACCTGCCCGATATTCACGGCGAAAACATGGTCTTGAACATGGGCCCGTCGCATCCTGCGACGCACGGGGTCTTGCGCATCGTTCTCGAACTGGATGGCGAGATCATTACCAAGGCTGTTCCAGACGTAGGCTATCTGCACCGCGGCGACGAAAAGATCGCGGAAAACATGACGTATACGCAGTTCATTCCGTATACGGATCGTTTGGACTATCTTGCTCCACTCGCAAACAACGTCGCGTATGCACTTGCAGTAGAAAAATTGCTCGGCATCGACCAACAGTTGACACCACGATGCCAATATATCCGCGTGATCTGCTGTGAACTCGCACGGATTTCTTCGCACTTGCTCGGACTTGGCGCCTATGCGATGGACGTCGGTGCACTCACAGTATTCCTTCATACGTTCACCGAGCGTGAGAAGATTTATAATTTAGCTGAAGCGCTGACCGGAGCTCGTTTTACCACGACCTACACACGGATCGGCGGCGTTTCCCGCGATACACCACCGGGTTGGTGCGCGGCGGTGGCGAAGTTCTGCAACGAAGTGGAAATCAACTTCGACGAGTCTGAGAAGTTGCTCACACGCAATCGAATCTGGGTGGATCGTACGAAAGATGTTGGTGTTATCTCGAAAGAGGACGCCATCGATTTTGGTTTGACCGGCCCGAACCTGCGCGGCAGCGGCGTTGAATACGATTTGCGCAAAGCGCAGCCATACCTTTGCTACAAAGATTTCGAATTCGATATTCCCCTCGGTTCTGTCGGCGATTGTTACGATCGTTATCTCGTTCGCATGGAAGAAATGCGACAAAGCGTGCGCATCATCCGTCAGGCTCTGGCCAAAATTCCCGGTGGTCCTGACAACACGACAAAGGAACCGGTGAATGTTGCCGACGGCAAGGTCGTTCTGCCTCGCAAAGATAAAGTTCTGACGAGTATGGAAGAATTGATTCATCAATTTATCCTCGTCACGCAAGGTGTGAACGCGCCGAAAGGCGAAGTATACTTTGGGCATGAAAATCCGAAGGGCGAACTCGGTTTTTATATCAACAGCAAAGGTGGTGGCACTCCGAATCGCCTGAAGATTCGCGCTCCATCGTTTGTAAATCTAAGCATTCTGCCGCATCTCCTTCCGGGTCATATGATGAGCGATACGGTAGCTATTCTTGGATCGCTCGATTTCGTGATGGGAGAATGTGACCGCTGATATGAGCTTTACCGTTCCGAAAGAATTGGAAGCAGAGTTGAACGAACTCGTGACGCATTATCCGCAAAAGCGGAGTGCATCCCTCATGTTTCTGCATGAAATTCAGGAACACTTTGGTTACATCTCCAAAGAAGCAATTGAATGGACTGCCGCGAAACTCGACTTACAGCCGATCAACGTCTACGAACTGGTGACGTTTTATCCGATGTTCCGTCAGCAACCCGCTGGTAAATATCAGATCAAGGTTTGCCGCACGTTGAGCTGCGCTCTGGCTGGTTCCGGTAAGTTACATCAACATTTTTGCGAGAAGTTCGGCCTGGATCCAAAAGCGCACGGCTTGCAAACGAGCAAAGACGGAAAGTTTTCCGTTGAGTTTGTTGAATGCCTCGCGAGTTGTGGAACCGGGCCGGTAATAATGTGCAACGAAGATTTTTACGAAGCAGTTTCGCACCAGAAAGCGGATGAAATTGTAAATAAATGTAAATGAACCACAGAGACACAGAGAACACTGAGAAATACAACTCTGCGCCTCTGTGGTGAATATATGAGCGGAAGTTGGCTGCCCGACATGGATTTGAACCATGACAAAGTGATCCAGAGTCACTTGTGCTACCGTTACACCATCGGGCAAACCGCGAGCGAGAGAAGTTAGAGTTTTTGAACTGAGAGTCAAGTTTTCGACGTGAAAAAACGTCGCTGAAAGAAGTAAAATGCCCGAACAATATCGGCTCATTTTAAAAAACATCGACAAGCCGGGTTACACCCCGGACATCGAATGCTATATCCGCAATGGCGGATATGAGGCGCTGAAAAAGGCTTTCGCGCTGCAAACGAAGGACTTGCCGGAAGGCAAGAAACAAACGCCACAGGAACAGATTCGCCAGGAAGTCCTGACGAGCGGGTTGCGGGGTCGCGGCGGCGCTGGATTCTCGGCCGGAATGAAATGGAGCTTTGTCGATCGCAAGAGCGGCAAGCCAATTTACCTGATTTGCAACGCTGACGAATCGGAACCGGGAACTTTCAAAGACCGACAGATCATCCATAAAGATCCGCATCAGTTGATCGAAGGGATGATCATCTCGTGCTTCGCGAATGACGTGAAGCTCGCCTATATATATATTCGCGGCGAATTTCCACAGGGCGCAAAGCTATTGAAGAAAGCTTTAGCGGAAGCACGGGCGAAAAACTTTCTGGGCAAAAACATTCTGGGTAGCGGTTACGATCTCGATATTTTCATTCATCGCGGTGCAGGTGCTTATATCTGTGGTGAGGAAACCGGCCTGATCGAATCGCTGGAAGGCAAACGGGCTTATCCGCGAATCAAACCGCCCTACTTCCCTGCAATCCTTGGTCTCTACATGTGTCCGACGATCGTGAACAACGTGGAAACGTTGTGTCACGTGAAGCACATCATCGAGATGACGGGTGCCGCCTATTCAAAACTCGGCACACCAAATAACACTGGAACGCGTATTGTCAGTTTGAGCGGCCAGGTCAAAAAGCCCGGCTATTACGAAATTGAAGTCGGCAAAGTAACGATCGGGGAGTTGATCAATCATCCGAATTTCGGCAGTGGTCTCCGGGACGGCCGGAAATTGAAAGCGGTAATCCCGGGTGGCTCTTCCGCGAAGGTTTTCAAGGCGGGCGAGAAATTTAAGCTCAAGAAGAAGAATGCCGATGGGACAATGACGGAAGTCGAGACGGATATGCTCGATTTGCCGTACGACTTTGACTCCTTGCAAGCTGCCGGCAGTATGTCTGGTTCGAGCGCGATTATCGTGATGGACGATTCGGTCGACATCGTTGAAGCGCTCGCAAATCTCAGCGAATTCTACGCACATGAAAGCTGCGGCCAATGCACTCCGTGCCGCGAAGGTTCGTTGTGGATGAGTAAGGCGTTGCATCGCATGACGCATGGCCATGGTCGGAAACAGGACGCCGATTACCTGCTGAATATCGCGCAGAATATTCAAGGTCGAACGATTTGCGCGTTTGGCGAAGCGTGTTCGTGGCCTGTATTGAGTTTCATTAAGAAGTTCAAAGACGAATTTGAAGCGAAAGGCGCTGCTGGCGAAACAACACACACCGGCTCCGCTGGCCCGACGGCCGATATGAAAATCGCCGCAAGCCCGACCCATTAATTCCATGTCGACGCAAGCGACAACTGAACAAAAGCCCGCGCCGCCACCAATCGAAAAGGTGAAGATCAAGGTGGACGGTCGTGAGATTGAAGTGCCTAAAGTCATGCCCGACTGGCAGGGCAAGATGCAGCCCACGACAATGCTGCAGGCCTGTCAGATTGCCGGCATCGACGTGCCGCATTACTGCTATCATCCAAAGTTGCCCATCGCGGGTAACTGCCGCATGTGTCTGGTTGAATTTGGAACCCCAGCGATGGGACCAGATCGCAAGCCGGTTCTTAATCCGGACGGCACGCCGAAGATTCTTCGTTCTGTTCTTCCCTACGAACCGGGAACGCCGCGTGGTGCCATCGCGTGTGCAACGCCAATTTCACCGGGCATGGAGATTTATCCGAGCTCGCCTGCGACCAAGGTCATGCGTGAAGCGGTGTTGGAGTCTCTCCTGATTAATCATCCGCTTGATTGCCCGATCTGTGACCAGGCTGGTGAATGCAAGCTGCAAGAGTACTCGGTCGATTATGGCAAGTCGGCGAGCCGATTCGTTGAACAGAAGGTCCACAAGCCAAAGCAAGTCGATCTAGGACCACGGATTGTTCTCGATGATGAACGTTGCGTTCTTTGCACCCGCTGCATTCGTTTCACAAAGGACATCGTCAACGACGACAAACTCGGCATCGTTAATCGCGGCAGCTACAACACCATCGCTTCGTATCCGGGCACGAAGTTCGACAACAACTACACGCTCAACACGGTAGATATCTGTCCAGTCGGCGCGCTGACCTCGAAAGATTTTCGTTTCAAGATGCGTGTCTGGTTCCTAAAGGAAACCAAGAGCATCTGCACAAGCTGCGGCACGGGTTGCAATACCATCATCGGATCACGCGAGAACGTCATGTACCGCTACGAACCGCGCGAAAATGACGCGGTAAATTCGACGTGGATGTGTGACTACGGTCGCTTGAATTACAAGTGGATCAATCGCGAAGACCGGTTGACGAAAGTTCAAGGTTCCAAAGTCAAAGTGCAAAGTCCAGAGGCGACGTGGGTCGTTGCGCTCAAAGATATTTCAGAAATTCTGCGGAAGGCTGCAACTGGTTCTGTTGCCATTGTCGCTTCTGCGCGTCAGACGACGGAAGAGCTTTATCTGTTGAAGAAAATCGGCGCAAAGTTCAATGCGATTACCGATTCTATTCCTCGCTCAGGCGAGGGAGACCGCCTCCTGCTGAATCCGGATCGCAATCCAAACAGCATCGGAGCGCGTCTGACTGGTATTGCTGCTGAAAAGATGGGAGCGAATCTGCCGAAGATCGCTGACGGTATTCGCAATGGCAGCATTAAGACTTTGATCGTTTTCGGAGAAGACGTAACCAAGCACGGCATTGGCGCCGATCTGCTTGGCAAATTGGAGAATTTGATCGTCTCCGACATTCTGCCGAATGCCACGACGGCTGCCGCCCACTATTTATTGCCTGGTTGTGCGCACGCTGAGAAGCGCGGCAGCTTTATCAACGTCAAAGGTCGCGTGCAGCGTTTTATGCAGGCGTTACAGCCAAAAGGCGCTTCCCGTCCGGAATGGGAATTCCTGCACGAACTCGTTTTTAATGTCACAGGCCAAAACGGCTTCGTTACAATCGAAGGTTTATTTAACCAGATGGCGAAGGAAGTGCCTGCATTGAACGGTGTGACGTGGGCTGCGCTCAGTGATACTGGAGTGACAATTACAATTTAAATGGACTGGAACTTTTTACTTCTCAGTTTGTTGAAAATCGTTGGCGTGTTTGCGGTGACGATGACGATCGTCGCGTACGCCGTTTTGGCTGAGCGCAAAATCTCTGCATTTATTCAAGATCGCGTGGGACCAAATCGCGTGGCGTTGCCACTAATTGGTTCCATTCCGTTCATCGGTCCCCTGCTCACCCGCTGGGGAATCTGGCAACCGCTGGCTGATGGTGTGAAATCATTTATCAAAGAAGATTTTACTCCGAACTACGTTCATAAAGCTTACTATTGGCTGGCGCCAGCTATCACGTTTATCCCTGCGTTAGTGGTCATTGCAGTTCTTCCGTTCGGTTCGTTCATCGGACAACAAAAGATGGTCATCGCCGACCTGAATGTCGGCATCCTCTACACATTCGGCATCGTGTCGCTCGGTGTGTATGGAATCGTTCTGGCAGGCTATGCGTCGAATTCGAAGTATCCATTCCTCGGCGGCATTCGTTCCAGCGCTCAGATGATTTCTTATGAAATCGCGATGGGCATGTCTGTGATCCCAATCTTTCTCGTGACGAACACGCTTAATTTGAGCAGCATTGTCACGTATCAAGCGCAGCACGGATGGTTCGCCTTGCCGTTCATGGCGAAAGATCAAACGGCCCTGAGCTACTTCATCTGGCCGTTTGCGTTGCTTTCTTTTTTCATTTTCCTCGTGTCGGGTTTTGCCGAAACCAATCGCTTGCCGTTCGACCTGCCTGAATCGGAAACCGAGCTTGTCGCGGGCTATAACACTGAATACAGCTCGATCAAGTTCGCACTGTTCTTCATGGGTGAGTACGCGAACATTGTAGCTGGCGCGGGCATGATGGTGACCTTGTTCTTCGGCGGCTGGAGCTTG
Source organism: uncultured bacterium (assembly GCA_966112985.1). Lineage (GTDB taxonomy): Bacteria > Verrucomicrobiota > Verrucomicrobiia > Limisphaerales > JACDHS01 > CBHWET01. The sequence continues at coordinate 7,309 of CBHWET010000089.1, read as the reverse complement.
CCATTTGCAGGTCTGGATCAACCAGCAACAAGTATCGGAATGGGAATCGCGCATATCCTGATCTTCCTGTTTAAGATTTTCTTTTTCCTCGCCTTGGTCATCTGGGTGCGTTGGATGTTCCCGCGGTTCCGTTACGATCAACTGATGGATCTTGGTTGGAGAAGGTTCATACCGGTAGCACTCGCGAATATTTTAATCGTTGCCGCAATTCTCTGGGCCACGACACCGCACAACGTGAATAAGAAAATAACGGAGCAGTCACCGGTGAGCGCCGTTGTTGCGAACAAATAATTTACAATGATCGTTCCACGCAAAAAATTGAGTTTTTGGGAACGGCTTTATCTGCCGGCTTTCGCCAGCGGTTTGAAAGTAACGGCCCGCCATTTCGGACGTACCGTATTTAAGGGCAAAACAGCAGCCAAAGAACTTGCCGGCGGATTTTATCCCGAAACCAAATGGACAGTTGGAGAAGGTTATCGCGGTGCACCGTATTTGGTTAAAGATCCGGAAGGTCGCACAAAGTGCGTTTCGTGCCAGCTGTGCGAATTCGTTTGTCCGCCGAAGGCCATTAAGATTACTCCTCCCGGTCCAGAAGGTGATCCGAAAGCGGGCAATGTTGAGAAGGGTCCGAAAGAATTCGAAATCAACATGCTTCGTTGCATCTTCTGCGGCTATTGCCAGGAAGTGTGCCCTGAAGAAGCGATTTTTCTGCAGAAGGATTACTCACTCAATGCCGAGAGTCGCCAGGAGCTGATTTATAACAAAGAAAAGCTGCTCTCGCTGGGTGGCGTACATCAGGGCAAAATTTGGAAGTGGAAAAATAAATGAGCGCTTCCGACATCGCTTTTTACATCTTTGCTTTTCTGACTGTCATCTGCGCGGTGATGGTCGTCGGCAATCCTTTCAGCCGCAATCCAATCACCAGTGCGATGTTTCTCGTGCTGACGATTACGTGCATGGCTGGTTTATTCGTCCAATTGCACGCGTTCTTCCTCGCGGCAGTACAAATCCTCGTTTACGCCGGCGCGGTAATGGTTCTCTTCCTGTTCGTCATCATGTTGCTCGACTTGAAAGAGGAAGAACGACGTCGAATTAAAGCCGTTGTTGCAGGTGTTGGCTCGATTGCTGTCGCCGCAATAGTCTTTTTGGTGATTCGCAACATCCACATCTCGCACGTAGGCACAGCGGTCGCTGGCAACAAAGTGGGTGGAACCCGTGAACTCGGCACTTTGTTATTCAGCCAATACGTTTTGCCCTTTGAAATTGTATCGCTCTTACTGCTGGTGGCGATGATTGGCGTGATTCTGTTGAGTAAAAAAGATTTGAAATAATGAAACCTGTTGGGCTTGAACATTACCTGATTGTCAGCGCCTTGCTGTTTTCGCTCGGACTTTGGGGAGTCATCGTGCGCCGCAATCTGTTGATCATCTATATGTCACTCGAGTTGATGCTCAACGCTGCGAATCTCGCGCTCGCCGCCTTTTCCCGGTTCAACAACAAACTCGACGGGCAGATCATGGTGTTTTTCATCATCACAGTCGCCGCTGCTGAAGTCGCTGTAGGTCTGGCTCTGATTGTAGCTCTTTATCGCAAGAAACAGAGCGCACACGTCGAGGACCTGACAACAATGAAACTGTAGTCCGGTGAAATTATTTAGATGAACGAAACGTTTCTCAATTTTCCGTGGATCATTTTGTTCCTGCCGCTCGCTTCTGCAGCGGTAATCGCGCTTTTCACCCAGCGCCATCGCGGACTTAGCGCCGCCCTGTCGATCGGAGCAATTGTTGCCGGATTTGTTCTCAGCCTGGTTCTGTTTTTCCAGAGCGGAGCCGATACAGTCACTTCTCCGAAGCTCGCGCTTCAGTGGTTATCTGTCGGTGATTTCAACGTTGAGTTTGGTATTACCCTTGATCCGCTCAGCAAGTTGATGTTGTTGATCGTCACCGGCGTCGGTAGTGCGATTCATATTTATTCCTGGGGTTACATGCACGATGACCCGGCCGTTTCCCGCTATTTTGCAAGCCTCAGTCTGTTCACGTTCTCCATGCTCGGAATCGTGTTGAGCAATAATCTGTTGCAAATGTTTATCTTCTGGGAACTGGTTGGCGTTTCCAGCTACCTGCTCATTGGTTTCTGGTACGAACGTGCTTCCGCAGCGGATGCGGCGAAAAAGGCGTTCATCACCAATCGTCTGGGTGACTTTGGTTTTCTTTTGGGAATCATCATGGTCTGGGCTTTGGCCGGCAGTCTTAATTTCGCATTACTCAAAACTCAAATCTCGAGCAACCCCGGTGTGCTCGGTATCTGGGCGAGCGTAGTGGGATTACTTTTATTCTGCGGTGCAGTAGGCAAGTCTGCGCAGTTCCCCCTTCACGTCTGGTTGCCTGACGCAATGGAAGGTCCCACACCGGTTTCCGCTTTGATCCATGCCGCAACGATGGTCGCCGCCGGCGTTTACATGTTGTGCCGCATTTATTTCATTCTCGATTTGCCTGCAGCATGGCCTGAAGCGCTTTCGTTCATGGGAACGGTGAACGCCTTAACGGTCATTGCCTGGGTAGGCGGATTTACCTCTTTATTGGCCGCTTTGATTGCCGTGCAACAAAACGACATCAAACGCATCCTCGCCTACTCTACTCTTTCGCAGCTTGGCTACATGGTTATGGCCGTCGGTCTGCATGGCCCAACGCCGGCTATGTTCCACCTGACAACGCATGCCTTTTTTAAAGCGCTGCTCTTCCTTGGAGCCGGCTCAGTAATTCATGCCCTGCACCACGAACAGGACATTTGGAAGATGGGTGCTCTAAAGAAAAAGATGCCGATTACTTTCTGGACGTTTCTCATCGGCACATTGACATTATGCGGCGTTCCACCTCTTAGCGGTTTCTATAGTAAAGACACAATTTTGGCGGCTGCTTACAAAGACAATAACTTTGGGTTGTTCGCCATTGCCGCTCTCGTTGCCGTGCTGACAACATTTTATATGTTGCGGTTGTTCTTCGTCGCTTTTCTCGGAAAGGCGAAATCCGATTCCGCCGATCACGCACACGAATCACCATCCGTCATGACCACACCCCTGCTCTTCCTGGCAGTGCTGTCCGTCATCGGCGGGCTCATCGGCCTGGAAGCTTTTATCAGCCAAGGGTTCGAAACACATGCTCACCATACATCGTGGTTCGAAGGTTGGTTTGCGCCGTTTAGCGATGCGCCAGTGGCAGCAGCTTTTGGCTTATTGGCTATAGTCATTGGCGCCAGCGCTGCATTTCATTTTTATTGGAATGCCTCGGCTGATCCGCTGCCCGAGAAATTGGGAATGTTGACACGTGCAATGCGCAATCGGTTTTACTTCGATGAAATTTACACTGGCCTCATCCGGGTTACGCACGAAGCGTTGGCAAAACTGGCCAATGCCATTGATCGTTGGCTGATCGCCGGATTAATGGTGCGCGGCACGCATGGAACGACGGAACTCGTCGGTCGCGCTTTGCGACTCGTTCAAACCGGCAATTTACAGACCTACGCTTTCCTTTTGATTGGGGGCGTGGCGGTCGTGCTTTATCTGGTTCTGTTTCATTAAATGAATTCGTTGCTGACAGACATAATCGCGGCACCGCTCATCGGAGCGCTCGTCGTGCTCTTCATTCCGCGCGACTACCGATTTATTATTCGGATCGTCACCCTATTGGCGACGCTAGTCTCCATGGCCTGCGCCGTGGCAATGTTTTCCGGATTTCAAACCGGCCTCACGCAGTATCAGTTTGAACAAACCATTCCCTGGGTCCAATCGCTGGGCATTAATTATCACGTCGGTGTTGATGGGGTGAATGTCGGATTGATTTTGATGGGTGCGATCGTCGCATTTGCGGCCGCGTGCGTTTCGCGGGAAATCACGAAGTTTGAAAAGGAATTTTACCTTCTGCTCCTCATCATGACAGGGGGCATTCTCGGTGCCTTCGCGTCACTGGATTTGTTCTTCTTCTATTTCTTCCATGAACTCGCCCTGGTTCCGACGTTCATTATGATTGGTGTGTGGGGACGTGGCGAGAACAGGAATTACGCAACGTTCCAAATTACGCTCTATCTCAGCCTCGGGGCGTTAATCGCTCTGGTCGGTTTGATTGCGCTTTATCTCCAATTGCCCGTGAGCCAGCGAACGTTCGATATCGCGAAGCTGACGGCGTATTTTCAGCAAAACCCAATGGCTCTTGGCCCACAGAATTTCATCTTTCCCCTATTGCTGTTCGGTTTTGGCATCTTGGTTTCACTTTGGCCGTTTCATACCTGGGCCCCCCTTGGCTACGGGTCGGCGCCAACCGCCACGGCAATGTTGCATGCTGGTGTTCTCAAAAAGTTCGGGCTGTATGGCATTATCCGAATTGCTTTGCCTTTAATGCCTCAAGCCGCACAAAGCTGGCTCCATATCATCGCGCTGCTTTGCCTGGGTAACATCGTATACTGCGGCTGGGTAGCGATGCGTCAACGTGATCTGAACATGCTGATCGGTAATTCAAGCGTGGCGCACATGGGTTTTTGCTTCCTTGGTATCGCCAGCCTGAATCTCATCGGCATCAGCGGAACGATCATGGTGATGGTTGCGCACGGATTACTTGCCGCTCTGACATTTGCTTTGAGCGGTTACCTCTATCAAAAGACAAACACACTCAACATGGGCGACTGGGGTGGCCTTCTCCGCAAATTACCTTTTATCGGTGCCGTTATGGTGTTCGCGATGATGGCTGGTTGTGGTTTGCCGGGCTTCGCCAACTTCGTCGGTGAGATGATGGTTTTGTTTGGCGCGTGGAAATCGGTCTTTAACCTTCCGCATTTTATCGTGGTGTTCGCTGTTTGGGGGGCATCGGCCATCGGCGCCGTTTACATGCTCCGTGCGGTTCGACACATTCTTCACGGTTCGTTGAATGACCAATGGAAGGACATCGCTGATGCTACTTCGGTTTGGCAGAAGCTTCCGTACGCCCTCCTGCTCGCCAGCCTGATTGTTTTTGGATTTTGGCCGCGTCTACTCACCGACAAAATCAACCCGAGCGCCGCGATCATCGTGAAGATGGCTAACGGCGAAAAGGTGGAAAGCGCGACGACCACACAATTACATGCAGCGAAATAATTCATGAACCTGATGATTTTAGAGTTGGCGGTTATCGTCCTTGGTTTGGGCATCCTGCTCGGTGACCTTTGGACCGCCGCGCATCAGAAGCATCTGCTTGGCTACGCCGCCGCCGCGCTTGTCGGCATTATTTTCCTTGCAAGCTTTGGTATTGAACAAGCGGGGTCTACTGCGATTTACGGGTTCAACAACATGTTGGTGCTCGATAATCTGGCGGTGTTCTTTAAACGTTTTTTCCTACTGGCGACTGTCCTGGTTTTATTGATGTCAGTGGAATTTGCCGATCGCATCCAGACCGGCATTTCTGAGTTTTACTGCCTCATTCTTTTTGCGCTCACCGGGATGATGTTCGCATCCTCGGCAAATGACTTCATCATGGTGTTTGTCTCGCTCGAACTGATCTCAGTCACCTTTTATGTTCTGAACAGTTTTCAACGCAATCGCCTCGCCTCATTGGAAGCGGGCATTAAATATTTGATTCTTAGTGCACTTTCCGCGGCATTCCTGGTGTTCGGCATCGCATTGATTTTCGGCACAACCACGTTCACGAATTTTTCGGACATTCAGAATGCGCTGCAGACGAATCCATCCCTCGCGTCGAACGGACTTTTTCTGATCGGCGTCTTAATGGTACTCGTGGGGCTTGGTTTTAAAATTGCGGCGTTTCCGTTTCAGATCTGGGCACCGGACGTTTATCAAGGCTCTCCTACCCCGGCCACGGCATTTCTGGCGATTGGTTCAAAAGCCGCCGGAATCATTTTGTTGCTTCGGGTCCTATTCATCGCCGTTCCAGCGGTCACGGTGCATTGGAGCAAACTGTTGATCGTGATTTCTGCCATCACAATTCTCTACGGCAATCTCTGCGCGATTCCGCAGCGCAGCCTCAAACGTCTGCTCGGTTACTCCAGCATTTCGAATGCGGGATACCTGCTGCTCGGGTTTGCGGCACTGAGTCACGCCGGGACATCCGCTATACTTTATTTCCTTTCAGGCTATTTGTTCACAGTAATCGCCGCGTTCACGGTTATTTGTCTCGTGACACGGAATGAAGAGTCCGACGACATAACAGTGCTCGCCGGTTTAAATAAACGTTCACCGCTTCTTGCCGCAGCCCTGACAATCGCGATGATATCACTCGCTGGCATCCCACCAGTTGCCGGCTTTTTTGGGAAATTTCTTTTACTGAAGGCAGTCGTGGAACAAGGCGCCATCAACCCCGGTTATTATTATTTAGTCGGAGTTGCCATTTTTGGCGTCGTCGTTTCTCTCTACTATTATTTCGGTGTGATTCGCGCCATTTACTGGTCGGACAACATTGTCAATCGCGCATCGATTCCTGTGTCCTGGCCGATGAAGCTTTCCCTGTTCGTCTGCATCGCGGGGATTCTATATCTCGGTGTGTTTCCGAACGAAGCGCTGAAGACGTCACAAAACTCGGCTGCGGCGCTGAACGCCGGCCCTGCCGTTCATAAGCAAGCCGCACGCTGATTATTCTTACGGCTGTCGCAGCACGCGATAAAATCGCAGATCACTGTTCGTGACACTTTCGCTGAACTGCAAGACATTCGATCCAACAATGTTGGTTGAGATGGAAACCCAATTCGTCAGCGTGGTACTCGCCTGAACTATATTGATCTTCCCTGCCGCGACATTCGTCACGACAAGTTGAAGATTATTCGCTGCGATCTGTGCATCGGTAAATTCAACATCGCGCTTCACAATGGTAAACTGATCGAGCACCGCGCCCGTCTCACGGATAAACGTTGCGTCGAGCCGATTGCTGTTCACATCCACAACGAGCGAACCGAGTTGATTAAGGGACACAAACATCGCCGGATGATTCAGTGCCCCGCCGCTGGTTTGACCAGAACTTCCAGCAACGACATAAACCGCGCCCTGATGTGACTGCGGTCCGAGCCACTTCGTATAAGGCCCAGCCGCATTCGTTGCGTTTCCACCTGTCGCATTCAATTTCATGCTGTTCGTAAATGTCGTTGAAAGGCCGTAGTGTCCATCGATCAAAAAGGACCGTTCGTAACAATGACTATGACCGCTCAGCACGAGATCGACTCCGGCCGATTCGAGAATCGGCAGAAAGTTTTGACGCATCTCTTTCAACTGTGTGTCGACATCGGAATCGTGTGAACCCTTGGAATAAGGTGGATGATGCCAGAACGCGATGATCCA
>CBHWET010000088.1:0-14810 GCA_966112985.1 uncultured bacterium | reverse complement strand
CGCGCAGAAGATGCTGCCTGACGACGGATTCATTGGAATGTCGCTCACAGGCGCATTAACGCCAGCCGGACTTGGAAAAAGCTGCCTCATTCCTTTGATGAAAGCCGGTTTCGTCGATTGGATCGTGTCGACGGGCGCTAATCTTTATCACGACCTCCATTACGGACTCGACATGCAATTGTACGCCGGTTCCCCATTTCTCGACGATCGCGAATTGCACAAAGACGGCGTGATTCGTATTTACGACATTCTTTTTGATTACAACGTTCTCCTCGATACCGATGCTTTCGTCCGCGAGGTAATTCAAGGTCCTGAGTTTCAAAAGACGATGGGGACGGACGAGTTTCACTATCTTCTGGGCAAATACGTTTCACAGCGCGGAAAGAAGCTCGGGTTAAAAGATTCTTCTGTTCTCGCGACGGCGTACGAATGCGGCATTCCTGTTTTCACGAGCAGTCCGGGCGACAGTTCTATTGGGATGAATGTCGCGGCGATGGCGTTGCGCGATTCGAAACTCTTGCTGGATGTTAATCGCGATGTAAATCAAACCGCATCCATCGTTTACGAAGCCAAGTCGAGCAAACACAAGTCGAGCGTGTTCATCCTTGGTGGCGGATCGCCGAAGAATTTCATGCTCCAGACGGAGCCGCAAATTCAGGAGGTCATGGGCATCCAGGAACGCGGTCATGACTATTTTCTGCAATGCACAGACGCACGACCTGATACTGGCGGTTTAAGCGGCGCCACGCCTGCGGAAGCAGTCAGTTGGGGTAAAGTGGACCCTGAAACATTGCCGGATTGCGTGGTTTGCTACACGGATTCAACGATCGCTCTACCATTGCTGACTGGTTATGTCTTGAGTCGCGTTAAGCCACGTCGTCTCAAGCGCCTCTACAATCGTCGCGACGAACTGCTGGATAGAATCAAAGCAAAATACCTGAGGACTGGCACCGTTTCGAAGGTGACGACCAGCCGAAAAGTAGCCAAACGATCGAGTTCAATCGGTTTGCCGAAGACTGTCGACCGCGATCGCTAGAAACGATACTCCCGAGGGTAATGCAGTTGCGGTCGCGGGCAGTTGGCTATTTAGGTGCCGGATTGCCAGTCTTTTCCTGAATAAGGAGCTCGATTTGTTTCCGGCAAACGAGCTGTGCTAGATTAGCACATGGAAAAACGGCACGTTGAAAAGAACGTAACCGCGCGTTCCCGAATCACCTCTTCTGATACAGCGGCTCGATTCATTCCTCCAAAGCCATCTCTGCCGAAACTCAAGAACGCTGCCGCCGGTTGTACCGCATGTCCCTTGTGGAAGTCTGGAACTCAAACAGTCTTCGGCGAAGGCAGGCCGACGGCGAAAGTAATTTTCGTCGGGGAACAGCCAGGCAACGATGAAGACCTTGCTGGAAAACCATTCGTCGGTCCCGCAGGGAAGTTCCTCGATACTTGTTTGGAAGAAGCGGGGATCAATCGCGATGAGGTGTACGTCACCAATGCCGTTAAACATTTCAAATGGGAGCCGAAAGGAAAACGTCGCATCCATAAAAAGCCGAATGCCCGCGAAATTGCGGCTTGCCGTCCCTGGCTTGATGCCGAGATCGATCTTCTGAAACCGCGTGTCTTGGTTTGCCTCGGCGCAACGGCCGCGCAGGCGTTGCTTGGAAAAGATTTTCGCGTCTCTCAACAACGTGGCCAATTTATCGAGTCTGAACTGGCCGAGCATGTCATTGCTACCGTTCATCCTTCTTCGATTCTTCGCGCCCCGGACGACGAAACACGTCGACTCGAGCGCGCGCGGTTTGTGGACGATTTGAAAAAGATTGCGAAAGTCCTGTGATCTGCCGGCAGTCTTGATGCCGCTCGTCGTCCTGATTATTCTCCGCCGCATGCGAAGATCCTTTGTTTCCGTGCTGCTCCTGTTCCTCTTTGCGTTTCGGACCTTTGCCGTCGAATCGCCTGCCACTCTCGCTCTCGGAACATCGGCTCCTGAGTTCAAGTTGCCTGCCACGGACGGAAAAACGTACAGCCTCAAGAGTTTCGCCGACGCCAAAGTGCTCGTCGTCATTTTCACCTGCAACCATTGCCCGACCGCGCAAGCTTACGAGGAACGGATCAAAAATTTAGTGAACGACTATAAGTCGAACGGAGTGGTTGTTGTCGCGATCAGCCCGAACGATCCGAAATCGATTCGTCTCAACGAACTCGGCTACACTGATCTCTCCGATTCACTGAAAGAAATGAAGATCCGCGCGAAAGCCAAACAGTTTAATTTTCCCTATCTTTATGACGGCGATAATCAACGGGTCTCGCGTGCTTATGGTCCCGTGGCGACACCCCACGCCTTCGTCTTCGATCAAAGTCGCAAGTTGCGATATGTCGGCCGTATTGATGACAACGAACAACAGGAAAAGGTGACAAAGCCCGACCTTCGCAATGCACTCGACGACCTTCTCGCCGGTCGCGAAGTAAAGGTTTCGCACACAAAAGCATTTGGATGTTCAACGAAGTGGGCCGGCAAACAAGACGCCGTAAAAGAATATATGGCAAAGCTCGCCGAGGAGCCCGTCGCGCTGGAACAAGTGAGTGCTGATGGCTTGAAAGGCCTACGGAAGAAAGATTCGGGTAAATTCCGTTTGATCAATTTCTGGGCCACGTGGTGCGGCGGATGCGTCGCTGAGTTTCCAGATCTCGTCTCGATCAATCGCATGTATCGCCATCGCGATTTCGAGTTCGTCACTGTTGCCGTGCATTTGCCGGACGATGAAGCTGCGGTGAAAAAGTTTCTGACACGCCAGCAGTGTTCGGCAAAGAACTACATTCTCGATGGCGGCGACAAAGCGCAACGAGTCGAGGCATTTGACTCTGAATGGAAAGGGGCGCTGCCGTACACTGTGTTGATCAGTCCGACCGGAGAGGTGGTTTACAGGCAGGAAGGGGAAGTTGATCCCTTGGAATTAAAGCGTGCGATTGTTAATGGTCTCGGACGGATTAAATGAACTGACTGCGGCGATGATTATCGCCCCAGTTTGCGAACGGAAAATTCCTGTTCGAGCAACTTCACCAATCTATTCTCTTCCGCCTTCATTTTCTTGCGCGCGGGAGCGTTAAGATCGTCGTAGCCTTTTAGATGCAAGACGGAGTGGACGACATAACGCACGAGTTCGCTCTGCCACGTCGTTCCGAATTCCTTTGCCTGCGCGATAGCGTCGTCGATGCAAATGAAAATTTCCCCGTGAAGCGCCTTCCCATTGCCGTCGGTGTAATCAAAGGAGATGACATCCGTTGACCCGCTGTGCTGGAGAAAGGTCTCGTTTACCTCGGACATCTTCTTTGCGCCGACAAAATGAAATCCCAATTCGAACGACTCCTGCCACAGCAGTTCAGTCAAAAGATGCACCGTAATCTTCCGCAGTAAACGTAGATCGAGCGCGCGCGTCTTCTGCTCGTTTTGCAAAACGAGTTCGCGGCTCATGCGGTAGGCGGATGCGTGCGGTCTTTGCCGCGATGTTCTTCGTAAGCCGTGATGATCCGTTGCACGAGCGGATGTCGGACAACGTCTCGTTTGCTGAATTCGATGATCGAAATGCCGTTCACGTCGCGGAGCGCGCGTTGCGCTTCCACGAGGCCGGAGCTCTTATGATGAGGTAAATCAATTTGCGTTGTGTCGCCGGTGACAACGGCCCTGCTGCTGAAACCGAGACGCGTCAGAAACATGAACATTTGTTCCGTCGTTGAATTTTGCGCTTCGTCGAGGATGATGAATGCGTTGTTCAAGGTTCGTCCCCGCATGTAGGCGAGGGGTGCAATTTCGATGACACCGCGTTCCGTATTCTTCTGGATCTCATCCGTCGGCATCATGTCGTAAAGCGCATCGTGCAGAGGACGCAGATACGGATCGATCTTTTCGTAAAGAGTTCCCGGCAGGAACCCGAGCGCTTCTCCGGCTTCAACGGCTGGCCGTGTGAGAATAATGCGCGAAATCTTTTCTTCTTTTAGCGCCGCGACAGCCATCGCCATCGCGAGGTAAGTCTTGCCCGTACCCGCCGGTCCAATGCCGAACGTGATGTCGTGATTGCGGATCGCTTCGAGATACTTTCTCTGTCCGGTTGTCTTGGGTGTGACCGCCGCTTTTTTTGAGGAAGTCTGCACGCGTTCCGAGTAAAGGTGTTTGAGCGCAGACACACCTTCATGCTTCACGACGTCTATCGCCTGCGAAAATTCCCGATTGCGCACGGTCGCACCAGCTTTGACGGAGCCTTCCAGGAGTTGAAAGGTTTGTTTGGCGCGCTCTACGTTTTCTTCCGTCCCTTCGATTTTTATCCAGCCTTCCCGGGCTGTGACTTTCACGTCCAATTCGGTTTCAAGCCGATGGAGATTATTGGGATCGTTATTGAAGAGCTGTTGCGCGAGTCGCGCGTTTTCAAAATGAAGCGTTTCCGATGGCATTTAATTAACGATGAATCTTGTGAACACAATGCGAGGCTCCGTCCACAGGAGTTTCATCTGGTTCAAATCTCGCATTTCCGATTTCAAATTTCAAAGGGCCAATGCTGTTCGCAATCTCGCTGCTATTTCCTTGAGCGCTTCCGGCAACACGGTCGTGTTGGCCACTACAGGCATAAAATTCGTGTCCCCATTCCATCGCGGCACAATGTGAATGTGCAGATGCTCCACAATTCCCGCGCCAGCGACGCGTCCGAGGTTGACGCCCATGTTGAATCCGTCCGGTTTCATCACCTGCGTCAATGCATTCTGGCAACGACGCGTAAGTTTCATCAGGTCGAGCATTTCCTCGTCAGTCAGCCCATTGAAATCTTGCACTTGTTTGTAGGGAACGATGAGAAGATGCCCGCCATTATAGGGATAGCGATTTAAAACCGCGTAACAGGTTCGATCACGCGCAACGACATAATTGTCCTCGTCATCATTCGATTGCGCAATCTTTGTAAACGTATCGCCGGTGTTGGTTTTCGGCGCGAGGATGTATTGGATGCGCCAGGGGGCGTGGAGATTTTCCATGGACCAACGCTAGGAAGGAAACGGCAAATTGCAAATGCTTTCCGTCACGCTTTACACCGGATACGGCGAAGTACAAAACGGATGCAAGGGATGAAGTCGCCGACGCGTCGGATTCTATTGAAGCGGGGTCGAGTCTAAATGATTCGAAGGAGTCGCTCCCCCCGAAGGACCTCACTTGAGAAAAATAATTTGGGACATGTCGGCGACATGTCCCTACCTCATACCCCTCAAACTGCGGGCCCGCGTAAACGTCAGGAACCCAGATAAACCTGATCGTTCACGCGAGCATTATGGTTTCGTTGTTGTAGACGGAAATGACGTGCGGCTCAACATCACTGGCCTGCGTCCTGACTTATTGCCATTTCACTGCATCTGCCACGACAACCGCGCCGGTGGCCGTCCAGCAGGACAGCTTCACCGTATTGTTTCCGGCATTCATCGAGTAGGCACCCTGGTTGACCCACTGTCCTCCTGTAATCTGCTGGTTTACAGTTTGTGTAACAGTGCCCGCTGAAGTCGAAATCAGGAAAGGTGCCGTCGTGCTTCGGTTCGAACCGGCCGGATACCAGACGTAAACGGTATGGGTGCCGCCGCTCACACTGGTAGTAAAGGTCGCCGCGTCGCTGACGGGTGCCGTAGAGCGGAATCGATAGTCACTACCAAACTTGTCGGTCGACGACGAACCGGTCGACCAATTCGCTGAAGCGCTGAATCCGGCGTTGCTGTTATCCACCGTTATCGTTCCAGAGCCATTGATTCCGTTCATAAGCCGTGTCCAATCCCAGTAAGGACCCGGGTCCGTGTGAGTGTTGCAACTGGTATTGACCGACGGAAAGTTCAAGGCCATCCAGCTCTTCCAGCTGGCAATCTGCCATGCGTTATGACCGATGATATGATTCCGATCTTTCGGGTAGGTGGCATCGGTCATTGCGAGATGGCTCTGGAGAGGAATGGTCGCGTTGTACATGGCATCCGTGTACCAGGCGGGATTGCTGGCAAAGCCTTCATGCTCCGTGCCGTACATCCATGTATTCCAACAACTGGCGTGCCATGCGTAGTAAGCCTCTCGCACCATCTGCGTCACCTGACCGGCAGGTGCATCCGTAGACGTATCCTGTTTGCCGTTGACTGCGTAGTGGACGCTGGCGGAAACGTTGCAGTTGTTCAGGTATGAAATCGAGGAAAGGTAATAACCTTCCATGTCGTGGATCACTCCGAACCAGGTGCCATTACCCGACACGTACCATTTGGTGCAGGCCGGCGGATTCCAAATGGCTGGCCCATAGTCGGTGCTGGCCTGCGCCGACAAGGCTGCGCCCACCGCGCTGACGATCAGCGCGGAATGTTTGATCTGCGTGTTTCGATGCGTTTGCATAGTTTTCTTTTTCTTTGGTGTTTTCAACCCGCGACAACGAGGCGTTTCGACGCAACAGTTTCGGGTTGATGAAAAGAGAATCAAAAACACGCGCGGGTCGAACATCACCATTGAGGGTGAGCGAAAGCACATTTTTTCGTGGATCACTCGTTTCCTACTACTTTTGGGGGAGAGGCGTCGCCGCAAGGCAGAAAGTGCGTCCTGTTTGCTTTGACACCTTAATGAACCCTCAGGTAGCGTCCTGACCGCTCCCCCGGGCAATTGCACTACAGGTAACCTATTCGGAATCAATACTATGGAAAAAATTGGAAAAATGAAATTGAACCCCTCAACACTCACCCATACCGCGCTCGCACTTTGCTTGTCGCTGCTCGCCTCGACCGTTCAAGCGGCGCAAATCGATGTGCCGGGTGATTACTCGACGATCCAGGCTGCGGTGAACGCAGCTCAGACCGGCGACCAGATCAACGTCGGCGAAGGTGTTTACGAAGAGAATGTGTCGGTCGACAAATCGCTCACAATCATCGGTGACCGCGCGCGTATCGATATCTCGAATACCGATCCCGCATTGCTGATCACCGCAGACGATGTTGTGGTCAGCGGCTTCGATGTCCGCACCACGGGAGCTTACGCTGTAGAAGCCGATGAAGTGGGCGGCCTTGTGATCGACGCCTGCCAGATCTATGGCGGCGACATCACTCTGAGCATGTCCAAAGGTGCCACGATCACGAACTGTTATTCGGGCGGTGCGACGTTTGGGATTCGGTCTATGGGCAACGGTTTTCTGGGTGGCAGTTCGGACGTTATCACGCATTGTGAAATTAACGCTGCGTATGTCGGTATCGATGTCAGCTACGGCGCTCTGCAAGTCGTGGTGGAATCGAACACCATCGCGAACTGCGGCATTGGCATCGACGTCGGCGACAGTTCGGATGTTGTGCTGTCGGGCAACAACGTTCGTGCCGTCGAATCCGGACTTCAACCGTTGCGATTCTGGTCGGAATTCTCCGACTGCACCGTCGCGCTCGCGGGGAATAATGTCTCTGCGGTCACCGATCTACCGATCGACGTTACGGCGATTACGTTGCTGAATGAGGGCGAGAACACGCTCACCGTCTCCGGTCATTTTAATCGCCTAGGCGCGTCGAATGCGGTGAGCCTGACTGGTACAGGTACCTGCGTCACTGATCTGACGAACAATTGGTGGGGGAAAAACACGGCGCCGATCAGCGACGTTTCCGTTTCGCCCTGGCTCGTCATGAGTGTTTCGCCAACGAACGTTATCGCCACAAATGGCTCCGTGGCGATCACATGCAGTTGGTCGACGAATTCAAACAACCAGGATGTCTCAACGCTCGGTCACATTCCTGATTTGGGCGATGGTTTGTTCTGGGCCGATTCCGCCGGTTACTTCGTCGATCCGATCCTCGACAATCGCGTTCCAATGAACATCGTAAACGGCATTGCCTCGGTCCTTTATTATCCGTCAGCGTATCCGGGCACGGTCATTGCGATCCTGGATAATCAACAGTTGCCTGTTCTGATTAATCGATAAGGAGTGGCTTCCACCGGCGTGCGTTTGTGAGCAATCACAGGCGCACGCCGTTTTTCATTCTGGAAACTGATTTCGTTTCAACCGGTCCAAGTTGTTTCTGCGCCGATTCCGGAAACTGAGCGGAAATCGGCGCAGAAACTTGAAGTGTCCGAGCTTACAGCTTGCTGGCTGTGGTCGGGCTGAATGCGACGTAATCGATGATCCAGCGAGTGCCGCTGTTCACGCCGTCGACATCTAAACGCAACCGTGTGATGTAGTCGCTGCTCCAACTTGGATTCGCACCCACCGGAAGTGTAACGACTGCCCAGGTGTTTTGTGCCGTATAATTCACCGTGGCCGATGACTTCGATTCACTCCAGGTGCCGTCAGACGCGGTGGTCCAATAGACTTTCATGTCGTGATTGGCGCTGGTGCCGCTCTGTGGATAAACACGGACGACGATCTGGTCATTGGCACCACCGAGGTAATTGAGGGTAGGACTGTAGAAGAACGCATCGTTAGCAATCTGATCGGCATAGATGATGCCAGGCCACGTCGTGTCGCTCTGCCACGTCACGCCCGTCAAAGCGTTGCCTGAACTCCAACCCGACGCGCTGGAACCAAACCAATACTTCGGAGTCTCTTGCGCGATCACGTGATTGACAATCCATCGTGTGCCAGTGCTGTTGGAATCGAAGTCGAGACGAATCCGTTCAATCGCCTGGCCGATGAAGGACGAGTTATTGCAATCGATATTAAGACGGGTCCAACCATTTTGCAGATTGTATGTCACGGTCGGCGAGGACTTCGCTTCGGTGATGCTTCCAGCTGTCTGCCAATAGACCTTCATCTCATGACTGGCGCTGGTTCCGCTTTGTGGATAGACGTTGACGTTGATCGATCCCGCGGGCTGGCCAGTAAATGATGTCACAGGACTGTACCAATAAGGATCCGGTCCGGTTTGATCGGCATAAATGACCCCGGGCCAGGAACCACCTTGCCACGCGATTCCGGTGGTACCGTTAACGGCAGACCATCCATCATTGCCGGCGCCGAAATACCACGCTGAACTGTTTCCGCCGTTGATCAGCGCCATGAAATGAGCCCAATCCCAATATGGCCCCGGATCGGTGTGCGAATTACAGCGAGGATCAAAGCCGAGATTGGCGATACACCAGTTTACCCAGGCGCTGTTTTGCCATTCGTTATGGCCGATGACGTGATTGCGGTCTTTTGGCCATCCGTATTTGACGGCTTTCGAAGCAGTCAGCGCTGCCGATGCTTGATACATCGCTTCGGTGTACCACGCAGGGTTGCTGGCAAATCCTTCGTGCTCGGTGCTCATGGAATGCGTGTTCAGACAGCTCGCATGCCACGCGTATTGTGAGTCGAGCACCATTTGTGTGATTTCACCGGCCGGCATATCGGTGCTCGTGTCCTGCTTTCCGTTTACGCAGTAATGAACGCTGACCGAGTTATTACAGCCCTGCAGATAGGAGATGGTGCTGGCGTAATAACCTTCCATGTCATGCTCCACATGAAACTGTTTACCAACGCCCGTGTTATAATGATGAGTCGAACATGCCGGACGCCAAATGGCCGGACCATAATCCGTTGTGGCCTGTGCTGTTATTCCACCGACAACCATCGCAACACCCGCCGCCACTGCCCATTTACGGGTGGATGCGGCATCGTTGACGCCATTGAACTTAGCTTCTCTTGTTTTCATTTGTGTTTTTATTGAGTGCTGAGTGAGGAGGTTTTGTCGCCCGGGGAAATCGGTGGAGTAATTGATGAAGTTTTGAATCCCAGAAGTACGCGCCCGGTGGGAAGGCAGCACAAAGATACGATGCCGAAAGGGCTTTTTCAGTGGAGGTGGAACGATGCATCGCGGATGGTTTTTGTGCGTTGACGGACGTTTTTATCGTCCGCCAACAATCGATAAGAAATGGTGCGCTAATTGGTATGGCTCCAGGAAGAAACTCCGGGCGCGCCGACGAGCGAGCCGCCGAGTGTTTCATTCGCCGACCATCCGCCGCTGTAAGATTTGTGCCACATGGCGTTGTCGGTGCCCTTCATGAAAACGTCGATTCGACCGAAACCGCCGGAGACGGCGCCGGGGTCCGAAGTAAGAGTGCCACCCAACGATTCCCAGGCTGACCAACTCGTTGTGTCCCAAACCCTGTGCCATAGAGCGTTGTCGGTTCCGCGAATGAAAACATCCAGACGATTGGCGCTCCATGATGAAACCGCTGGCGCACCCGTTAAGCCGCCGCCCAATGATTCTACTCCCGACCAACCGGTCCCTGAAGTGTAGAAGCGATGTTGCAACGTCCCATCCGTTCCTTTGTAGAAGACATCGATGCGATCGCTCGACCACGAGACCGCAGTTGGATCAGAAGCGAGCGTGCCGCCGAGGTTTTCGTAGTTATACCAGACACCACCATCATACCATTTGTGGTAAAGGGCGTTGTCTGTCCCGCGCACAAAGACGTCCAATTTGTTCAAACCGCGTGATGAAGCGGCAGGTTTGCCGGCCAGGCCGCCACCGAGCGATTCCACGGCGGACCATCCGCTGGGAGTCCAATACCGATGTTGCAACGTGGCATCGGTGCCTTTGTAGAAAAGGTCAATGCGCGCATTACCCCAGCAGACGGCAGCGGGATCGGAAGCGAGGGTTCCACCGAGAGCTTCGAAGGTTGTCTGGCCAGGTTTCCAGCCGTAGGCGACATCGTAGTATTTGTGCCAAAGTTGATTGTCAGTCCCGCGCACGAAGGCATCGAGATGAAGGCTCGGCGGATTGACCAGCGCCATGAAATGGTTCCAATCCCAATACGGACCCGGGTCCGTATGAGTGTTGCAAGTAGGATCGATTCCGAAAGCACTCGCGGCATAAGTACGCCATGCGGAGTTCAGATGTTCATTGTGGCCAACGATATGATTGCGATCTTTGGCAAACCCGTATTTGTCGCTTTTGGATCGAGTCAATGCGGCGGAAGCTTGATACATCGATTCCGTGAACCACGCGGGATTGCTGACGAAACCTTCGTGTTCCGTACCCATGCAATGAGTGTTCCAACAGCCGACGTGCCACGCATAATAGGCGTCGAGCACCATCTGTGTGATTTCACCCGCCGCCATATCCGTGCTCGTGTCCTGTTTTCCGTTGACGCAGTAATGGATGCTGACGCTGTTGTTGCATCCCTGGAGATAGGAGATGGTGCTGGCGTAGTAACCTTCCATATCATGTTCGACGTAGAACTGTTTTCCCACGCCAGAGGTATACCAATGGCCGCTACAAGCTTGCCGCCAAATGGCCGGACCATAATCGGAACTCGCCGATGAGTTTGAAACAAACGCACAGACCCCAACGAGGAGAGTCGGGGCTAACAAACGGAAATGTTGGGGGCAGCCGGAGATGTGATGTGTTTTCATAACATGTGGACGCAATGATTCCGTGCTTGAGGAAGAGGCCAATTGGGGATGACCGATGAGAAAGAATTCAGAGCGAAAAGACAAGTCAAAAGGGATGCTGACATCAGTCGAATGAAACCCGTGGCGCTCGGCTGTGCGCATCTCGGTCGTATTTTTGGGAGTTGCTCCTACGGGCACGAGGAGCACTACAGACTAGAATGAGCGAACTCACGTTCGCTGCTACTTTGGTCGAATCGCCGCGCGACGCCGGTGGCATTCGTACCAATAGTTAGAACCAGCGACTATAGTAACTAAGCTGTTTCTAGAAACTGGTTTCAACAAACTTTGCTATTGCTGAAATTTCAGCAATAGGTAGGATCGAAAATCGAGTAGTCTCAAAACCCTGAACAACCGGCAGCTGTTTCGCAAACATTCGGTGCCAGCTTTGACCTGCAAATACCGCTTGTCGATTGCTTCGGGGAAAAAATTCCGGTCCGCCAACAATCGCCTGTCCACAATGAGAACGACTGTCTCGTTTATGCGGTGGTGCAGAGTGAAACAACAATATGAAATTAAATGCCCCCTGGCTGCTGGTTACGGCAATCGTTACTGGCATTGCCGCCTCACTTCATGCTGATCCGACCTTTACGTATTTAAAAACGAATGTTCCGGAACCACTTGCCTTCAGCGGGTCGATGCCTTTGTCGTCAGTGATCGAGGGAAGTGATGGTAAGCTCTACGGTGCGGCGGGTGTTTTGTTCAGCATTAATAAAGACGGGACTGGATACAGCGCGATTACCACAGGCGCTGGAGCCTCTTCGGTCTCTGGAATGGTCTCGCCGACTGAAGGCAGCGATGGAAAGCTTTACTTCGTCTGTGGAATGTCTGATCCGGAAATCTTATCTGATCGCTTTACAGATACCGGTTTTTTGTGTCGGGTGAACAAGGACGGCACCGGGTTTCAAACGCTCGGCCAAGCTTGCTCGGCGGCGGTGACTGAGGGAAGCGATCACGTCCTTTATGGGGTTTACGTTGGCGCGCTTAATTATGGCTGGGAGCTGAACGCGGATAACAAAGGGAGGATATTCAAAGTTAACCTGGACGGCACCGGCTATACGGAATTATTCAACTTTACCAATGGCGCCGTGTATTTCGATGCTCCTGTAGCGCCCGATCTTGGAATTCCGATTGTCCCGAATGGAGGTATTCCAAATTCTCCATTGCTCGAAGGGAGCGATGGGGCTCTTTACGGAACAACGTGGCGTGGCGGTGGCGCAACTGCTCATGATGAGCCCGTTGATGGTGGTGTAGTTTATAGGATCAACAAGGATGGGAGCGGCTTCACCGTTTTGCATAGCTTCGACGATTCAAATTCGCTGACCGACTGGTACGACGACTACATGAACCAGTTTTTTGCTACGCCCGACCAATATAATCATTCGCTCATTGAGACGGACGGCGTGCTTTACGGCGTGCACTCATCAAATAGCCGCCGCGTTGTCTTCAAAATAAACAAGGACGGTTCTGGATATACGGTAGTTTATGATTTTCCCACCTATGCTTTTCAGTCCGGCGGACGACCTAACGGCGTGATTGTCGGCACAGACAACAAGCTTTATGGCACAACGGCTGACGGAATGAAGGGTAACGTGTTTCGAATGAACAAAGACGGCAGTAATTTCGAAATCATCGACTATGGTCTCCGCAGAAGTTATGGAGGAAAGCCTCTCCTGGGAAGCGACGGCGCTCTTTATGGTATGACGTGCGATGACGCTGCAGCTGAATTGAACGGGGCATTGTATCGGATCAATAATCCGGGAGCACCCGACATTACGGCTCCCGTAATGGCCTGCACAAATCTTACTGTCGCGGCGACGAATGTATCTGGACGCATCGTGAGTTTCAGCGTTGCGAGTGATTCCATGGATCCAACTCCTACCGTCATCGCAACTCCTGCGAGTGGCAGCATGTTTCCAATTGGCGTAACAACCGTGAATGTTACGGCATACGATCGATCGGGAAATACCAATACGTGTTCGTTTACGGTAACGGTGGTGGATAACCCACCGGTTATCACCAAACCGGCAAACATCATTCGCGAAGCGACGAATTCAGCGGGTAACATTGTGAACTTCACCGTTACGGCTTCGGACCTTGTGGACCCTGCACCGACCGTGCAGGTGAGCCCCGCCAGCGGAAGTGTTTTCCCAATTGGGACAAATACCGTGACGATTACGGCGTATGATTCGGCGCTGCACACGAATGTTCAGTCATTCACAATCGTCGTGCGGGATACGACGGTACCTGTGATTACGAAGCCGTCGTTCATTACCGGGTTTGCGCCGACAACAAATGGGATGGTGATGATCTATGACGATCTGGTGTCCGCAAAAGATGCTGGCGACGCGTCTCCGACCTTGATCATCAACCCTCCGAGTGGCACCGCATTTCCGGTGGGCACCAACGTCGTCACTGTTAAGGCGTATGACATGTACCACAATACGAATACCGCGATGTTCCTGGTCATTATTCGTGACGTGACTGCTCCCGTAATTACATGTCCCTCGACAATTTCAGCCCTGAGCAGCAGTGGATCGGCAGTGGTGACGTATACTGTGCCAGTAGTTGATAATACGGACCTGACGCCGACGGTGACGTATAACCCTCCGAGCGGCAGTTCGTTCCCGCTGGGTACTACACCTGTGACTGTTACGGCGGTGGACGACTATGGTAACAGCAACTCCTGCTCGTTTAATGTCGTTGTTTCGCCCTCTGGTCCACAAATCATCACCCAACCGACGTCGCAGATTGCTACCGTCGGGGGTAGTGCAACATTCTCCGTTGTAGCTACGGGACAAGGTACGCTTCAATATCGCTGGCTGAAGAACGGATTCACCGTCACCGGCGCAACCAACGCAAGTTACACCGTCAACAATATCCCGGTGAATGGCGGTGACGCTACATATTGGGTTATCATCAACAACGCTTACGGGACTGTTGCAAGCGCTTTCGTTAAAACGATAGTGCCTCCAAGTTTCATTCAGCCGACGTTGAACCCATCTTCCACCGTTCGACAAGGTCAAATGGTTGTGTTCAGTGTTGTTAATCCGAGGGGGACACCAAGCTATCAATGGGCCTTGAACGGCGTGGCTATTCCTGGCGCGACGTCAGCATCGTATAGCAAGGCTGCGGCTACGTTTGCTGATGCCGGCATTTATACTGTGTCGCTCAGCAATGCCGCCGGCGTTGTTACCAGCACAAACACGAATGCGCTAAATCTCGTGGTGCTCGCGGATACGAATGCGCCGGTTTTGGCGACAGCAAAGCCGATGGCAAACTACATCGTTTCAAGCCTGACGAACGAGTCCGGTCTGATTACGGCTTCGGGCACAGCAACGGATAATGCTCGTGTGACCGCGATCTACTATCGCTTGAACGGTGGCAGTTGGTCGCCGATTGAGACGTTTGCTC
>CBHWET010000087.1:0-14827 GCA_966112985.1 uncultured bacterium | reverse complement strand
GATCGAGTTTGGCAAAGATTTCTTCTTCGGTCGCACAAGGGACCAACAGCGCGGGATCGCGCGTTTCAACATCCGAGCGGAACAAGCCGTATTCATTCAAGCGCAGACCGCGTTGTATCGCTCGCTGGCGCATGACAATGTTGTGCTCCTTGCTGCCCGTGAAATACGCGAGCGCAAATGGGAATTCGGTATCACTCACCACACGCAGGTCCGCTTGAATTCCGCCCTGTAGAATTACGCTGGCCTTCGTATCGCCTTTCGCACTGATGCTGAGGATGCCCGGAAGCTTCGTAAAATATTCGATAACATTCGCCGGCTGTTTTGATGAGACAAGGAAATCGACGTCACCGATGATTTCCTTGAAGCGCCGCATGCTTCCTGCCGTGCTGCAGCGAATGACATCCGGATGCTGGCGAAGATTTTCGAGAATCGATTCAGCGAGCGGTAGAGCGTCGCTGATCAGATGCCGCTCCGCAAACTGGCGGCGAAAATTAATGCCTTCGCAAATTTTTTGCTGCGTCTTTTCTCCAAAGCCATCGAGTGCCGCCACGCGATTTTCTTTGCACGCTTTTTCGAGGTCTTCGATCGTGGTGATGCCAAGCTTTTCGTACATCGCCTTCACCTTTTTCGGGCCCAGGCCAGGAATGCGCAGCATTTCCAACAGACCCGCTGGCATTGAAGCTTTCAACTCATCGTAGTAGGGCAGCTTTCCGGTGGTCACGAGTTCGGAAACTTTTTTATAAATTGCTTCGCCGATTCCCTTCATCTCGGCCAACCGGCCGTCGGCAATCAATTTGTCGATGGGTTCCGTCAGCCCCTCAATGACGCGGGCGGCATTCGAGTAGGCGCGAGTTTTAAAAGGGTTCTCGCCCTTCAACTCCAGCAACACGCCGATCTCAATCAAAATCTCTGCCACCTGGTCCTTATTCATGCGGCCCCAAGGTAAAACAAATTTTGCCGGTGAAAAGGAGAACAATTGGAGAACAGGCAACCGCACGAGGCAAGAGGCGATGGGCGATGGGCACGTTCGCAATGGGAGGCGCCATTGCGATTAATTTTAACGGTTTTTTTAAATCAGGGCTCGTCGGCGCCTCGCCCCACCGACAAATTGTCAGGTCCGGTGGGGCGAGGCTCCGACGAGCCCTGACTATTTCTGCGGGATCGACCTTCGAATTACAAGTGAAGTGAAGGATGACCGGCGATAGGCGATTGGCAATTTGGATGCCGAAGCGACGCATTGATGGGATGAACTGTATCGATAACGGATTTTGCTATGTTTCGGTAAAAATTGGAGCCCCGCCGATAATTTTTTTGGCATGCAGGTGGCTTAGGCGAAAAAACACCGAAAAGGGCATCCCTTCGCTCGGTGCGTTGTAAATACTTGGAAATGAGTGAGTTCATGGGCTGTCCGAAGGCGCGAGGACAAAATTTCCCGAAAGGGAAAACGGATCTGGGAAAATAGATTTGTTTTCCCCGAAAGGAAAAGTCGTCCAAAGTTTCCCGACCGCCTCTCCCCAAGAGGGAAGACCGTCCGAACTTTCCGGATCGACTTTCCCCAAGAGGAAATGACGATCTGGGTTTCCAGAACGGTTTTCCCCAAGAGGGAACATCGTCCAAACTTTCCAGATCGATATTTCTCAAGAGGAAATTTGGTTCTGGCGCCCCGGACGGAATTTCCCAAGAGGAAATGGCGATCTAACTTTCCAGATCCATTTTTCCCAAGAGGGAACGACGTCCGATTTTTCCGGATCGACATTTTCCAAGAGGGAACGATCGCCTAATTAAAAAGATTGGATTTCCCCAAGAGGGAACGATGTCCTGGCCTATATGTGGATTTTTACCCAACCAACGACTGCAGCTGTGGAGTCCTGCACGTAATTTTTGCCATTGTGGACTGGTTTTGTCTGTCCAGGACCAAAATGCCGTTTCGTTGACACCGGTGGAGGCACCATTTACCGTTTCGCGCTTATGAGTTTGTTGCAGGAGTCGCTCATTGAATTGATCCGGCGCACGTCAGCCGAAATCCCCGATGACGTCAACCAGGCCCTTGTTCAATCAATGGAGAATGAAAAGAAGGGGACGATCGCTGCTTCCGCGCTGAAGATTATCGAGCGCAATATCGAATTGGCGAAGAGAAAGTCTCAACCGCTGTGCCAGGATACCGGCAGCGTTATTTTTTATGTCGAATGCCCCGTCGGTTTCGACCAGATCACTTTCGAAGAAGCCGCCCGTGAAGCGGTCAAGCTTGCGACGAAGAAAGGGTTTCTCCGCCAGAACTCAGTCGATTCCATTCACGGAAAAAACGACGGCACAAATCTGGGGCCTGGCGCTCCGGTGGTGCATTTTCATCAACACCGTTCAGCAGATACGAAGGTGTGCCTGATTCTCAAAGGCGGCGGCTGCGAAAACGTGGGCGCGCAATACTCCCTGCCGAATGAAAAGCTGCATGCGAACCGCGATCTCGACGGATGCCGAAAAGTCATTCTCGACGCGGTATTGCAGGCTCAAGGCAAAGGTTGCGGTCCGGGAATTCTTGGCGTTTGCATTGGCGGCGATCGCGCGACGGGCTACGAGTTTTCAAAACAACAGTTTTTACGAAAATTGCCGGATCGGAATCCAATTCCTGAATTAGATGCGCTGGAACAAGACGTCTTAAAAACCGCGAATGAACTGGGCATTGGCCCAATGGGATTTGGCGGCAAAACTACGTTGCTGGGCGTAAAGATCTGCGCTGCCAATCGCGTCCCCGCGTCCTTTTTCGTCAGCGTCAGTTATATGTGCTGGGCGTATCGACGTCAGGGCATCGAACTCGACAACAGCGGCAACATTCAAAAATGGCTCTATTAATATGATCCAACTTTCCTATCCCTTTACCAAAGAGAAGATTCTCGCCCTCAAAGTGGGTGATGAAGTCGGTATTTCGGGAATTGTGTTCACCGGCCGCGATGCCGTGCACAAGTATTTGCATGAAGGTGGCGAATTGCCGCCTGAAGTCAGTTTGCGGGATGGGATTATTTACCATTGCGGCCCCGTTGTTTTAAAAGATGAGCATGGGAAATGGAAAGTCACGGCCGCTGGACCAACGACTTCAATTCGGGAAGAACCGTATCAGGGCCAGATCATTAAAGACTTCGGATTGCGCGGTGTCATCGGAAAGGGCGGAATGGGTGACCGGACGTCCGCTGCCTGTAAGGAATTTGGCTGTGTTTACCTGCATGCGATCGGCGGAGCTGCCCAGGTTTTGGCAGAGTGTGTTAAATCAGTCAAAAATGTCTACTTTTTGGAAAAATTCGGGTCTCCAGAGGCCATTTGGGAGTTGGAAGTCGAAAACTTCCCTGCGGTGGTCACAATGGACGCCCACGGGAACTCCTTGCACAAGGAGGTCTTCGCAAACAGCCAATCCGCCCTCGCACAGCGATTGTAATGGCAGGGGTTTCTTAGATTTTGACTTGGCGGGCAAATTGCTCTAAAACGGAAGACCGTCAGATTGGAGCAATGAAATTTACCTCTACATCCGCCCGAAAGGGTCATGATACAGCCTTCACAATCGTGGAGGTGCTTGTGGCGATGGCGATCATTGGGATCGCGGTATCTACCGTGATGGTCGCGACTTCAAACAGCTTTTCCCTGGCGAAACAAGCGCGGGAAGATCTGCGGGCCACACAAATTATGGCGCAGCGGCTGGAAACGATTCGGCTGCTGAAATGGTCGCAGGTCACTAACACTTCCTATTTGAGCTTGAACGATTTCATTGAGTATTACGACCCAAACTCAACCAACAACGGCGGCTCAATCACTAACACCGGTATCGCTTATCGCGGCCAATACTCGTTGCTTGATTTCCCTTATGCATCGTCTGCGCCTTCTTACAAAGGTGCATTAAAGCTCGTCCGCATCACGCTCACTTGGACGAACGGATTCCTTTATACGAACGGAAATAAGTATCCATACGTGCATACACGTTCCATGGATACGCTTGTTTGCTCAAATGGACTTCAACGATACGTATATTGATCGACGGAAGCGTCGTGGCTGGACAATGATCGAATTGCTCATGGTAATGGGCATCGTCTCCATTTTGGGAGTGGTCATTGCCTCTGTCATGGTTTTTAGCGGTAAGAGCTTCAAGAGTTTGAAGAACTATATCGAGCTCGATGACTTGAGCCGCCGTTCCCTGGACTCGATGATGAATGACATTCGTGAGGCGACGCGGGTAACGTACTGGTCGCCTAGTTCGAACGAGCTTCACATGCTGGATCCAGACAACATTGAGCTGAAGTTGAAATATAATTCAGCGACACGTTGTTTAACACGAGAATGGAATGGGAAAACGAACACATTGCTGACTGAATGTGATCGTCTTGCGTTTGCCATGTTTCAACGAAGTCCGCAGGCCGGTGGCGGCTGGCTATGGACGAGTAGCACTAATTATTGCAAACTGGTCGAAGTCAACTGGTCCTGTTCACGAGCCTTGTATTCCACCAACTATAAAGCTACGGCAAATTTTCAGACGGAGAGTGTCCAAACAGCGAAGATAGTCATTCGGAATGAACCTGCCCTATAAAAACTATGAAACTACACATTGCAGGCAAGTTTAGGAGTCAGGAAGGCAGCACATTCATGATGGCCATGTTGCTCGTGTTGGCCACGGTGCCTTTGGCGCTGAGTTACATGCTCGCGACGCAGCAACAGTATAAAGCCGTTGATAGATCACAGACGTGGAGCAGTGCGTTACCGGCGGCTGAGGCGGGTGTTGAAGAAGCGTTTGCTCATTTGAACGCGGATTGCTACTCGAATGAAGTAAATACTACGGAAGTTTGGAATAACGGTGGTTGGACTGCGGATACGTGGACATACACAAACAAATATGGGGTTACCGGAACTGCGAAAGGGTTGAAATCTCCGACACATTACGTGGGGACAAATTATTACCAAATCACCCTGGTGACGAACGCGACGACAGATCCGAAGATCAGTTCGATTACGCCGCAGATTGTTGCCAAGGGTTATGCGCCGACCGTTTACGATAAACGAGGGACCAATATTCCCCGTCAGCTGCGCGTAGAAACCAAACTTTATTTCTTCAATTCATATCCAATTCAATCATTGAGTGATATCGAATCAAAGGGCCAAGGTATCTTTGTTGCTGCTTATACTCCGACGAATTTCGGTGGCGTTTATACCACTACAAACCAGTTGGTTGCTCAGGGTGGCATGGTTTCGATCGAAGGCAGCATCAGCTTTTCAGGCCAAGGCACAGTTTGGGGCAATCTTTCGACGAGTCCCAATGGTGAAGTTGATCTCGGGACGAAAACGACTGTGACCGGTACTACCGACAATACCGTTAACACCGAGCTGTTGGACCCGCCTTTTGATACCACCGCAGCAAGCGCGTGGCCTTTGCTTTCTGCCTGCTACTGCAACGGAACCTATACGAACGTGACGTTGATTCCCGTCCCAATCACAACAAATGTATCTCCGAATCCGCCGCCGGCTGGTGGTATTTTGACGAATGATTCAGGTCTGTATACGGCTTACACCAAACCTGCAGGAATCTCCGACAGCGATGTTGTATCCACCAACCTGGAGCACATTGCAAATTCCTTAACCAAGCCGCTGACAAATTATTCGTATCTTAACCTTGTTACGAACACAAATACGACTTCTGTTTGGACGACCAATTGGGCTCCGGCAAACTCTTATACGAGCTATCCTACTTATCCAGCAGCCGGCACCTATGATACGAGCCAGGCGATTCTAACCGGCTGGTATGAGGTCGGATTTTTGAACGGATCGGGTGGGCCCGCGAATTATCTATCAGCTGCCCCAGATATTAATTGTTATGACACCAGCCGCGGATACAACTGGGTTCAGAACAATACAAATGGTAATGCTTACGACAGGACAAAAATAAACGGTGTCTGGTCAACGAACTGCCATTATTTCTGGAAACAATATTACGCCTATAAGACTGGCGCGAATACGTATACGTATTCGTGGGATTACGTAACGTATACCTACAAAACAACGACGTATACTTACATGGGGACGAATACGACCGAAACCACAACAACACGGCCATTCAAATATATAGCTACAACGGGTAAGTGGACAACGGGGGGCGACCTATCGCTGAATAGCGAAGCTATGTTGATTCAGGGCGATGTGACCATTTACGTCCCGGGAACGTTCTCCATGAGTGGCAACTCGACGATTATTATCCCGTATGGATCAAAACTTACCTTATATTTCGGCGGCGACGCGAGTTTATCAGGGAATGGAGGCATCGTTAATTTAACGGGTCGCGCTCAAAACCTGACGATGTTTGGTTTGCCGACGTGCAGTAGAATTGATATTTCAGGCAATGCTTCATTCACCGGGACTGTGTACGCTCCGGAAGCTGCCGTGTCGCTGAAAGGCAGCGGTAACAATAACTATGACGTTGTCGGTGCGATCACCGGAAAAACAGTGACGGTTGATGGAAAGTTCGGCGTCATTTACCCGACGGATCTTGCGACAAGTGGTCCGGTAGGCGGTTTCGTGGCTTCGAAGTGGACCGAGGAAAAAGTCGGAGTTGGTCCGTAGTCTACGGCATTACAACCGTTGCGGAGTTTTGTGGGGCGAGATAATGTTTGCCTTCGCCGAGCAATCGAGAGATTGCTCGGCTCCAGCATATGAAGTTTCTGCAAACATTGGGTTTGAAATCGAAAAACCCCGATACCCGGCGCGAAACGGTTGAGAACCTCGCTCGTGAGAGCGATCCTGAAGTCCTGAAACATTTGTATCCGATGTTGGAGGATGCCGATGCAGTCGTTCGTCGGGAAGCAGTCAAAGCAATCGCAAGCTTCCGGGAAGCCGAATCAATTCCCTTTCTAGAAAAAGCTTTCTCAGACAAAGACCCGGAAGTGAGATCTCTCGCTGCAGGGTCGCTGAGTAAATTTCTCGTTCCCGAGGCGATTATGGCCCTGAAAGCCGGGCTCCGGAATCCCGACTTCGGCGTCCGCAAAAAGGCGGCTACCGCGTTGGAGGCCAGAGGCTGGCGCCCTGGAACAAGCGAAGACCGTGTTCTTGCCGCGATGGCTTCCGGGCGGTTGATGGATGCTGTTTCCGAAGGTGAAATGGCAATCGAGCCCTTGGCTGAAGTATTTCAGGCGGAGTCCGCTTCCATGCGAAAAGCTGCCATCGAAGCGCTTAGTTCGATTGAAAGCCCCAAAACGTTTCGATACATCGCTACCGCGCTGAAAGATGCGGAACCATCGGTTCGAGTGGCCGCCGTAGATTCACTGCAACGTGTTCGTGATGCTCGTGTGTTTGAACCGTTGGCAGAGGCATTGAAGGATCGGGATCATCGCGTTCGCCATATTGCTACGCAGGCGCTTGGTAACATTGGAGGCATTCGAGCGGTGGCACCACTCGTCGGCGCATTGAAAGATGTCGCCATCGAGGTTCGCATTGCGGCGGCAGAAGGCCTGGGCAAAACGGGCGATGCACGCGCCACTGAAGCTTTGATTAGTGCTTTGAAGGATCGTGAACAGGACGTGCGCTGCGAAGCGGTCAAAGCGCTCGGCAAGTTGCGACATCCCCAGGCCATCGGTCCACTCGTTGCGATGCTGAAGGATTCCGAATCGACTGTTCGCAGTCTTGCAGGGGGCGCCCTGAATGCCATTGACCCGAACTGGCAGAAAAATGAAGCCGCACGGGACGCTCTTCCTGAGCTGCAGACCGCATTATACGATCGCGAGTATTGGGTGCGCCAATCCGCCGCAAAGACACTTTCCCAGATCAACGAGACCCAGGCACCGATTCCGCAGCTGCCCTCATTGCAAATGGCTGGCGGTTCCGCCTCGCCTCTGGAAGATACTGCCGCGAGCGGGCTTGAGCCGATTCTTATAGAATTGGAGGATGCCAATCCCTCAACACGGTATCGTGCAGCCGTTGAATTGCGGCAAATTCAAAATCCACGCGCAATACCGGCATTGGTCAGACGGCTTTTCGACGACGAAGATACCGTGCGTAGAGCGGCTGCGGAGGCGTTGGAAGTTTTACAATGGAATCCTGATAACGCGATGGAGCGTGCGTTGCATGCGGTGGTGTTACGCAAATGGGATTCCGCCGTTGAACTGGGTGGCGACGCTGTCGAGCCGCTCTTGAAAGCACTCGACAAGTTCGAGCCGCCCGCCCGTAAAGCGGCGGCAGAAGCACTCGGGAACATTGGCGATCCACGTGCCGTAGACCCTCTGATGAAGGCCTTGAGCTCATCTGATTTTGGGATTCGCAAAGCGGCTGCCGAAGCACTGGGCAAAATCGGGGATCCACAGGCAATTCCTGCATTGATCGAAGCCCAGAGCGACAAATTCAAAATGGTGCGAGACGCGGCAGAACAGGCATTGATGCGTTTGGGTGGCGGTTAGAGCGGTTGCCAAAAGTAATTTCTGGAATGGTGAAGCAGAGAGCCGGGCAGTGCTAGGCGCGAGAGACGCACATGTCCCCATGGACCTGTAAGAGTCAGAACGATAAGTGGGCTGCACCACACGTGGTGCGACTCGCCACGACGCAATGCCCGGCTCTCTGCTTCAGCCGCAGGCCGGGGTGCTTTTGCTTTTTGGACTTCGTTGTCAGTCTCAACAAGATCCACTAGGGATATTGCCTTCGACTTCCGTCTCGCCAAAAGCCAAAATCCCTCCCGCCATTCCGGAAACTAATTTTGGCAACCGCTCTAGGTCACGGGTCCCCACAGACGATCATTCAATCCCGAGTTTCGCTCCTGTTTTTTGGCAGCAGCATTCTCGATTGCATTGCCGCTGCTCCAAATCGTTACCGATTTCCGTGCGCGCGTGATGGCTGTATAGACGAGTTCGCGGTTTAAAATCGTTCCTTCACGCAGTGGCAAAACAAGAAGAATATTTTCGAACTCTGATCCCTGGCTTTTGTGTACCGTCATCGCGAAGGCAGTTTCATGTTCAGGTAATTGAACCGGCGGAACCTTTCGGATTGTGTTGTTCTCACCTGGAAAAAAGACGTGAATTTCTTTCGTGACCGGGTCAAGAGCGACGACGCCGATATCCCCGTTGAATAAATCAAGATCGTAGCTGTTTTGCGTGATTAAAATCGGTCGCCCGGCATACCACTTTTGGTTGCCGGGAATCAGCCGTTCTTCCGCGAGGACAGCTTCAATCTGTTCGTTTAGATCAACCACGCCCAGCGGACCAGTCTTCATTGCGGAGACAATCCGGAAGGCATCGAAGTGGCGCAGCTTCTCCGCCGGCTCCGTTGCTTCGAAAACCGAGTTCCAGTGCTGCAGAATGTGTAAACGGAGTTTCGCGGGCAACTCTTTGCGCAATGGAAGGTCTTCAATGCGAACGGCAGACGAATGATTCTGTAATGCGGTCCGTGTCGCCTCTTCATCGCCGGCATTAATCGCACTGCTTAATTCGGCAATACTCGCGCTGAAACGGTAGGTTTTGCGGAGAAGAACAATCGCGTCCTGAATGGCGGCGGGGCTGGAAATTGATGCCACCTGTTCGCCAGTTAGTTCGTGATAGAGAGAAGCGAAATTCTCGGAAAACTCATTGTTTGCCTCGCCACAGATATCTCCGAGAACGGCACCGGCTTCGACGGACGAAAGCTGGTCTTTATCTCCAACTAAAATCACACGCGCGGTTTCAGGAATCGCTTTCAACAATTTTGCCATCAACGCCACATCAACCATGCTGGCTTCATCAACGACAACGACATCGACCGGCAGAACATTCTTTTCGTCGTGACGAAACCGTGCTGAATGGAATTGTGCTCCTAAAAGGCGATGAATGGTGCTGGCCGTTTCAGGCAGCGCGCTCTTGATTTCTTCAGAGCAGTCCAAAGCAGTTTTACCGTTTTGAACTGTTTGTTGAAGTCGCGCCGTCGCTTTTCCGGTCGGTGCAGTCAGGGCGATACGCAGTTTGCGAGGATGCGCCTGCTCGAGAAGTGCTGCGAGAATCTTTAAGACGGTGGTCGTTTTTCCTGTTCCTGGTCCGCCGGAGATAACAGCAAAGTTATGTGTGACAGCCGCAACGGTAGCAAGTTTTTGCCAATTGATAGAAGTTTCGGAATCTGTCGGAAACAAGCGAGCGAGGCTGTCCTTCAGCTGGTCTTTGTTGAAAGCAACATTGTGTACGCGGCGCTTTATTTCAGTCGCGATTGCATTCTCATACATCCAGTAGCGATGCAGATACAACCGCGCCTGGTCGTCGATAATGAGCGGACGAAAATCTCCAGGCTTGCCGACGATCTGCGTTTGTTTTAAGGCGGCAATTAAATTTCGAGGCGCTGGCACATTGATTGAGCGCAGTCCCTCCGCGTAATGAAGTTTTCGCGGCAATCGTTTGAGGTTCAGGCAAACATGACCTTGCTCAATTGTTGAATAGCTGGCCAGGGCAGCCACAAGACGAAGCTGTGGATTTTCCTGGCCAGAGAGTTTTTCAATCAGAGAAGAAAAATGGCGATCGAGTGGAGATAAATGCTCCACGAATGATTCCACGGCCGATGATGTGAGGTGAATCATGAGCGGATCAATTTTGTCGCGAGTTCGCGCATCAGACGATCGCTCGGACGATCACGGAACACCCCGTATTCGGGGCGCCCTGGATCGAGACCGCGTAAGAACACATAGAACACGCCTCCAAAATGTTTTGCGTAATCGTAACCGGGTAATCGGCTTTCGAGATACTTATGCAAAGCCAGACTGTAAAGGTGGTATTGCAGGATATAGTTTTCCGAGAGCATTGCCGTTCGCAAGGCTTCCGGGCCGTAGCTTTCCACAGTATTCCCGAGGCAATTCGATTTCCAATCGACAATGTAAAACTTTCCCTCTGATTGAAACACGAGGTCGATAAAACCTTTCAGATAGCCACAAACGGGATGAAACGTTAAGCCACTTGTTTCGACAAACGGCATATCGGCCGTCTGCAGCACGTTATGTCGTGTAAAAATGTCCTGAAATGTAGACGGTGATATGCGGCGGAGCGGAAAATAAAACTCCATTTCTGCAATGCGATCGTGCGCTGCTACAGTGCACAGCTTCAGCCCGGGTATGTTCTTATCCAGGCTGACGGACAGTGCGTTTGTGATCGATTGACACACAGTTTCGCTATATTCAGCTGCGAAGCCATGTTCTTGTAGTTTCTTGTCGACGAGTTCCTTGAGTACGGACACGTCAGTTTCGGTGAAATCACAAACTTCCAGGATTTCGTGCAGACAAATGCCGGGCTTTGATCCTTTTGGAAATGAAAAGATGCTGCCAGCTGCGGCCTGCGAAGCCGCACTTTCCATCTGGTCATAATCTGGCGTGTCGTCTTCCCATTCTCTCGTCAGCGAAGAATAGCTTGTGGTTCTCCAATCGCTCCGGACTGACGTTGTGAACGTTCGAGGTTGGAGGGCCCGATCGGATTGTGGTGCGGGTTTGTAATCAACTGCATCGGAATCTGGAACATCGCGGACCTGAATAGCTGAAAATCCTGCGGCATCAGTGGACGCTGTTTGCAGTTTTGCAAGGTCCGTCCGCATCGCTTCATCGGTCAGTGTTTTTAGATCCACGGCAGAACTCGTCGCGGGAGCTGCCGTACGATGAAGCAGCCAAGCCGGTGCCGAGCTCTCAGCCTTATAGAAATGGCCCCAGACGAAATAACAGCGGTGTTTCGCCCGTGTGAGCGCTACATAAAGGAGGCGTACGTTTTCGGCCAGCTTCTCTTCGATGGCAAGCTCCCGATGAACATCGAACTGTTCAGAGCCAAGATCTCGAACCAATTGGCCTGTGTCGCGTTCGTGAAAAAACACAACGTCTTCACCACCACGACTGATTTCGGAGTGTTTCCAGCTGAACGGACAAAATACAATGCCGTACTCGAGCCCTTTGCTTTTGTGAACCGTCACTAGCTTTACAGCATTTTCATCGCGCTCCAACCGTAACTGATATTCGTCGTCAGTGACGTTCCTCTCAGTTCGTTTAATTGCAAACCAATGCAACAAGCCAGCTACACCAAGCCTTTGCTCTGTCGAAGCTCGTTGCAGTACTTCGCCAAGATGGAGAACGTTAGTCAGGCGACGTTCGCCGTCAGGCTGCGACAGCAAATGTGGACGAACCTTTTCCTGTTGTAGAACCGCACGGAACATTTGGATGAAGCCGCGCGTGGTCCAGAGGTCAAAGTAACGATGAAATCGTTCAAGGACATTCTTCCACTCCGCATCATCATCGGTCATCTGTGCGATTCGATCGGCGGCGAGACCAATGATGTCCGTCGCCAGGGCCGCTTTGACAAGGGACCAATTGCGCGGTTGTGCAACCGCCAATAAAATACGATGCAGTTCGGTGGCTTCGCGCACTTCAAACAAACTTGCATTCGTCTGCTGTACATTCGGAATACCGAGTGCATTTAACGCTTCCTGCATCATTTGCGCCTGCCGATTTTCCAAAACAAGCACGGCGATATCCTCCGGGCGAACCCGGCGCTCACCGATATGCGTCTCGCCAGTAAGGAGTCGTGCGATTTCTGCCGCGACAATTCTTGGAAGTTCTGTTTCGGCGGAATCCTTTGAAACAGCCTTTTCATCCTGTCCGCGGGGATAGAACCAGAGTTCAAACGGAGACTGTTGTTTTCCTCCAACTGTTAGGGGCGTTCGGTTTGCTTCCCCTTTGGCCTGGACCTGGTGAAAGCCGATTTTTTCGAAAACAAACGGACGCGGAGCGTGCGAGAACACGGTATTGATCGCAGCGACCAGCCCGGATTCGGATCGCCAATTGTGGCCCAGCGTAAATGTGCGATCTACTGTATTCGCAGCTTTGATGTAGGTGAAAATGTCGGCACCGCGAAATCCGTAAATCGCTTGCTTGGGGTCACCGATCAAAAACAGGTAATGTTCGCCTGTGTAAAACAGATTACGAAAAATCTCATATTGAATAGGATCGGTGTCTTGAAACTCGTCAATTAGCACGGCGCGATATCGTCGCCGGATCTCGCCTCGGAGCTTGTTGGCACCTGGTCCACGCAGGGAATCGTGAAGCCGTGTGAGCAAGTCATCGAACGATTGCATTTTTCGAGCTTCTTTGCGCTTCGGTAACTCCTGTAGTGCAAAGCGAACGAAGTCCAATTGCAATGCGAGGACGAAATCGGTCTCTGTTTTGCAGAGCGCGTCACACGCGTTGAAAAAGGCGTGTTCCGGAGGCGTTTTGTTCTTGCCGGTCTTTGCCCGCAAACTTTCGTTGCAGAAGAGGTCCAGGCACTCTAGATCAGTCGGGCTCGAGCCGGTCGCAAAACATTTCTCTAGTCGCAAGAAGAACTCCGCGACTTGCTCATCGTCATTATAGGGAGTGTTCGCCCAGTTCTTCTTTTGGTGTGAACCAAAGAGGTGTTTGATCTCCGCCTTTCGGGTCGTCCATATTGACTGTACGATTTGAAATCGCTCTGCAAGTTCCTCTGCTATCGAGTTAATGGACCTATCACCGATGGGCGAGAGGAATTTAATTGCCGGATAATTTAAGCAGCTTCGCAGCAGTGGTAAAAACCGCTTGGGAGAAAACTTGTTCTTCAGGGCAAAGCTTACGTGCAGGGGATTGGCGTTGTAGAAGTGGTTGCGCCAGTAGTCTTCGGAAATTTCTTCAAGCAAGTTCGAAATGTCCGCTGCCAGTTCCGTGTCGAACAGAACACCGCTTTCGAACGCTCGGTCTTTAAGTGTCCGTTGGCAAAATCCGTGGATCGAATAAATCGAAGCCTCATCAAAACTACATAATGACCGTTCAAGGCGTGTGAGTATTTCCTGAGCATTTTCCTGATGTGCACAATAAAGTGCATGCAGAAAAGGATTGGTCGTTTTGCCTGACGCAAATGTTTTGGCCGCCTGAACGAGGATATCGCGAATCCTGGAACGTAATTCTTCTGTCGCCGCGTTCGTGTACGTAACAACAAGAATTTCTCGGACAGAAAGGTTCTTTTCGATTAACAATCGCAGCACCAGCCCCGCAATCGTGTAAGTCTTGCCTGTTCCGGCACTCGCCTCAATCAGGCACGCGCCAAAATCCAATGAGGTTTTGTTTAAGTCGAAGTTCATTCGGCGGACCTCTGGCTGGCTAAAATAACGCCAAATACCTTTTCTGCTATTGCCTCAAACTCAGGATCGAAAGGAGCCGATTCATTGAAACACTGCTCGAAGTAAGGATTTGCTCTTTCACCCGGCACAGTGCGGTAATCAACCCCGTCGCGAACAGTCATGTCGTTCCACTTCTTGTAAGCTTCCCCTAAGGGTTCCGCGCGCCCTTTGCCGATTGCCTGGCGTTGTTTGGCTCGCGCATAAGCAAAAGAACTTTGAGGAAAAAACTTCAGCGGCGTTGTTAATCCTTTCCAATATAAGTTGAGCAACTCTTCGAGTCTCGCGCGCGCATCGCGAACCGGTGATAGCACGGCAGTTTCATCCGACCCAACGTGAATTGCTTCGGACGCGCGTCCCGACGCTTGAACGATATTGAGAACGAGGTGTGGTATCCACAGTTTCAAAAGGTCCGTTGGTTTGACGCTGGCAACCCGATACCTTAAAAGACCGTTTCGTGTAAGCCCCACCAGGCGGCCATTGAGTCGGAATTCATTGATAGCAAAATCGACATTAATCGCCGGTAATGTTTCTCGGGGGCAGAAAGGTTGGAGGCGTTCTATAAACGTTTCGACCTCGGCGCAAAGCGTGCGGAATGCAGTCTTTCCAATGTCGGCAAGTGGAAGAACGCCAGCAGCCATGAAAATGTGTTCACATTGCTCAATGTCTTTACCCGCCAATGCCGAATCTAAAAGCTGTTGTTTGATCGAGT
>CBHWET010000086.1:0-14927 GCA_966112985.1 uncultured bacterium | reverse complement strand
CGTTTTTTTGTAGCGGCGTGTCTCTGACCGTCGCTGATTTCGAACGGCAGAGAAATATGCGACGGTCAGAGACCGCGCTGCAGGGACTTAATTCCGGCAACCTGAAGGTTGAACTCCGACCTCAGAGTTGCCGCAAAGTCTTTAACTGCTGTTTTGAACGGTCGACTTTGATCGGGTTGCGCAAGGGACGGCCAAAGCCGGTGAATTCAATCTCCATCACGTCGCCGGTTTGCAATTGCAACTTATCCCCGAAGCTAAAGGCATCGGCGCCGAAGAAATGAATATGTGTATCGCCAGGGACGCAATGCGCAGCGTATTTGAAATGATGATGTTCGAGGTTCGCCAGGGTGTGCGACATGTTTTTCTCGCCAGTATGAATGTCGCGTGACCAGATCACTTGGCCTTTGCGTTCGACGGACGCTTTGCCCAGGACGTCGGAGAAATCAGCGTCGACAATCAATTCAGGCCCGAGAGCACAGGAACGAAGCTTGGAATGGGCGAGATAAAGATAATTCTTTTGCTCCATGACATGGTCGGAAAATTCATTTCCTTGTACCAGTCCGATGCGACGTGGTTTGCCTTTGCTATCGACGACGTATACGCCTGCGATCTCTGCTTCATCACCGCCGTCGTCTCCGAAAGAGGGAACCTCGAGTGCGTCGTTGTGTCCGCGCAAAATATTTCCATGGCCTTTATAGAACCATTCGGGTTGCACGCCGATTTTCCCTTTCGCGGGCCGTCCACCTTCGACGCCCCAGAAATACATTTTCATGCTGTCGCTAAGCTCGGCTTTTTTGCTGACGTGCATGGCCTGGCGGTTATCGGCGCTTTTCTTGTGCGTCAGGCCGGTGCCCGTGACGAGGCAGCGATTCGGTTCTGTCGGATGATCGAACGCGGGCAGGATTTTCCAGCCGGCTTTGCCGCGGTAAGCGGCATCGTAGTCAAGCGTCTCTGTCGAAAGGCTTTTCGAAATTAATTTCTCGAGCGAGCTGTTGGCATCGATCGCAGCGAGAGAAAGCTCCAGGACGGAACGGAACTTCTTGAGCAAGCGGAGCGTGTCGTTCTCGACGATGGCAACGCGGCGG
The DNA here is from genome assembly GCA_966112985.1 of uncultured bacterium. Classification (GTDB taxonomy): domain Bacteria; phylum Verrucomicrobiota; class Verrucomicrobiia; order Limisphaerales; family JACDHS01; genus CBHWET01. The sequence continues at coordinate 13,842 of CBHWET010000086.1, read as the reverse complement.
CCGCTTTTTGGATGATTCAGTTGGATGAGACGCGTCATGCGGCGAACAGCATACGGATCGAAAGCGCAATTTGAATAGCAAAGCGGCGCAAAGTTTGCTTGCGATGGGGTTTTGTTGTTGGAAATATGGCAATCCTTTGAAAAGCGAGTTTATGGAAATATCTCTCCGCCGTTCGTCTCTCATGTTGAAGTGCGTACTGGCCTTTATTGCATTCGTGCTTGGGCTGGCAACTGCCTCCGCACTAACCTTTGAAACCGTTTACAAACTGCCTTCACCGGCACGACTGCCGTTCGGTGCGCTGACAAAGGGGCAAGACGGGTGGTTTTACGGCATTACCCAGTACGGCGGAACAAATGATATCGGCGTCATTTATAAGATAAGTCCAGAAGGAAGTTACGAACAACTGGTGTCGTTAGAATCGAGCAAGACGGGTGATTTGGCTTCTCCGCAACAGCTCGTCTTGGCGGCTGACGGAAACTTGTGGGGAAGCACATTCGGCGGCGGAACGAACAATGGCGGGACCATTTACCGTGTCACGACGAATGGCGTTCTCAAAATTGTGAATTCGTTTCCCAAACTGACGCCGCCTAAAAGCAGCCCGGCGGCCCTGGTTCGTGCTTCCGACGGTAACTTTTATGGATTTGTGTTCGGTCAGGATTACAAAGCGTCATTCTTCCGAATGACAACCAACGGCGCGTTGACGATCCTCGCCAACATCAGCGAGCTGGAGAGTGGGGACGTGACGTTGATTCAAGGAACCGATGGAAGCTTTTATGGCACAGCACCTTTTGGCGGCACAAATGGCGTGGGCTTTGTTTTCAAGATTACGACGTCGGGCACCTTCACCATGTTGCACGAACTGACGACCTCGGAAGGAATCAATATTGCAGCACCTTTACTGCAAGCCACAAACGGCGTTCTATACGGCACAACCGCAGTTGGAGGAGATTCAAATTACGGAACTGTCTTCAAGATCACAACTGATGGGACGTTTACCCGTCTGCATTCCTTCTCGGGGGGCAGTGATGGATTGTATCCACGCGCGCGGATGGTCCAGTCCACAAATGGAATTATTTATGGCGTGGCCGACAAGGCATTGTTTCAGATCGGACTCGACGAGCAGGTGACTTCGTTTCTGGACCTCGGTGTGAGCCAGAATCTAAACGGAATTACGATCGGCGATGATGGTAACTTTTATGTTGCCAGCGCAACAGGTGGCGATAATGGGGCTGGCGCTATTCTGAAAGTCACTCCTGACGCGCAGAGTTCAGTTCTTCATTCGTTTGAGAAATCATCCGGTTCAGCCCCGCATTCACAAATGGTTTTAGGCGATGATAACTTCCTCTACGGTACGACTGCTGCCGGGGGCACCAATGAATTGGGATCAATTTATAAACTGGGTTTGGACGGACAGCTTACGAGCATTCATTCAGTGCTATGGACGTTTGATCGACAGTTGCCGAATGGCCTCTTAAAAGGCGCGGATGGAAAATTTTATTATACGACGGTTTATGGCGGAGATGATTTTGCGGGCGCATTGTTCAGCACGGATAGCGCTGGCAATGCGACACTGTTGAGCCAATTCAATCCGGGCGTCGGCGAGAAACCGGCGGGTCCGCTCGTTCAGGCGGCAAATGGCACCCTATATGGTGTCACAGCTGGCGGTGGCACGATGGGATTAGGAACTGTCTTTTCAGCATCGACCAATGGAGGAGGTATTTCGACGTTAACATCGTTCACCGGTTCGAACGGTGCGAATCCTGTTGGACCACTTTGCATCGGGGCTGACGGAAACTTTTACGGTGTTACCACGAGCGGTGGGCTGACGAACAATGGAACGATTTTCCGGGTCGCGGCAAATGGTGATTTGACGAACCTCGTGTTCTTCAAAAAATCCAATGGTGCCAACCCGTCTGCCGGTCTGATTCTTGCGACCGATGGCAACTTCTACGGCACGACAGCAAAAGGCGGGAAGTTTAATGCGGGTACCGTGTATCGAATGACTCCTGCGGGTACGCTGACAACCATCGTTCACTTCGCGGTGACGAACGGTGCTGCCCCGAACCAGTTGATGCAGGCGAGCAATGGCAAGATCTATGGAAGCACGTACGCCGGCGGGAAGTATAAAGGCGGAACCGTTTTTCAGATGACGACGAATGGTGCGTTGACAACCCTTGCTCATTTGTCATTTACGAATGGCATATCTCCTGTGGCAGGCCTGACCGAAGCTTCCGACGGAGCGATTTACGGCGCAACGACAGCGGGCGGCAATGGCGCTGGCGTCATTTATCGCCTCGCCAAAGTTCCCCCAACGATTACCCAGCAGCCGCTCAGCCGGACGAATGCGCTGAAATCGACGGCGACCTTCACCGTGAAAGTCTCCGGTACATCGCCCTATTATTATCAGTGGCTCAAGGATGGTGTCGCGATTCCGAAAGCGACGAAGTCGAGCCTCACGTTGAGCAATCTTCAATACAGCGCGTCCGCCAATTACTCCGTCATCGTGAGCAACCTTGATGCATCGACGATCAGTTCGAATGCGTTCCTGACGATTGCGCCACCGCCGACGATTATTGGACAACCAGAAGATCAAACCGCAACGGCTGGCACGACCGTCGTGCTGAGCGTCACCGCGTCGAGTCTGCTTCCGTTGAAATATCAATGGCAGTTCAAGGGCGTTTCGATCACTGGCAAAACAGCTTCGACGCTGACCCTGACTAATGTTCAACCGAAGAATGCAGGAGCGTATCGCGTTATCGTGAAAAACGGATCTGGTTCGGTTACGAGCAGTAACGCGGTATTAACGGTGCAGACCTGCTCTTACACGATCAATACCAATTACGTTTTCATCAACTCCAGCGGCGGCAGCGGCAGCGTGGCCGTGGACGGAGACTTCAGTGATTGTACGTGGCTCGTTGCGACAACGAATAGTTGGATCACTCTTACATCCAGTAACGTCAACGTTGGCGATGGCAACGTGACATTCACCGTCAGCGCCAATACCAACACCGTTCCGCGTGTCGGCAATGTTTTGGTAGCGGGAACAAATTTCATCGTCTTTCAGGCGGGGACATTCGCTCCGGCGGGGATCACCGGCAAGACGTTCACGTTTTATATTCAAAACGGCAGTGGCGGAGCGCCCACGTCGGGAAGCTTTCAAATTGTGACGGCATTGATCGGCACGAATTACATTCGGATTCCTGCGGTCGCTGGTGCGACGAATTACAGCTACCAAGTGACGGGAGCCTCCAATGCAACACTGACATTACCGAACATCGGCACCTATCAATTGACGTTTGGTTCTCCATACACCGGCTCCTATGTTTATGTCTCAGCAACCAGTGGCGTGGGCACTGGCATTTTTGCGATGACCGATTCAAAACCTGATTTCGACCATGACGGGCGGGCAGACATGCTTTGGCAAAAGATCGACGGATCGCTGCGCCTGTCATTGATGTCGGGCACGAATTACCTCTCGACATTAGCTTTGCCTTCGGTCGCAGGTTCGACGTGGGCATTGGTGGGGCAGGGCGATTTCAACAATGACGGAAACGTTGACGTCGTGTTCAAGAGCGATGGCGGTCTCATCGCGATTTATTACATGCAGGGCACGAACTTTTTAACTTATACGTACGTGAATCCGCAGAACCCGGTGAGTTCGGCGTGGCGAGTGGCTGGTGTTCACGATCTGAACAATGACGGCCAGAGCGATATCCTGTGGCAGGAGACCGGCGGCTCTTTATGGATCTGGCTGATGAACGGCACGACCGTTACGCAGTCATTCGCAATCCGGAATAGCAAAACTCTCGGTAGCGGTTGGTATGTGATGGCGTTGGCAGATGTCGATTTTGATGGTCAGACCGACATCATTTTTGAAAATCAGTTCGGCTATATGCAGGCGTGGATTATGAACGGCACGACTTACGTGAGTTCGACCGGTTTGTTCCCGACCCAGGCCAACAGCTGGATTGTCGGTGTGAACGACTACAACTTTGATGGCGGCTGGGACTTTCTGTTGGAAAATGGCAGCGGCGATTTGAACATCTGGCTGATGGATGGAATCGACCGAATCAAAGGATTCAGTCTGCTTGGAGTGCCCTCAGATCCCTCATGGAAAGTGGTGTCTCCAAAGTGATGCGCAGTTGATGGTTTGTCTTTGAAACATTTTCACGGTAGTTTCGTCAAAACCCCATGACACCGAAGTGGCACATTCCACGTCGTACGTTTCTGCGGGGGCTTGGCACCGCGATGGCGCTGCCGATGCTTGAAGCGATGGCGTCGCCGATGAAGGCGTTTGCTTCAAACGCGGCGGAAACTTTACCGAAGCGGATGGCGTTTGTTTACGTTCCAAATGGCGCCAACATGGCTGACTGGACGCCCACCGCTGTCGGCGCAGATTTCGAACTGCCTTATATTCTACAGCCCCTCGCGCCCGTTCGTGATGAGCTGCTCGTTCTGACGGGACTTGCGCATGATCAGGCCCGTCCCCACGGAGATGGGGCAGGGGACCACGCCCGCGCTTCCGCGACATTTCTTACTGGCTGCCATGCCCGCAAGACTGGAGGAGCTGATGTGAGGCTTGGAGTGTCGGCTGACCAGATGGCTGCGCAGAAGATCGGCAGTCAAACTCGCTTCGCGTCACTCGAGCTCGCTTGCGAGCACAATCGTCAAAACAGTTGCGACTCAGGTTACGCCTGCGCGTATCAATCCAATCTGTCGTGGAAGACTCCCACGACGCCGATGCCGCCAGAAGTCAATCCGCGCCTGGTTTTTGAACGTTTATTTTCGAACAAACTCCTTGGTGAAACCCAAAAGAGCCGTGCCCTCCGTCAGCAGTATCAAAAGAGCGTGCTCGATTTTATCACCGAGGATGCCCGGAGGTTTAAGAGCAATCTGGGCCGGACAGACCAGGGCAAAATTGATGAGTACTTAACCGCGGTGCGTGAGGTGGAACGAGGGATTGAGCAATCGGAGAAGTTCGCCGCGACGATTCCTGACTTTCATAAGCCGACCGGCATTCCGCGCGATTTCGAAAAACACGTTAAATTGATGTTTGACCTGCTCGCGCTGGCCTTCCAAACGGACTCGACGCGGATTGCGACATTCATGGTCGCCTTTGACGGCAGCAATCGTCCTTATCCGAATCTCGGTATTTCTGATGGACACCACAATCTGTCTCATCACGAATACGTTGCTGAAAAGAAGAAGAAAATTGCGGAGATCAACCGGTTTCATATGACGCAGTTCGCGTACTTCCTTAATCGCCTCAAGACGACGAAAGAAGGAAACGGAACTTTGTTGGATCGCTGCACGATTGTGTACGGCAGTGGCTTATCTGACGGCAACGCGCATAACCACGATAACCTGCCGGTGATTGTTGCTGGACGCGGGGGTGGCAATATCACGACGGGACGCCATGTGAAATTTAACAGTGAAACGCCGATGTCTAATCTCTTCGTATCGATGCTTGATTACCATGGTGTACCGGTTGAACGGGTGGGCGACAGCACTGGAAAGCTCACCGTTCTTTCCTGAAAAGAAAACGGCGCAAAGGTTTAACTTTGCGCCGGGTGTGTTCTTCGAAAGAAAATTATTTCGCGATGCCTCTCGCGAATTTTTCGAGGCGATCGAGACCTTTCTTGATGTTGTCGAGGCTTGTTGCGTAGCTGATACGAATGTAGTCATCTGCGCCGAACGCAACGCCCGGAACGACAGCGACCTTTTCCTGCTCCAGCAATTTCGCGGCGAAGTCCATCGACTTCAGGCCGAGTTTGGAAATGTTCGGGAACAGATAGAAGGCGCCTTTGGCGTTCACACAGGAAATGCCCGGAATGCTGTTGAATTTCTCGTGAGCATACGCACGCCGTTTCGCAAATTCAGCGAGCCATGGTTTCAAATGATCTTGCGGTCCATTCAGGGCAGCAACGGCGCCTTTTTGGGCAAAGGACGTCGGGTTGCTGGTGCTATGGCTCTGCAAAGCATCGATGGCTTTCGCGATTGGCTCCGGTGCAGCAGTGATGCCGATACGCCAACCGGTCATTGAATACGCCTTCGCCAGACCGTGGACGATGATCGTGTGTTCGAAGTGCTTTGGTGAAAAGCTCGCGACGCTCGTGTGCGTGGCACCATCATAGAGCAGGTGTTCGTAAATCTCGTCGCTCATGATGAGCACGCCTTTTTCGACGCAGATGTCACCAAGTGCTTTGATTTCGTCACGCGTATAAACACTGCCGGTCGGGTTGCTCGGTGAATTGAGAATGAACAACCGTGTCCGCGGCGTGATGGCATCGCGAAGTTGTTGGGGCGTGACTTTAAATTCCGTTTTGTCGCTCGTGTTGATCACGACCGGCGTGGCTTCGGCCAGCTTCACCATCTCGGGATAGCTTAACCAATACGGCGCGGGGATGATGACTTCGTCACCGGCTTCGCATGTCGCTGCGATGACATTGAAGCAAGAGTGCTTGCCGCCGGATGAAACAATGATTTGCGATGGCTTGTAAGTCAGGCCGTTCTCGCGTTTGAATTTGTCCGCAATTGCCTGCCGCAATTCAGGCGTGCCGCTGCTGGGTGTGTATTTCGTGAATCCTTCGTTGATCGCTTTGATCGCGGCGTCCTTGATGTGTTGGGGCGTGTCGAAATCCGGTTCGCCCGCACCAAAGCCGACGACGTCGATTCCTTCAGCTTTCATCTGCTTGGCTTTCGAATCGATTGCCAGGGTAAGCGACGGCGCAAGTGACGCGGCGCGGCGGGAAATTTTATAATTCATACGGGCGGAAAGAAATAATCCCCGAGACGTCTGTGCGCAAGGGCGAATTGTTAGTCCCAGGTCTGGCGAACACTGGCTTCGACACGCTGGTAATCCTCCGCCTCATCAACCGGAACGTTTTGAGGAAGGGCTGAAAATGCCTTCTTCTTCTTCCATTTCCAATGTTCGATATGTCCATCGGCAAATGACAAGTTTGCCGCCTGTCCATGCCGGTTGGCCGGTAGGTCCCACCATTGGTTTTGAACGCCATAAACCTGTGTCGGAATGCCAAACAATGAATCGAGAATTTCGTCTTCATGGACGTCGATGAAAACGAACAAATTTGCCGGCATCGGGTTTCTGATTTCGGTGAGTTGCTTGAAGTTTGGTATTAACGTGCCGATTGGATAACTGTTCGGCGGCTGATATTCGGGATAGCCATTGACCGATTGGCTCATGTTGTAGCTGCGCGTTCGCAACATCGGCAGCGGCTGATCGGCGGCATCCACCACGTGAGAGTTATCCGAAGGACAATGGTAAATGGCAGTTGATCGGTTGTATTCAAACAACACGCCATTTTCGATGTTGGAAGTCGTCGTATCCGTTCGTGTGTTGCCGAGGCACCACGAGGCGCCTTTCGAAAAGGCCTGTTGTGAATTGATGTCGTAGATGTAGTTGTTCGGAGGGAGCAGATCATTGTTATCCATTGCGTACATATGCCAGCACGCCTGCAGTTGCTTCAGATTATTCATGCACGACACGGATTGACCCTGAACCTTTGCTTTCGAAAGGGCTGGCAACAACAAGCTCGCCAGAATCGCAATGATAGCGATCACGACCAGCAGTTCTATCAAAGTAAAGGCGTTACTGTGTGAGTAGCGGGAGCGGCGAGGGAAGCGAAGCATTGCAGATCGCAGGAATGGCTGCTCGGTCGTGATTGTGCGACAGAACAGACTGTTACTGCGCGAGCCCGTTCTGCATCCGTTGGAGGTCTCGTTGATCGGCGTAACTGGATGGTGATTGTTTGGAGGATTTGTATCGCTTGGGTGCTGCCCAGTTCCAATGCTCCACATGCGCGTCAGCAAAGCTTAGATTGCCGCCCATGTTATGGCGATCTGAAGGCATGTTGACCCATACCTGTTCGAATTTTGGTGACTCTGGATATAATTCGAAACGCCCGTCCGAAATGGATTGCTCATTTACGTCAAGGAACACGAAAACCATATGCGGCGGCGGATTAATCATGTCGGAAAATCTCTTGAACGTAGGGATCGTTTGACCGGCCGAGTCAGAGTTGATTGATCCGCTCATGCTGTAACTACGGGTCCGGTCGATATTTAGTTTTTCGCCATCGATCGTCTCGGCCTTCGCTTTATCGCCCGGGCAGTGATATACGTCAGTCGCTCTTAAATAGGGAAACAACAACCCGCGTTGAATGTTTTCTGTGGTGACATCCGTTCGCGCGTTGCCAGGACACCATGAAATCCCGCTGCCACTCTTGCCGCCGTAATCAGCGTTATTTGCAGGCAGCTGGCCGTCGTTATCATCAACGTACATGTGCCAGGCGAACTGAAGCTGCTTTAAATTATTAAGGCAGGCGATGCTTTGTGTGCGGCCTTTCGCTCGATTTAAGGCGGGGAAAAGTAATGAAGCCAAAACTGCGATGATCACCATGACTACGAGCAATTCCGTAATCGTAAAGCCCCGCTCAGATGCACGATGAGTACGCAACGAAACGCGTTGCGCGAGCCTGACTCTGCTGTCTGGACTTCTCATGACTGTGGTGACTTGCTCCGAGCATGGCAAAAACCCTTAGGGTTGGCAATAGGGTTTTAATACGTCAAAAGATTGAGCAAATTCTCGCCGTGCGAGGTCAATTGCCAAGACTTTCCTCGCTTGCTGACAAGGTTTCGGCATGGGTTTGCCTCAGCTTCCGCGCCGTTAACAGAAAGAAGTTGAACCTTTGCGTTTCCGTTTACCTCAGCGGCCGTGCGGGGGATTAAGCGAAATGGGATGCCGTTGAAGTTCAGTGACATTTCATATCCGACAATTCTGCCCGAGACGGGGGCGGAATTGCGTTGAATCAGAGGCGCATATCGTCGTAGCCATGGAAAGTTCGTTTCTCTCACGAAAACACGGCAAAGCTCGCGCTGATTCTGGATATAGCGGGTCAGACTAAACGTATCTCCCTGGATCTTCTGCAATTTAAGAATAGCCTCAGGATCGAGACCCAGAAGATTCTGTCCGTTCCAATCCCCGTGATCGTTCCGCTGTTTCGGCGACGTTTTTTTGTGCCATTGGGAAAACTGATCATTGATCAAAAGATTAATTTCAAAATGGACGTGAGCCCGTTCCTTTGAAATCCGCTCCCGCGTATTGCTGGTGCGCCCCATGACGCCGATCTGCTCACCAGCTTTGACGACTGCTCCCGGTTTTAGTCCGCTTCGAACTTCAGCCAGGTGAGCGTAAACGGAGAATATCTCCATTCCTTCGATCTGATGGCGCAGAATGATGTAATTGCCATAATTCGAAAGGGAAGGCTTGCGGTTGACGTACGCCACCGTTGCGTCTGCTGTTGCGAGAACCGGATCGATCGGTTCGCCGCGTTTGTCACGCTGGAGGCAGCGGATGTCGAGACCTTCATGCATTTGATGCCCGCCTGACCGGACGCATCCAAATGTTCCGCTTTCCCATGGCTTTCCGGTTGTGCCGACGAAAAAGCGTTCGCCACTCCCTTTGTCATAGAGGCTGCGATTCGCTGTTGGAAGCCGGAACACTTCCGCAGTGCAGGTCAAGGCAGTGAGAATGGCAGTGATCAGGAGAGACCTGGTCAATGTTGTCGGATTAAACGGGGAGGGCATCGGCCGTAGCGATTAGTAGCGACTGCGGCTCTTGATTATTTTCGCCACGTTGTTCAATCCATTTACGATCCGCTCGGCTTCTTCGCGGGTTGCATCGGGCGTGAAAGTCAGCATGCCGGTGGCATTGCGGGTCTCGATTACTGGCGCGGCGAGCCATCGTTTCTCAACCACGTCTTTGGATTCACCAAATTCGCAGTAGATCGCAAGGCGCTTTCCTTTGTTCGAGGTTGTCAATGTATCCAGATAAAAAGCCCCATGGCGGTTGAAAACGAGTTGGATAACATAATTGCCGCCGAAATCAGCCACAGACGCTTTTTCAACGGACCCCTCGTCGAGGAACACCAGTTCTTCGATCGGAACGTAGATCGGATTCGCACGGTAAATAGGGACGGACCGCGTTTTCTGGGTGCCATCCAGGTTTGTTTCCAGATGAAACCGAAGAGTGGCGAACTCCTTCTTCGGCTTGCGCTTATCTCCTTCCTTTGTTGCTGCTGTGTGCGATTTGTCCTTGTTAGCGGAGGGGCTTGCGCAACCCACCAGTGCCAGAGTTACTAACAACAAATAGATATTGAACGATTTCGCCTGAATCTTCATATTCCGCTAAACAAAAACAATTACACAAAGAGAACTATGGGAAAGCAATCTAACAAAGTGCAAAAACAAAGACGTCGCGCCTCATATTTGAAGCGCAAGAAAGCCGCTGCGAAGGTGAAGACCAAAAAAGCCAAGTAAATACAGGCATTTTCTTAAAGCCGCTCGATTTCCTCGAGCGGCTTTTTTCTTTATTGCAGCTTCATTTTAATTTTTTACGTTCGGGAATAGTACGTAACGCCTCTTTGTAAATAGTGCTCGGGGAAAAACTTATTCACGCCTCGTATATCACGGCTATTTTGGCTTCAGAGTTGTGGAAACCTAAAAAATGCAAAAGTACCCGTATTTATTGGTTTTAATGCATTTTCCACAAGTTATTCACCGCGTTCGAATGGTGAATAACTCTGTCAATATCAAAACGTAGTCAGATCGGGAAAAAATGTTAATCTGATTGCGTTCTCTGAAAGAACAGAAAGCGAAGCGGCGGACGAAAGAAAGTCGCGGAACTCTCGAGGATAATCCCGGGTGACCGGGGAAAGGTTGAACCAGGCTGGTTGGTTCGGCCCCTCTTAAAGGAATCGCAAGATTCTCAGCGGAGGCAGGATTCACCGGTTCCTCTGACGACTTTCGCGAGTTGTCAGTAAACGCGAAAAAGGAATCGAGCAGTGAGGAGCGATTAGAAACCGTTCCGAATTGAGTCAAGTAACTCAGACTGGTTTCGTGTTTGAGTGAATCGCAGTTAACCCGAAAAGGTATTCGGTTGCTACTGCGGCCCAGCACGGTGCGAATGACTCTGGCGATGGCAGAAATGCATACGTCGCCAAGCGAAAAATGCCGAAAGGCAGAACAAAGTGAGCATTCGGGCCGGGAAGGACACGAGTTTCGGCAGAATCCGTGAAAACCTTCCGCAAGCCGGCGATGTTTAAAAAGACACCGCTGGACTGTGAGACGAAAAGCAACCTGAGAGTGAAGAGGCGAGACCCGTGGCGCGGGGAGAACGCACTGCCAAAAGCGGTGGCTGTCCTCGAGCTAAGCGGTCAAGACGCGGTAGAGAATCACAGACGTGTCTTGACCTGGTTTGCAGGCCGGTGGCGCAACCATCAGTCGAAGCAAGCTGAAAAGCCTCACTCAAAAGCGAGCGGCGGAAACGCCCTCGACGGCCCTGCTACGAGGCCGAAGACTCCGCTTGCCGTGGAGAATAGCGTCGGGAAGCCGGCAGCCCTTGAAAAAGGCAGCGCCTAATGTCGGCACGGGAAAGAGAGATGTGGCGAGCTCCCATCCCCGAATTTGTCCCTGTTCACCGCAAGGTGAGCAGGGACTTATTTTTTCACCGACTAAATTGGTCGCTTAAAATTAGAAGTCCTGCCGGCAGCTATATGGACCACCTGCTGTCAGGCTCGCTTTGCGGACTATCTTCTGATTGGTTCGGGAGCCTTGGGGACAAAACCGGCGGCCATCTGCTTCGCCAGTTTGATTTGTTCCGGCGCCATTTTAGGCGTGATCTCTTTAATCAATTTCGTCGCGCCCGGGGTGTTTGTACGGCAAAGCCACAACCATTTGTATGCTTCTATGTAATCCTGCTCCACGCCGCCGCCCTCGATGTAGCGGCGCGCGAGACTTAATTGCGCCGTGCCAAGTCCCTGGTCGGCGGCAAGGCGGAACCATTTCGAAGCTTCCGTCAGATCTTTCGGTTCACCAGCTTCACCACGCGCCCAACGCAGTCCAACACTGTATTGTGACTGAGCGTGTCCTTGTTCGGCCGCCATCAAATACCATTTGCCAGCTTCTGCGGGATCGACTTCTACACCCTGGCCAAAGGTATAACGAACACCCATGATGTATTGTGCTTTTGTATCCCCGGCATCGGCTGCCTGACGGTACCACTGATTGGATTCTTCAAACCGCCATTGTTTGCCGTAAAATTCACCGACTTCACGTTGTGCTGCAATGTCGCCGTTGTTTGCACGTTCAACCAAAGCCGGATCAGGAGAGGGATGTTCGCGCCGCGCGCGCAGAATGGCGTCCACTCGACTATTGCCAGTGGAGACAGGCGCATCCTCTTCGGCGGCCTCGGCGATTCGATTCGTATCGACCGGAGGTGTCGGTTCGGCAGGCGCGGCAACGGCAGGTTCGGTCACCTTCGGTGAAGGCGGTATCGACATCGTATGCTTCGGTTTCATTTCCGCCCGAACTTCCTCGATCAGATTGGAAGCTGAACGCGAAGTTGTTGCAGAATTAGTTGGCGCCGCAGGAGTGGAATCGGAAGCTGTTTGTTGATTGCATCCGCAAATTGCGATGCACCCGGCCAGTGTTGTTCGAGTAACCCAGTTCACGCCGCTGATATTCAACAACCGCAAAGGAACGGCAATAGAAATTCGATGACCGTTCGCGGTCGAAACTCTGGATCTTGATGTTTGGAGTTTTCTCTGGAGGCTGGTGCTTTCGTTGCCGAAACTGCTTTAAGCAATCGTTTCACCTTTCACCAATTCTGGCGTCAGCCGTATTTGACGAGGCGCAACGATTCCTTCTGTGGCCATTCGTAGCACGCAGTTGGATACGCGACGGGCGAACGTCAACGGATTGCAGGCGTATCTCGCCATCGTCGGCACTGCGAATTCTAAAAATTCATCGCTGTCGCGTGAAACGACGGTCATCTGTTGAGGCACTTTGATTCCCTTTCGCTGTAAATACGTTTGTGCGGTCAAAGCATACAGCGAGCGCGCCACCAGCAGGGCCGTGACCGGATGGGCGCGCGCAACAAGTGCATCAATTTTTTTGCAAATGCCTTCGACTGTGCCGTCGTGATGAACCACGCACGCCTGGACATCGCGGATCCTGGACGCGCGAACGGCTTCCAGAAAACCAGCTGCACTCGCTTCGTCACCGGCGGTGCGTGCCTCTGGCAAAAGCAAGGCAATCGATTGATGTCCTTTCGCAAGAAATAATCCCGCCGCATGACGACACGTGGAGCGAGCATCGATATCCACCGACGGTAATTTGATTCCTGGAAAGCAGGATCCCGCCACAACGCACGGCAGTCCCTGAGCCGCGAACCATTGTTGCATTGCTTCACTCGATAGAAACAAAATCCACGCTGCGGTGGGGCGAAGTTCTATCAATCGTGAGAGCTGTCGTTGCGGATCGGCTGCTTTTGCAACGCCGCTGACGACAACTTCGAAAATAAATCCCGCTTCAATCAGCCGTTCGCGAAGTTCGTTCACCCAGATCATGACGAACGGTGGCATTTGATGGAGCGGTTGGGGTGTCAACAAAGCGACGTGTTTGATGGAAATTGTTCGCAGACGTTTGGCTCCAACGTTGCAAATACGGCGTCGTCGTCCGTGCGCGACTTCAATCAGGCCTTCGCGTCTTAAGAATTCCAAAGCCGCACGCACCGTCGGGCGACTGACGCGGAGTGCTGCAGCCAACTCGCGTTCTCCCGGCAAAAACTCCCTCCACGTGCCACTAGAGATCTGTTCACGCAGGGCGTCCGCAGTGTGCGCAATCAGAGAACGACGTTGAGGGACGGGTTTCATCAGCTGGTCAACAGAGCTTACCACTATGATGCCCTTGTGTCCGCACGTCACAATCTTAAACTGTTCAATACCGTGTTGCGCAGTTCCGTTAATTCCAACTTTTTCACGT